>DAHVSB010000033.1 GCA_027324795.1 Alcanivoracaceae bacterium
CGCAAAAAAAGTGCTTTTGGCAGAGGTAATTACCACACCCGTGATGTCATCTTTTTCGGCTTCAAGACGAGCCACCGTATCGTGCATGGAACGAACATACAGCTCGTTCATGGTGTTAGCCGATTGGGTGGGGTCATCTAAAATTAGCGTTACAATGTTGTCTTCGTCTTTTTCCCAACGAATAGCAGTTTGTTCTGTCATTAGTTTTTCTCCAACAGGCGGTTACAGGCGCTCGATAATGGTGGCAATACCCATACCACCGCCAACACACAAGGTGCACAGGGCGTAACGTTGATTACGGCGCTCAAGTTCGTCTAACGCGGTACCCAAGATCATGGCACCCGTAGCACCGAGCGGGTGCCCCATGGCAATAGCACCACCGTTCACGTTCACTTTTTCTGCGGGCAAATCAAGCTCGCGCATAAAGCGCAGCGCCACAGACGCAAAGGCTTCGTTGATTTCATACAGATCAATGTCTTCGGCTTTTAGGCCAGCAGTGGCCAAGGCTTTTCTCGCTGCGGGGCCAGGGCCGGTGAGCATAATGGTGGGGTCGGCACCACTGATGGCGGTGCATACAATGCGACCACGTGGGGTCATATTGAAATCTTTACCCACTTGCTCGTTACCCAGCACCACAAGGGCTGCGCCATCTACGATGCCTGAGGAGTTACCCGCGTGGTGAACGTGGTTAATCTTCTCTACCCAGTGGTATTTTTGTAGTGCTACCGCATCAAAGCCGCCCATTTCGCCCATCATGGCAAAGGAAGGGTTAAGGCCACTTAAAGAATCCACTGTAGTGCCGGGGCGCATGTGCTCGTCTTTATCCAAAATCACAATGCCATTTTGGTCTTTGACTGGCACCACGGATTTATCGAAGTAACCGTTTGCCCACGCATTAGCGGCACGCTCTTGGGATTGCACCGCAAAGGCATCCACATCTTCACGGGTAAAGCCTTCAAGGGTAGCAATTAAATCGGCACCAATACCTTGGGGCACAAAATCGGTTTGGTAGTTGGTCATAGGGTCCATGGCCCAGGCACCGCCATCGTGGCCCATGCCCACACGGCTCATGGATTCCACACCACCGGCTAAAATTAAACTGTCCCAGCCTGAAGCTACTTTTTGCGCGCCTGTGTTCACGGCCTCTAAACCCGAAGCACAGAAACGGTTAAGTTGGTAGCCCGCCACTGTGTGAGGCAACCCGGCTGCTAGTGCTGCGGTTTTAGCAATACACGCGCCTTGGTCACCAATGGGGGTTACCACGCCGAGCAAGACGTCATCAATGCGGTGAGTGTCCATGTCGGGAAAGCGCTCGCGCACTTCATCAATTAGCCCCACCACTAAATCCACAGGTTTAACGGTGTGCAAACTACCTTCTTTGCGTCCGCGCCCGCGTGGGGTGCGAATAGCATCATAAATATAGGCTTCAGTCATAAAACAGGTCCTCTTTTCCTGTACTTTTCATTGTTATTAGCGTGCAACATTGGTGGCACAGCCAAGCAAACGCTTGGTACATTGCAACAAAACACCCAGCGCTGCAATGACTAGATTGTCCACCGCTTCATAAAATCTGCTAAGCCCTTTTAGATTCAAACGACATTACGGCCATTGCCAAGCCATAACAGCATGTTAGTGTGTGGCTTTCGCTATACTTTATTGGAGCTCTAATGAATCCCGTTGATTTTTCTTCTTCAATGCTTGCCACTCTAGGTGCTCTTGGCCGTGGCACCGTTGGTAGTAACCGCGCTCAACAGCCTGAGCAACCTTTAGAACTGTATGAAATGGAGGGCTGCCCTTTCTGCCGTTTAGTGCGGGAGGCGCTCACAGAATTAGACCTAGATGTTATTGTGTATCCTTGCCCTAAAAATGGTAAACGCTTTCGCCCATTAGTGGCGACCATGGGGGGAAAGCAGCAGTTTCCTTATTTGTATGACCCAAACACAGACACAGGCCTCTATGAGTCTGCTGATATTATTCAGTATCTTTATCAGCACTATAGCGAGCAAAAAGCGCCCGCAACGTGGCAAATCAAAGCCATCAAAACACCTGGGTCTTTAGTGGCTTCAAGTGTGCGTGCTGGCAAGGGTTTGCGTGCTCGAGCAGCGAAGCAAAACGAAAAACCACTCATTTTATATAGTTTTGAATCCAGTCCCTTTGCACGCCCTGTACGCGAATTATTAACTGAGCTTGAACTAAACTATGAGCTCAAACAAATGGGACGCACCCAAGGCAGCGACTGGTTACTGCCACCCATGCGCAAGCGTTTAGCGCCGAGTTATTCACCTGCTCAACGCAACCGCCGTGAGCTATTAGAGCGCACAGGTCGCGTGGCTGTGCCTTATCTTATCGATCCGAATACGGGCATGGATTTGTATGAGTCCGCCGATATTGTGGCTTACTTAAAAAGTGCATACGCCAAGTAATCTACGGCA
Organism: Alcanivoracaceae bacterium; assembly: GCA_027324795.1. Taxonomy (GTDB): domain Bacteria; phylum Pseudomonadota; class Gammaproteobacteria; order Pseudomonadales; family Alcanivoracaceae; genus CALEAR01. The sequence goes on from DAHVSB010000033.1 coordinate 2,433, forward strand.
AAAGGGAGCAATTGCTCCCTTTTATTAACTGTCTTCTTCGTTATCGTAATACACACGCTTGGTGCCATCTGGCAGTGATTCTTCTGTACCAGCCTCCTCTTGCACCTCATCATGCGACAAGGTTTCCTCTGGCCCTTCGTAGTCATAACCTTCGAGAGAAGCTAAAGGAATTCCATCTTCGGTATAATCCTCAAACGGATCTTCTTCCGCTTTCTCATCGCTGTCCTCGCTAAGGGACTCTGCATCAATCACTAGCATTTCCATTTTATCGGCTAAATCCCATTCCGCGGGCTCGCCCGGTTGGTGTTCCTCGTATTCCTCATTACGGGGGTCAAGCTCCACAATAACGGGGGAGGAAACCGGCGATACCACAGCGTAGTCGCCCTGCTCTGCCACGGACACTTCGTCCCAACGACGGAAAATAATATGCACAGCCACCCCAGCAGCCACCATCACCAACGCAATAAACACAAACAGGGCTGAAGGCGCAAACACCCCCATTAAAAAACCACCAACAAGGGGGCCTAAAATGGTGCCCACACCATAAACGCGCAGCAACGCGGCTGAAGCCATGACCAACATATCATTGGAAAATTGGTCATTAGCTAGGGATAAACCCACAGGATAAATACTGGCGGAAATAGCATAAAAGAGACCACTAAAGGCAAACATTAATGGCATTGAAGTTTGTGAAAACATAGCGGTGGCTGCGGCCGATAAAGCTCCCATCAATAGCAAAGCCACTAAAACGGGTAATCGCCCTAAATGGTCTGAAAGCCAACCCGCAGGCCACTGTAATAGCACAGCACAAGCTACGCTAAAGCCCATGTATTTAGATAACATGCCCACATCGAGACCATTACGCAGCGCAAATACAGGCCCAAGGGATACAAAGCCACCCAGCCCAATCCCTGCTACTAACACCCCTGTCAGGCCGGCAGGTGCTTGCTTAATCAGGCGTCGAGTGCTTAAAAATTCGGTGGGCGAAGGCGCCGTGGGTATCATGCTACGTGTTAATGCCAAAGGCACTAATGCTAGCACTAGCAGCATGGCTACAATGGAATACACTTTGTAGTTCATGGGGTTACCCATGCCTACTAACATCTGCCCTGCGGTGGAAGCCACATACACATTAATGGTGTAAAAGCCCAAAATAGTACCGCGAGTTTCGTTAGTGGCACGGTCATTAATCCAGCTTTCGGTAACAGTGAGCAGGCCAGCAATACTGAAGCCCACCAACAAACGCATAATGGCCCACGCATAAACATTGAACCACATGGGGTGGAACAAGCTGGCCGCGCAAGCGATAGCGGCAAACACGGCAAAGGCGCGAATGTGCCCCACCTCACGAATAATACGCACACAAAAAGTGGCGCCCAGCACGAAGCCCACAGAATAAAAAGCCAGCACAATACCCATCACGGTATCGTTTATGCCTTCCAAATCTAAGCGCAACGAAATCAAGGTACCGAGCATAACGTTGCCACTAATGAACAACGCCAAACTCATAAATAAGGCAACTAAGGAAAGTACAACTAAGCGCATGGGTCTCCCTGATTTTAAGAAGTGAGAGGAGCCACGAAGATTGATGCCGAGCCCTAAGCTTTAATGTTTAGGGCTCGTTATGAATTAGTTCCACCAAGGTTTGGTGGCAGCTTGAACCCACTTGTCGATGGTCTTTTGTACAGCGGCTTCTGCAGCAAAACCCAATCTATCTGCGAAGGTTTGCTTTTGCTGCCACTGAACCAGATAAACATCCGAAGTAGCGCACGCATCAAGCAATAATTCATCGCTGGTTTGAATATCATCCACTAAACCCAGCTCTTTGGCTTGAGTACCAAACCAGTGCTCGCCTGTGGCAACTTTTTCCAAATCAAGGCTGCGACGATTGTCGCGAACAAAATCTTTAAATAGGCCGTGGGTATCTTCTAGCTCTTGAATAAACTTGGCTCTCCCTTCTGCGGTGTTTTCGCCAAGTACTGTTAAAGTGCGTTTATATTCACCGGCTGTCAAGACTTCCACATCCACATCATGTTTTTTGAGCAAACGATGAAAGTTAGGAATTTGCGCCACCACACCAATGGAACCAAGCACGGCGAAAGGCGCTGCCACGATTTTATCGGCGATGCAGGCCATCATATAGCCGCCACTCGCTGCCACTTTATCCACAGCCACTGTGAGCTTGAGGCCAGCGCCAGTAATTCGTTTGAGCTGTGATGCAGCAAGGCCGTAAGAGTGCACCAAGCCACCTGGGCTTTCTAAGCGCACTACCACTTCGTCCCCTTGTTTAGCCACTTGCAAAATAGCGCTAATTTCGCGGCGTAAGTTTTCGGCTGCACTCGCACGAATGTCGCCGTCAAAATCGAGCACAAATAATTTTGGCTTTTGCGCTGTTGTTGGTTCCAAACCCTTGCTTTTTTTAGCGGCTTTGCGCTTTGCTTTTTCTTCGCGCTTACGTTCTTTGGCTTGCGCCTTACGCGCTTCGTCAGAAAGCAAACTATCGAGCAAATTGTTTTTAATCGACTCCAAGGACTCATTAAGGTGGCTCACCCGAATGCCGCCCTCATCCTCGCCTGCTTTAGCTCGCTCTCTTAAACTCGAAATCGCGCCAACAATACCGCTGATAACTAACAAAACTGCTGCAACAAATGTGATTGTCTTAGCAAGAAACAAACCGTATTCAATCAGAAAAGCGACCACTCGCAACTCCTAAACGCACCACCTAAAGTGCTAATGTTCAATTCAGCATTGCTTCCTCAGCAACGCCATTCAGGGGTTTTCCCACAAGTCGGCCATCTTGCCACACCACTTGAAAAAGCGCACCATCTGCCATAGGTAAAAACGGCGACTTATGTTGTTTTTCTTGTGTTGTGTATTCGGCCACGGCGCTGCCTTTGCGCCAAGCGTCGCGCATAAGCGATACGGGCGTTAAATCGTGTTGGCTAATATTATTTGAACGGGCTTGTTCTAAAGATAAATAACGGCTTTGCAAAACTGATAATTGGTAACCTTGTTTAGGGGATAGCGCTGCTAAGGGGCCGCCCCACTTCAAACTGCGCACGCTTAGTTGCCACAAATCACCTTCTAAATTATAGGACAAGGATTGTTTATTGTGCGCTGTTACCGTGGCCACAAAAGCATTCTGTGTTTGCATTTGGAAGCTGACGGTGGCCACCACCTGGTCATCCTCCAGTGGCTGGTAGTTAACTAAGCTAATGGATAAAAATGCAAAGTATACGGCCAACGCCAAACCACCAACACCCAAACAGCCCTTGAGCCAAGCCCAAAACCAAGGGCCCCGCAGTAAAACCATAACGGCAATAGCGGAAATCACTATGCTTCCTAGTGCCAACACAGCGAGCACGGTATTAAATCCCATCGTTATCACCTTTTTTATTTTTGTAGCGACCTGCTTTGCAATCCTTTACCCAAGCCTCGATTAATTCACGAGCTATGCTGCCTGGGCGAGGCACCTGGGGGAGGTTTTTATAATGAAACCACTTTGCCTCCGCAATCTCTTCTTGGTCCTCTCGAATCTTTCCGCCCGCATACTCAGAATGAAACCCAAACATTAAGGCGTGGGGGAAAGGCCAAGACTGACTACCGTAGTAAGTTAGTTCACCTAAACGGACGCTGACCTCCTCATACACCTCACGGTGCACTGCTTGCTCAGCGCTTTCTCCCGCTTCTATGAAACCCGCCAAACAACTAAAAAAACCCTCTGGGAATTTAACGTTTCTAGCTAACAGTGCCTCTTCACCACGAATCACCAAGGTAATAATACAAGGGGATATTCGCGGATACTGTGTATAACCGCACGCTTCGCACACCATGGCTGAATCAGATACATGAGGGCTAGCTTGAGCACCGCAGCGAGAGCAAAACTGATGATTTAATCGCCAGCTAATGAGTTGGCTTGCTCGCCCTGCCATGGCTGCCATTTGCAAATCAAGCTGACCGAATAGTGATCTAAGGGAAACAAACTCATACCCACTCGGTGGAACGAAATCTTTTTCCACAGGCACGGCAAAACAATGACGCCCCTCTAATCGCCCCATGTAAATTGATTCAAAAGATGCTAAGCCGTATGCCTCGGCCGAATGGTGGCTAGGTAGCCACGGGCGTTCCTGCAAAAAACGCACCATTAGCTCGCCTTCACACATCACAAACCACAACACTTCGCCTTCTAGCCGTTTAGGCGGCTGAGAAAGAATTTCTACCCCTGGCATGTCGTTTTGCATTTAAGAGGCTTGCTCCATTTGATAGCCCAATGCGCTTAGGCTGCGCTCTGCGATTTCAAGGACCACTTCACCAATGGGCTTGTGTTCTTCCATACTCTCTAGGTAATAATCCACACTTGAAACGGCATCCGCGAGCAGATCTAGATCGGCTGCATCCACAGGCTGTGCATCCGCTGGCAGCAAACGATCCTGCACAAAAAGGAGGCTTTTCTGGATAATCTGCTGCGCCCGTGGAAAGTGCAAAAACCCTAAACCACCAACAATACTATTGAGTACATGGGGCAGATTAGTGATATGCATTCGATCGTGATCGTTTTCTAAATAAGTCGTTAGCGACCGTTTAATCAAAGTTAAACCAGAGCGGCACTCTCCTATTACCGTCATGCGAGCGCCGTCTAGCTGATAACGAGAGACCTTTTCATTATATTCCTGTGCTGCGGCACCTACTGGGCCCTGCTGGGAATTAAGCTCGGCGATGGTGTTTTCCACGAGCAACAAATCATCCACAAGGGCTTGCAGCTGCTCTTCATTGCTCTCTAAATCCTGAGCATCCCAATGTTCAATCATCGCTGCCCGTGCCTGCAATTGCTCTGCCGCCTTTGGCCTATCCACCATGATTAACGTGCCGGCCATACGCCCCATGGTGGCAGCTAAATCACTAAAGTCTGCTTCCATAGCACCTTGAGCAGCCATATCCAAGGCGCTTTGCAAGGTTTGCAGTTCTTCTTTAAGTGCTTTTGCCACCGCCCGCACCACACTGGTGCTGCCTCCGCTCATTAAGCTCGCTTCAGCTTGCAGCTGTGCATCGCTCAATACTGGGTTAATGGAATACGCAGCCTGAATATCCGCGATAATGCCGGATTTAACACGGCACAAAGACAATAAATACAAACTCTCTTTTACCAAGGCTTCGTGGGGAGATTGAGCTAGCAACACATCGCCCTGGCTAATGAGTTCTCGCAATGAGCGATCATATCCTGCTAGCAAATATTTACGCGTAGGGGTTAGCTGTAATTGTTCGCGCACAAACCCTTGTAGAACTCCGCTGGCCAACCACCACAACTGCCCTTGCGGTGTTGGACCTATCATTTTGACTAGCTGAGACACAGCTCGACCCATGACTTTAATTCCCACACTACTCTCACCAGTGAGCACCGCCAATAAACCCACTTGATACATATGGCGCAAACGCTTTAACTCAGTGATGGAGGCGTCGTTAAGCGTTACCGCATCAGATTGCGTGATCACGTCAGACTGCAAGGAAATAGAAGCAAAATGGCTTTCGCCAATGCGTTGTTCTCGGCGCGCAAGACGCAATTCATTAATACCGTCCACTAATAATTCAGGTATCGATTTGTCTGTTTGCTGCACGTATTCCAAATAACGACGCAGCAGCACTATGGCGCGGCTAAGGGCATTTGCTGCACGTTCGGGTTTGTTAATGCGACCGAGATGTTCGCTCACCATCACCATTTCAGATGCAATAAAAGTGGCCGCTGGAAGCTCTATCATGTGGCACACACCACGCACTTGCTGCAGCAAAACAGCCAACTGCTCAAGCTGCTTATCTCTCGGCTCAATAATATAGGCTTCTAGAAGTGCTTCACTCTGTTGCAGTGTGGCGTTAATTTCCTCGATCAACAGCGTTAAGGAAGTAGTATTACTAATGGCAGCCATGAAGCCCCCTTAAAGATCAATCCAGTTCATTCAATTATTATTAGGAACCAACGCCCTAGCTAAACACAAAGATATGCGCAATACCTTGCGTTAACCAGTGAAAACAAACAACTCTTTCACCTTGATTTTGCTACCTTGTGCACACAAACAATAGCTTAGCGCCGCCAAGCAACATTGTTTCCTGATTTTTTGGCGATAAAATCTAAACGCTCTTCGTGCGCGGCTAGCTCTTCCTCGGTGGCATGAATGATCGTCAACGGTGCTCTATCAGCACTGACTCGCCGGATACTTGAATAACCGCCCTCGCCTCCCTCGTCTGCGCCACCGCCAAGCAACAAATTTGTTTGTCCACTGGTCATTGCCAAATACACATCCGCAAGGATTTCCGCATCTAGCAAGGCGCCGTGCAACTCACGATGAGAGTTATCAATACCATAACGACGACAGAGCGCATCAAGGCTATTTCGCCCGCCTGGGTGCATTTTTTTAGCTAATTCCAGCGTATCTAAAATACCGCAAACTTCCGATATTTTAGGGTAGTCTTCGCCGAGCAAAGCAAACTCTGCATCCATAAAGCCCACATCAAACGGTGCATTATGAATGACGAGCTCAGCGCCTTTAATATACTCAAAAAATTCAGGCGCAATTTGGCTAAAAATCGGCTTATCCGCCAGAAACTCTGGCGTAATACCGTGCACTTGCAATGCCTCGGCATCAATTTCACGCTGAGGCTGAATATATTGGTGATAGTTATTGCCAGTAAAGCGCCGGCCCACCAATTCAACGGCACCTATTTCAAGAATTCGGTGGCCATCTTCCACGTGAAGCCCCGTGGTCTCTGTATCTAACACAATCTGACGCATAGTTTTCTCGTTATGAGGTTGCCAAATGTTGTTCGAGCCCTTGGTTTGCTAGGGCATCGGCTCTTTCATTATGTACATCACCGCTATGGCCTTTTACCCAATGCCACTCAATGGTGTGTTGCTGTGTGGCGGCATCTAAACGCTGCCACAAATCTGCATTTTTTACGGGTTTTTTTGCAGCAGTACGCCATCCTCTTGCTTTCCAGTTCTCTAGCCATTCGCTTATGCCTTTACGCACGTACTGCGAATCCGTATATAAGTCCACTTGGCAAGGCCGTGTTAATGCTTCTAATCCTTGAATAGCCGCCATTAGCTCCATGCGATTGTTGGTGGTATCTGCTTCGCCACCACACAGCTCCTTGATATGTTCACGATACTGCATCCAAACACCCCAGCCACCGGGGCCGGGATTGCCACGGCAAGCCCCATCGGTGTACATCAACACCTTACTACTCATTTACTTTTTCCTGATAACATTCACTGGAATTTGACGCCTGCGTATTCATGCTTACTCCCACCACTGGGGGCATCGCCATAGCGCCTGAGCGCTGCGGCAAGGGGCGTATCATCGCAGTGCGGCGGCGCGCCACTAGCATATAAACCGCACCATAACGGGGCCAAAAACGGGCACCCAACCGCTGCCAAACCCCCTGCTCAACTCGCTGCGGCCAGCCAAAGCAAGCGCTTTGCACTTGCTCCACTTCGCAGCCTAATACGCTCAACCATTCGCTGACTTTATTGGCTGATACATGCCGAGCGCACCAAGGCACAGTACGGCGCTTTGTAAATAGCCGCCACAGCCCCCATAGGCTCAAGGGCTGGAATCCTATCACAATCAAGATGCCACTCGCGCTTAGACTGCGTGCTGCACCATTAATGACTTGGTGCGGATTATCCGCAAAGTCTAAGCTATGGTGCAACAACACCAAATCCACCGCGCGACGAGCTATGGGCCAATGGCTTGGGTTGGCACGAATAGTAGCGCACGCTTGTCGGCTAAGCTGCCAACAATGGGTATGTTTTGCTGCTTTTAACATGCCCAACGGTTTGCCCACGCACACTTCTAGTGCTGTCTCACCCACCAAGCTTGGTAGGTAATCGGCTAATAGCCTTTGCTCAGCGGCTAAGATAGGCTTACCCTTATCTTCTAGCCATGCACTAAAAGCGTAATGAACAGCGTCATCATGCTGTCGGAATGGCTGTGAGCCCAAAGGCAACATGTTTAACTCCAATATCAAGAGGAATACTATGCAACTTTACCCTGTGCCAGCCTTTCAGGATAACTATATATGGGTACTCGCAGACGGTAAAAATGCCTTGGTGGTTGATCCCGGCGATGCCGCCCCTGTGATCGAGTATCTCGATCAGCACAAGCTCAATGTAGCGGCCATCCTTATTACCCACCACCATCTAGATCATATTGGCGGCCTAAATACCTTAGTGCAAACCTATGGCGACATCCCTATTTATGGCCCCAAGCTGAATGACATCCCTTTTATGACTCACCCTCTTGTGGGCGGCGAGCGCCTAACCATAGCGCCTTTTAATAGGGAGATTCAGGTACTTGCTGTACCGGGCCACACCCTCGGGCATATTGCTTTTTATTTACCCGCCACAGAGCAAGAGCCTCCTTATCTCTTTTGTGGAGATACGCTGTTTGCGAGCGGCTGCGGCCGTTTGTTTGAGGGTACTCCGCAACAAATGTGGGCGTCTTTATCGAAGCTGATGCAGCTACCCCAAAACACCTTAGTGTGCTGCGCCCATGAATACACTTTGAGCAATATCGAATTTTCATTAGCTGTGCTGCCCCAAGACCAAAAGCTCATAGAATACCAAGCACGCACGGAAGAGCGTCGCAAACAGGGCCGCCCCTCGGTGCCAACCACCTTGGCGGACGAGTTAAAATACAACCTCTTCTTAAAAGTAAATGAACCCGCAGTGCAACATAGTGTCAGTAACTATTTAGGCAAACCCGTCACCAATGCAGTTGATGTTTTCGCCGGCTTACGTCAGTGGAAAGACAATGCATAAACCAGAACAATGCAGCCTGGAGAGCTCTCGGGTATAGTTCGCCACTACCATACTTTTTACTGATAACACTGAGCTATTTTCATGCCCACTAATTCACAGTTACTTGTTCTCGTTGCTAGCTTAATCGCCTTATTTTTGAGCGCTTGCAGCCTCGCGCCCTCTTCTAGCAACGTTGATGACTTCGGCCCTATGCCTGCAGCCACGGCAGATGAACCAGACCCTGCCTCCCATCGGGTGGATCCAGCGCCCGTGCTGCCAGCAAAAGGCACCCATGATCCAGAAGATTTATGGCAGCGCATCCGTAATGGCTATCAGCTCACAGCACCAATGCAGCACCCGCGCATTACCCAGCAACGTGATAACTATGCCAATTACCCTACTTATGTATATAAAATCTTAGAGCGCGGCAGCCGCTACCTTTACCACATTGTCGAAGAAGCCGAAGCCAGGGATATGCCTCTTGAGCTTGCCTTACTCCCTATTGTAGAAAGCGCTTTTGATCCTTTTGCCTACTCACGCGGCCATGCGGCCGGCCCATGGCAATTTATCAGCAGCACAGGGCGTGCTTTTGGTTTAGAACAGGACTGGTGGAAGGATGATCGCCGCGACATTCTCGCCTCCACTGATGCGGCACTGACCTATTTAGAGCAGCTTGCTAAACGTTTTGATGGCGACTGGCTACTTGCCCTTGCCTCCTATAATGCGGGCGGTGGCAATGTATCGCGCTCCATTACTCGCAACAAGCAACAGAATAAGCCCACCGATTTTTGGAACCTAACGCTCCCCCGCGAGACCATGGATTATGTGCCCAAACTACTAGCAGTGGCAGAGCTTATCCGCGACCCTGAGCATTATGGTATTGAACTACCCGAACTGCCCAATGAAGCTTATTTTGAAACCGTGGAACTGCCTGGCCAATTGCACTTAGAAACAGCGGCCAGGCTTGCGCAAATACCGTTAGAAGAAGTGCAGCTATTAAACCCCGCCTTTAACCGAAACGCCACAGCACCCAATGGCCCGCACCGTCTTTTATTACCGGTAGCCAAGGCAAGCACTTTTAACCAGCAATTGGCCATGTTACCTGAAGAAAAGCGTATGCCAGGCAACAAAGTATATGTGGTGCAACGGGGGGATACGCTGATTGGCATCGCTCGCCAACACGGGATTACCGTGGCAGAACTGAAAGCCGCGAACAAGTTAACCCATAACACCATTGTGGTGGGTCGTGAGCTCTCTATTCCAAATCGCGGCGAAGTACCACCACAACGCAAGCAGTATGTGGTGAAATCAGGTGATACCCTGTGGCAAATTGCCAAGCGCCACCAGGTAAGCGTGAAAGATATCCAACAGTGGAATACACTCAACAGCAACACGCCATTAAAAGTGGGCCAGGTGCTAAGTCTTAATGCCCACCAAACACCCAATACCACTAACGAAAAAATGGTGAAAAAGGTAAATTATCAAATACGCCGTGGGGATACTTTATCGGGCATAGCACAACGTTTTAAAGTGGCCCTGAGTGAGTTGCGGGAGTGGAACCCGCAGCAAAATGATTTGCTCACCCCCGGCCAACGCTTAGTGGTATATGTGGATGTGCGCAATATCCATTAAATGACAACGCCCCTTTGGGCGTTTTGTCTTCGTTATCATGAGGTTTTGCAGTGAAATTAAAACAATTATTCAGCCGCTGCCTAGCACTGGGCACCCTACTATTAAGCCCCACTTTAGCCCACGCAGATCACGCCGTGGCCATGTACGGCGAGCCCAAATACAGCGCCGATTTCAGCCATTTTGAATACGCTAATCCCAAGGCCCCCAAAGGCGGCAAGCTACGTATGCATGTGGTGGGCACCTTCGATAGCTTTAACCCCTTTGTGGCGCGCGGCTCTGCAGCGGTGGGCACTGGCTACTTATACGACACCCTCACCGTAGCCAGCAAAGACGAGCCCTTTACCCAATATGGATTATTGGCTGAAGATATTGATATCGCAGAAGATCGCAGCAGCGTTACCTACACCTTGCGCAAAGAAGCACAGTTTGCCGATGGCAAACCCGTTACCGCTGAAGATGTGGTCTTCACCTTTAATTTACTGATCAATGAAGGCAGCCCTTTTTATGCCTTTTATTACGAAGATGTCGACAAGGTTGAGGCGCTGAGCCAGCACAAAGTGAAGTTCACCTTTAAGCCCGGCGACAACCGCGAGTTGGCATTAATCGTCGGTCAGCTACCTGTGTTCCCCCAGCACTTTTGGAAAGATAAAGACTTTGCTCGCAGCGGCCTCACTCAACCCATGGGCAGCGGCCCCTACCAAATCAAATCCTTTGATGCGGGTAAACGGGTGACTTATGAGCGCCGCAAGGATTATTGGGCCAAAGACCTAGCGGTAAACAAAGGCCACTACAACGTAGACGAAATCCGCTACACCTATTTTTTAGATGACACAGTGGCCTTAGAAGCCTTTAAAGGCGGCCGCTACGATTTACGCGTGGAAAACGTGGCTAGCCAATGGGCCAACGGCTATGAGGGCCCTGCCCTGCGTGCGGGAAAAATCAAACTTGACAGCATCACCCATAGCCTGCCCACGGGCATGCAAGCCTTCGCCTTTAACCTGCGCCGCGAACTATTTCAAGATAAAGTGCTGCGCCACGCCATGGCCTATGCTTTTGATTTTGAGTGGGCGAACAAACATTTATTCCACGGACAATACAAGCGCACGCGTAGTTTCTTTGAAAACTCCGAGCTAGCCTCCGAGGGCTTGCCTTCCAAGGCTGAACTCGCGCTGTTAACACCGCTAAAAGACCAGCTTCCTGAGGAGGTTTTTACCCAGAGCTATGCGCCTCCCCACACTGATGGCTCTGGGCGCCCTCGTGAAAACCTGCTTACGGCGCAAAAAATGCTGCGCGAAGCAGGCTATGAATTAAAAAACAAGCAGCTCTATACCCCCGATGGTCAACCCGTGCGCTTTGAAATTTTGCTCGATAGTCCCGCTTGGGAGCGCATTGTGCTGCCCTTCGCTAAAAACTTGCAGGTGCTAGGCATCCAAGCCAAAGCGCGCCGTATTGATAGCTCACAGTATGAAGAGCGTTTGCGCCATTTTGATTTTGATATGGTGGTTCAAGTGTTCCCGCAATCGAATTCACCAGGCAATGAGCAGCGGGATTTTTGGCACTCTAGCGCCGCCGACAAACCCGATGCGCGCAATATTATTGGTATTAAAAACCCCGCCATTGATACCTTAGTCAACGCGGTGATTCGCGCTAAAGACAGAGACAGCCTGATTGCTAGCACCCGCGCCCTCGATCGCGCCCTGCAGTGGAACCATTATGTGATTCCTAACTGGCACCTCAATCAATTCCGCATTGCCCATTGGGCGCATATTAAATACCCCGCCAAGCATGCCGATTATGGCCTCGCTCTGGATACGTGGTGGTCTGAGGAATAGTTCATGGCGGCCTATATCCTACGTCGCTTATTGCTGATTGTACCCACCCTGTTGGGCATATTGCTGCTTAACTTTGTGGTGGTGCAAGCCGCCCCAGGCGGCCCAGTGGAGCGCATGGTGTCGCAACTTAAAAGCGGCCACGGGCATGGCCAAGGCAGCAGCACTGGCAGTCAGTTTGCTGGCACCCGTGTGGATGTGGCAGAAAGCCGCGGCAGTGATTACCGTGGTTCACGTGGCTTACCCCCCGATTTAGTGGAGCGCATTGAAGCCATGTATGGCTTTGATAAACCTGCTCACCAACGTTTTTGGTTAATGCTTAAAAACTATGCCCGCTTTGATTTAGGCGAATCCTATTACCGCGAACGCAGTGTCAGCGGGCTGATTGCCGACCGCTTGCCCGTGTCTATTTCCCTCGGGTTATGGAGCACGCTTATTACCTATTTAATTTCTATCCCCTTGGGTATCCGTAAAGCCATGCGCCACGGCACGCCATTTGATATGTGGACCAGCTCCGCCATTATTGTGGGTTATGCCATCCCTAGCTTTTTGTTTGCGATTTTGCTGATCGTGCTCTTTGCGGGGGGCAGTTATTGGGATATTTTCCCCCTGCGCGGCTTGGTGTCTGACCACTGGGAAGAGCTCAGCATAATGGGCAAAGCCTTGGATTATTTGTGGCACATTACTCTACCCACCTTCGCCATTGTGATTGGCAGCTTTGCCACCCTCACCATGCTCACCAAAAACTCTTTTATGGATGAAATTGGCAAGCAATATGTGCTCACCGCCCGCGCTAAAGGCTTAAATGAGAACCAAGTGTTGTATCGCCATGTGTTCCGCAACGCCATGCTCATTGTGATTGCCGGCTTCCCGGCCGCGTTTATTGGTGTATTTTTCACCGGCGTTTTATTGATTGAATATGTGTTTTCCCTAGATGGCTTGGGCTTGCTCGGTTTTGAAGCTGTGATACAGCGAGATTACCCCGTGGTGTTTGGCACCCTGTTTGTCTTCACCTTGTTAGGCTTGCTGCTTAAACTTATTTCCGACCTCACCTATATGTGGGTAGACCCACGGATTGATTTTGCTAGCCGCCATTAGGCAGGGCTTTTTATGACCACTTCTCGAACACTGACTTATTTATTGGCCGCCTCTTTGCTTGGCGCTTGCGCTAACCCAGGCGCCAAAGCGCCCCAACATATTGCTGCACTAGAGCACCGCCATGTGGCGCACTTTGTGGCTTTAGAAGCCACAGCCAATTTGGCAGGCGGCGTTAATGGTCCTAACGCATTTTTGAATAAAGATGGCACCATCAATACATTTACACTCGGTGCTGTGCACCCCGATGCCATTTTGGCCTCTAAATCATTCCACCTATGGCAGCCCACGCTAGAAAGCGTTGCCCCTGTGGTGTGGTCTGCTGAAAAAGAAAATTTGCTTGCGCAGTTACAGCAAGAGCTTTTTGATGTGGGCACCTTAACTGGCAAAGAGCGCCAAGCAAAAAAACAATGGCGCCAACTCATGCGGCACGTTAAAGGTACGCGTAAGCAGCTCGCAGAATACCAAGCTCCCATGCTGCTATTTTATGAAGAAGACGCGTTTTTTGCCCAAGGTTCGAGCCGCAGCAACCAGCTATTAGCACAGATATTCGAGGTGGATTTTATTGATCGGCACTTGGCTTTGGATAAAAAGCCCGTGAACGCCTCTTACCTCAAGCTTTTAGAGCCTGATTTGGTGTTTGTTTTAAGCCATGGAGCTAGCCAACACACTTTGCCCCAAGATACTTTTGGTGCGGATGTGTTAGGAACAGAACCCCATGTAGTGGCGTTAGATACTAACCGCTGGCAAGGTGCGGAACTGACGCTCGCCCAAGTGCGGGAACTGAGTGAAATGCTAGAGGCCGCTTTGGAAAGCGGCCTCTAAAACAAATAACCCAGATTGTTTCTGGGTTATTTGGAAATTAAGGACAGCGAGCAAACGCTAAGTAAGCAGAACCCTGCGCGTAGATAAGCTTTTCCGTAAGCTCTTCCTTCACTCCAGTGGTTGCCTCTTCTAGGTTCTTTAGCGCCCAATAATCACCTATCCATGCTGCTGTTTGTTTGCCTTTAAAGCTGGTGTCACTTAAGCGGTAGAAGCGATTCTCAGATGTGCTGCACTGATCTCGTAAATCTAGACGACCTTGGATTTCCATACCGTAGAGATACTTAGTTTCTTCTTCGAGCAAACTAATGTCATCAAAAATCATCGTAAAAATGGCGCTTTCTGGGTACTGCTGGCCTTCGTCAGTATAGAGCTCTGTGTGGCTGATGTAGCCGATAGTAGCAAGCCCACTGTCATCAAAGACTGTATCAATATACAGATGACCATCTTCTTCGCGGATAGATAATGCTAGGTCGCTATCGAGTAGTTCTTTATGGTTTTGGTAAACCTCTACCTCAACCTGCCCCATACCCGGCGTTTAAGCTATTGTTTTATATGACTACCGAAAAACCATTGTGTGACCCAGTTGACAAAAACATTTGCGAAGCAGCCAACCGCAAAACCAAAGCGTTACCAGTGGTAACAGAAAAGTTACAAAGCCCATTTCTACATTTATTGTGTGTAGCACTAGGCCTTTGGGTCTTAGGAGCGTAAACTCTTGGCTTTCCCCGCTGCTATTGGCAGCTTTTATTATTCAGCCTACTTTTGCCCATGAGCGTCTTCACACAGACTCCAGATTTTGCTTTTCGTAACTCACAAGGTTGGGTGCTTGGCAATGTTACCCAATGGCAACATTGGCCTTTAGCCCCTGATTCACTCGCTGCACTGCAAACAACAGCGGCACAATGGCAAGCGCAATTCCCCGAGGCATTGATTATTGGGGGGATTAGCTATGAGCAAGCGGCTTTGCACCATGACTTTGCTTATCAAGCCGCTAGCGGTTCACCTTTGGTGGTTATGCCCGGTGCTTTTTTGGGGTTGGTATTGCCCGAGCAATGGCAACACGCAAGCGAGTTGCCCGCTCCCACGGTTACCACGCAGCTACGCCATGCGTTTACTCCCCACCTTACGCGCACCCAATTCACACAGCAGCTTGATACGCTGATTGCACAGCTGCGCCAAGCGCCAGAACAGCAAGCTAACCTAACACAGCTATTTAGCGCTACTTTTGAGCAACAGGAAATCGATTTATGGCAAGCGTGGCTTGCCCTCATGGCTCAGCACCCTGCCCCCCATGCGTGTTATGTGAATACAAATGAGCTGGCGCTATTAAGTGCTTCCCCCGAATTAATGCTTAAAGCAAACCCACAGCAGCTGCAAGCAGAGCCCATAAAAGGTAGCCGCCCGCGTGGGCGTACAGCAGAGGAAGACGAGGCATTGCGTCAGCACTTACTCAACAGCACAAAAGATAGGGCTGAAAACCGTATGATTGCGGCGTTGCAAGCCAAAGAGCTCGCTCCTTTGTGTATGCCCAATAGCGTGGCCATTACCCAAGCGTGCGAACTGCGCCGTTACAGTAATGTGCAGCATTTGGTGAGCACAGTGGTAGGCACGCCGAAGGCTGAAATAAGCCCCTTGGCCGCTTTAATCGCCTGTATGCCGGGAGCCTCTATTACGGGCACACCGAAAGCGTGGGCCATGAAAGCCATTGCTGAATTAGAGGCCGAGCCTCGCGCCTTTTATTGCGGGAGTTTTTTCCACCTGCAAGGTAACGAACTCGTGGCCAACGTGCTGATTCGCACCGTGCAAGCGGTGGGCAACCAGCTGCTATGCCACGGCGGCGGCGGCATCACCGCCCTTTCTAATAGCGCAGAGGAATACGAAGAAAGCTGCTTTAAAGTGGCGCCTTTGTTTGGAGTGTGGGAGCGCTAAGCTACGCCACTAAGGGGCTAATAGCCTTAATGGCATCGGTTTGCTTCTCTTCTGCCATGGCCAAATCGTATTGGGTTTGCAGGTTTAGCCAGTATTCCGCCGTGGTGCCAAAAGCACGCTGGAAACGTAAAGCTAACTCTGCCGTGACAGGCCGCTTACCGCGCAGCACTAATGAAATTCTCATGGGGGAAACGTCAATGTGCAGCGCCAATCGGCGTGCGCTGATGGCCAGGTCTTCTAAAATTTCACGCAGATATTCGCCTGGGTGAACGGGTGCGATAGTGATATTATTCATGCTTGCCTCCTAGTGGTAATCCACTATTTCAACTTCTGTAGCGTCATTGCCCAACCACACAAAACATAGTCGCCACTGCTGGTTAATGCGTATGCTGTGCTGCCCACTTCTGTTGCCTACCAAAGCCTCTAGCCGATTTGATGACGGAACACGTAAATCATTTAGCGATACAGCTGCATTGAGTTGATTCAACCGCTGATAAGCCCGTTGCTGTATATCTTGTGGAAACTTTCGTGACATTTTGCGGTGAAAGATTTTTCTAGTTTCTCGGCATTTAAAGGCTTTAATCATTTTAGGCACCATAAACAAAAAGTTTATACCTGTCAAAGTAAGCAGGATGCCTCTTTATATAAAAAACATTCAGAGCTTTAAGAGAAACAACGCTCATAACTTCTTGCTCTTGGACTTTAATGACATAAAAATAAGCCATTTGCTCTCAGCTGCTCATATACAGGGCGCTGGAACCGCGCAAGTGCCCTAGTGCCGAGGGGCACCACCCAACAGGTTCTGAATTAACTTCATCAGCAATAAGCACTGCGAAATCACTATTTTTTTGCGGAAGAGCACGCAAAAGAAATAGTGGTTTCTCCGTGC
>DAHVSB010000034.1 GCA_027324795.1 Alcanivoracaceae bacterium
CCTCTGGCAGAGCCAAGATCGTCTCATCTGTAGAAGATAAACCTCTATCTTCTGCGCTATCCTCAGCATCAAGGGGGACTTCTTCCTCAGCGGCGCTTTCTGCCACAGGAAAGCCAAGAAGGGCTACGCTATTTTGCGCAATTTGAATCAATTCTGTGCCTGTTCCCTCTTCGTCATCAATTAGACGCTCAAGGTAATAATCGATACTGGTAATTGCATCGGCGAGTGCATCTAATTCACTCCATTCAGGCTGTTCTTGACTCGGAATTAAATGGGCTTCTATATACGCTAGGCACTGACGCAGCACATTCGCCGCATCGGGCAGATTAATAACATCTAAACCGCCGCGCACCTTGGTTAAGTGCTCCGGAACAGCTTCGAGGTGTGCCACATCCCAATGGGAAGCAATATAATCCACAATGCCTTGCTTGGCTTCCTCAAGCCCTGCTCGGCACTCCTGGATCACCACATCTCGAGCCCCTTCCATCTGGCTTGGCGTTTCTTTCCATTCACCTGTGCTAATAATTTTTTGGTCCACGGTTTTAAGCATGGACTCCACAAGCAATAACGCTCCGGCAACATCGAGCAGCTTTTCTGCATCCACTGGCCCTTCGGCAGCAATGATCTCCAGTAGCTGCTGGTGTTGATTCTCTAAAATACCACGGGGCTGCCCCAAGCCTAACATGGCCACGGTGTCAGCGGCTTGCTTAAGCTGATTTGCTTGTGGGCGCAGGCTTTCTGCTTCCTCAACGCCACGGTTAGTGAACACCTCTAGAGCCATTTTAATAGCATCTAGTTCTTCGACTAATGCACTCACTACGGTTTCGATGGTTTTATCATCGGGGCCCGCTAGTTGGTCTCTGCCATCACCATGCACAGCTTGTGGCAGCGCATCTGCCAACTTGAACTGCGCACGCAATTGTTCAAAACGAGCAGAGCTATGCTCATCATGGCTAGCAATAAAAAACAAAAGGTTTTTCAGTAGTTCTTTAGGCGGCGCTTGGTTTAAAAAGTCCACCCCTTGCTCGGTGAGCAGTTTTAACTGCTGATCCACTTCCCCAAGCAACTGCTTAATAGTATTGGAGGCCGTGCTCTCTTCACTTAACAGTTCCACCACCGCTGCGGAAGCTTGCCACAAAGGCAACATAGCGGCTCCGCCAGTAATGGTAATCAACTGATCAAACAATTTTTGTAGCTGTTGTAAGTGCTGAGGGCCCGCTTGGTTGCGCAGTAACAACAGCAGCAACCCCTGGTAGTGGCGACGAATTTTTATCGTCAGCTTTGATAATTTGGGATGATTAGCAATTGCCTCAGGCACTTGTCCGTGGGTGGTTTGCCTTAAATCGGGCTTGAATAACGCCGTTTCTGAAAGTAAAGCTTCCCCACGTACCGCGCGCAAATCATTTAGAAGCGGCAATAGCATAAGCGGCAGATCACGGCGGCTTGCGCGAATTTTTTCTATATAAAATGGCAGCTGCAACATTGCTTTAAGCAACACTTCATGGGCAGCGCCATGTTGTGTCTCAGCAATTTCACCCGCTAGCAGTGCTTGCGACAACTGCTCCATTTCCTCCGCTAATAGCGCAGCCCCATAGAACTCCACCATTTGCAAAGTTCCACGGACCTGATGTAAATACGCCTGACAAAAGCGCATTTGCGAAGAATCTTCTGGACTCTCTACATAGGCCTCTAGGGCATGCTGTGCCTGGTTTAGCGTTTCTACAATTTCGCCTTTCACCCAGTCCAGTGCTAGATAGTCATGACGAACAACCATGAGCGCTCCCGAGCCTAATTATTCTCAGCTACGCGGCGGAAAGCCAACGTATCTGCCATTTCAATTCGTTTTAACCCCGGTAGACGCCACTCTGTAAGTTCGCCTAAGCCTAAGACCAAAACTCCCCCAACCGCTAGCCTTTCTGAGAGGCGTCGAACAATCTCGTGCCTCCGCCAGCGGCGAAAATAGATTAACATGTTCTGACAATATATAAGATTCATGTTATTTATCGGTGTCTTTTTGAGCTCTAACACATTTAATCGTGCAAAACACACCCGCTCTCGCAGGGCTTCGTTTACTTGTAATTGCCCATCTGACAGCTTATTAAAAAACTGTGCCTGATGTTCAGGTGATACGTTATTCAAGCGCGTCACCCTATATTTACCTTCGCGCGCCGCTGCTATGGTGAACAGGCTAATATCTGTACCCATCACACCAAATTGCTTTTCACGACCATAGCGCTGCGCAACTTGGTGAGCCAGCATAGCTATGGAATAGGGTTCTTCCCCAGTTGAACAACCTACACTCCAAGCGTTCCAATAGCCTTTGCTGTTGGCTCGATAAAATGCCTCAAGCTCTCTATTCACCAGTTCAAATGAACTTGGATGGCGGAAAAATGAGGTCTCTTGCACCGTGAGTCTGTCCACAAGCACAGACCATTCCATTGCTTTTTCCGCCAAGTTACCACTTACAAGGTAGTGGTAATAATCCATATATTGCTCAAGCGAAAGAGCTTTCAAGCGCTGAGCAATGCAAAGTTCTAGGTACGGCTTGCGCGCTTCTGTTAGCGCCATCCCCGTACGCTGTTCGAGCATATTTTTCCACAGCTCAAACTGCTCGACGTCCATATTTGCTAGCGATGCAGCAGGCGGCTTACTCATCCCCGCTGCATCTCTATTGCTGATCTATACCTAAGCTCAGCCATCTCTTTTCGCCTTACTCAGGTAAGCGGAAGCCCGCTACAGAATCACGCATGTCTTGCGCCATGCTAGCGAGGTTACCAATAGAGCGTGCTGTGGCAGTAGTACCCGCCGATGTTTGCGAAGTAATTTCTTGGATCACGTTCATCGTATTTGAAATATGACCGGCTGATGCCGCCTGCTGGCGCGCCGCGTTAGAAATACTCTGAATAAGATCCGCCAGATTCTTAGATACGCTTTCAATTTCTTCCAGTGCCACACCCGCGTCTTGCGCCAAGCGAGCACCTTTTACCACCTCTGTCGTGGTGTGCTCCATGGAGATTACCGCTTCGTTGGTATCTGCCTGAATGGTTTTTACTAGGGTTTCAATCTGCTTAGTTGCACCCGCAGAACGTTCCGCAAGTCGCTGAACTTCGTCCGCTACTACCGCAAAACCACGGCCGGCTTCACCCGCCATAGAGGCCTGGATAGCAGCGTTAAGAGCAAGAATGTTGGTCTGGTCAGCAATATCGTTAATCAAGCTAACGATGTCTCCAATTTCTTGGGAAGACTCACCAAGACGCTTAATACGCTTCGAGGTTTCTTGAATCTGCTCACGAATGGTGTCCATCCCGTGAATGGTGGCCTGTACTACCTCGGCACCTTTGTTCGCAATACCTACCGAACGTTCCGCTACCGCGGAGGATTCCGCCGCGTTTGCCGATACTTGGTCAATGGACACCGCCATCTCGTTTACCGCCGCCGATGCACCCGCAATTTCTTGAGCCTGGTGCTCAGAAGCTTCGGCTAAGTGCATCGCAGTGGAACGGGTTTCTTGAGCCGCTGATGCTACCTGTACCGCAGATTCGTTAATGGTTTGTACCAAGGAACGAAGCTGGTCAATAGAGAAGTTAATAGAGTCAGCAATAGCACCTGTAAAGTCTTCGGTTACTGTGGCCTGAACAGTTAAGTCACCATCAGCTAAGTCGCCTAGCTCATCCAGCAAGCGCAGAATCGCCGCCTGGTTACGCTGGTTTTCTGCTTCTAGCACAGTACGCTGTGCAGCATCTGCGCGTACCCGCAGCACTACCAAGAGAGCCACGAATAGCAATGCTAAAAATGCTAGCGCCAAACCAATGGGTGTGGAGGGGTAAGTGGTTTGTGTTGTGCGCTCAAACTGCTCACTCAGTTGTGTGGTTTCTTCAAGCAGCTTTTGTGTTTGGGAGAAGATTTCATCCGCCGCCATACGTACTTCAAAAAGTTCTGGCGCGGTTTCCAAGATTTCATCTACGGACTGGCTAACAAACTCATCGAACAAATCTGCGATTTCTGTGAGGAAATAAATGGTATCTTCATTGCTTACCTTCTCGATACCAAGACCTTCATCACCTTCAAGCATGCCATTAAGTACGCGCGCAAACTCCGCCGCATCACGGCCAAACGAGTTAGCTGCCACCACAGAGCCTTTACCACCCTCTAGCACTTGGCCAATAGAACGTAACACTCGCTCTGCAAGCAACGACTGACGCTGAGCAAAAGCCACTTGGTCTGCTCGCGCGTTTTCCAAAATCATTACATCCACAACACCTTCATACTCTTCCTGAAGGCTTGGAATGGTGAGCGCCAAGGTATCCGCAACCTCGTGCAAATCCAGTACTGTGTCTTCACCGTTAAGAATGGTGTGTACGTTACGCTGTACCCCCATCCAAGTGGCGTCAAGCTGTTGCCTTAGCTCAAGATCTGCTGTGTCTGCGTCTTTTACTAGCTCCCACGTATCGGCAAAATCAGCACGTGCCTTGCTAAGCAAGCCAAACGCATCCATGTTACCCGCCGCGGCCTCAAGTGCTGTTTTCGCAATTTCCTGCGACAATACTCGCATTTCCGATGCCGCAGTTACTTGGTCTTTCGACAAGCTCGCTTGTGCCGTTAACAACACAAAAGTTACCAAAGCACCAATTAGAGATAAGGCTGCACCCACGGCTAGGATTGCACCTAACCCACCTCTACCTGTGCTGCCACCTAGTCCGGCAAAAATGCCACCCAGTTTGGATTTCATAGTTCTGGCTCCCCACCCATACTTTGGTTTAACCGAGTTTACATTGCGAAAAACACACAATACTAACTTGTTCGAGCTACTTGCAAAAACTTTGGATCTTGCGCTAATCGTAACAAGCTTACCACCGACCAACGCTCGCCTTCTCTTTCATAGCTACCAATGACATAAGGCGCTATTTCTTCATCTGTAATAGCCTTGTCGCGGCTAAATTCTTCTTGCGAAAAGTGATGCAAACCTAAAATATCGTCTACGACTAAGCCGCTATACAAATCGCCATCATCAATAACTAGCAATCGCTGCGTGCTAGCATTTATTTTTTTTACTGGCTTGTTTAAAAAGGCGGAAAAATCAACCACACCCATCAAACGCCCACGCACGTTTGATATGCCTTTAAACCAAGGCCTTACGCCTGGCACCCGTGTCATAGCGGGCGGTGTTAAAATTTCACCCACTTCTGTAATAGAGACAACATAACGATGGCCATCGAGCACAAACCCAATACCACTCCAATAATCCGCTAAATCTTCTGCTGTGGGCAGCGCTTTGCCATGTTGCTGATAACGTACAAAATAATCCGCCAACAAGGAAAAGCCGAGAATATCAGTGCTCATATTTGCTCCCCAAACAGCCGCAGACCACCATAAAGCTAGTTGCCCACCCAACGAACCACAGTTTCTATTAACGTGCTCTCACTCACAGGCTTGGTCAAATAATCTTTAGCGCCTTGACGCTTGCCCCACACACGATCCGTTTCTTGATCTTTTGTTGTCACAATAACAATGGGGATATCTTTTGTTTCCTCGCTGCGAGTCAGTTGACGAGTTGCCTGGAACCCGTTTAGCCCTGGCATTACTACATCCATTAGCACAAGATCTGGCTTTTCTGCGTGGGCCAAAGCAACGCCATCTGCGCCGTTACTTGCCTCAAGCACTTCATAACCGTGCTTTTCTAGCACCTCCCGAAACTTATACGTTTCTGTGGGAGAATCGTCCACGATTAAAATTCGGGCCATACCAATCAAACCTCTAACAACAAAGCGTATTCAACAGCCACCATCTTAACTGGCTGTGTAATATTTCTTAATGGCGCCTAGCAATTCGTCCTTAGAAAAAGGCTTAGTCAAATATTCATCTGAGCCCACAATGCGACCTTTTGCTTTATCGAACAAGCCATCTTTACTGGAAAGCATAATAACAGGTGTGTTTTTAAATGTGCTGTTATTCTTAATTAATGCACATGTTTGATAACCATCGAGACGCGGCATCATAATATCAACGAAAATCACATCGGGCTTTTCATCCGCAATCTTTGCTAGCGCATCAAAGCCATCCGTTGCCGTAACCACTTCGCAGCCAGCTTTTTGCAACAACGTTTCTGCGGTTCGACGAATCGTTTTGGAATCATCGATCACCATTACTTTAAAACCTTGAAAATTTTCGCTCATAAGAAATGCCCTTAATAAATGAGAGCCAAAGTTTACTCAATGTTATTCTTAGCAAAACGCAAGCGAGTCACAAACCTTTTGCTCACAATACCTACTTTCGTAATGAGCCGTTTCTAGCATAATTCAGCAGCTCAATCTATCAAACACTGTTCGCATTGGGAAACGCATAACACTTTCTGCGCTTTTCAATGCGTAAAAAACACCTTCTTACCGCATTTGTAGCTAGCTAGGTGCAGCCTTGTTAATATCTTCGCATCAATTATGAGGAGCCGAACTATGTCTATCACCCTCGGGGTTATCATGGACCCTATCGCTAGCATTACGCCCTACAAGGACAGCACCCTTGCCATGATGCTTGAAGCCCAACGCCGTGGCTGGGAAATATACTACATGACCCCGGACCAGCTTTACCTTGATCAAGGCAAAGTACGCACCCTGGCCCAAAAGGTAAGAGTAAAGGATGATAACCAAAGCTGGTACGAATTGGCAGAAAAAGAAGATCTGTCCGTTACCAAATTCCACATCATGTTAGTGCGTCAAGATCCACCCGTCGATAGCAACTACCTTTATTGCACCTATTTGCTTGATGTGGCTGAAGCCGAAGGTGTGTTGGTGAGCAACAAACCTAGCAGCATCCGCGATTGCAATGAAAAGCTTTTTGCCACCCAGTTTCCACAATGCACCACTCCCACATTAGTGACTAGCAGCAACGCCTTACTGCGCCAATTTGTTAACGAGCACCAAGATACTATTATGAAGCCCCTCGATGGTATGGGTGGCAGCAACATTTTCCGCGTTCAGCACGGCGACCCTAACCTATCTGTTATTGCCGAGGTGCTCACTGAGCATGGCACCACACCGATTATGATCCAGCGCTTCATCCCTGAAATTACCGCAGGCGACAAACGCATCCTAATGATTAACGGCGAGCCTGTGGACTACGCTCTAGCTCGCATCCCGCAGCAAGGCGAAACGCGTGGCAACATTGCCGCTGGCGGACGTGGTGAAGGGCGCGAGCTCACCGAGAGAGACCGCTGGATTTGTGCGCAAGTCGGCCCTGTACTAAAAGAAAAAGGGCTACACTTTGTGGGTTTAGACGTGATTGGCGATTATCTCACCGAAATAAATGTCACTAGCCCCACTTGCATCCGAGAGCTTGATGGCATTTATGGTATAAACATTGCCGCGGGCTTATTGGACTTTTTAGAGAGCCAGCTCGATTTATAAAAAACCATTAGCGCGCCTGCGCACCAGGCGCGCTTTAGTTTAAAATCATCCTTCCTCAGAGGTAGTAATTTAAGATATGGCCACAGCGCAAGCGAATATTTCATCTTCGGACCGGCTTTTTTTTACCCTGTTTTTAGCGGTGGCCATCCATGCAGTGGCTATTTTTGGCGTCACATTTGCACAGCCCGCGCCCACGCCCGCTCCTAAAACCATCGAAGCCACACTGGCGTATCACAAAAGCGAAAACGCCCCTGACGATGCAGATTATATTGCACAGATAAACCAAGAAGGTGCCGGCGATAGCGATGAGAAAAAGGAACTTAGCACCACTGAACAACCGGATTTTGCCGATGACTATATCGCCGAAGTGGAATTAACCACTCCTGGGTTACAGAACCCCAACCAATACCAACCTCAATCTGTGGTTATTCACACCCAAAACACCAGTCAACAGCAGCAGACGACTGCTGAGGAAAAGCAACAGAAAACACCTGAGGCTCCACGCAGCACCCAAGATTCATTGTCTGCTTTAAGCCAAGACATCGCTAGCCTGCAAGCCCGCCTAGATAGCAAACGCCAAGCCTACGCTAAACGCCCACGCATTCATCGCTTAACCTCTGTATCCACCAAGGCCCATTATGAAGCCGCCTATATCGATGCCTTTCGACGGGCAGTGGAAGCCAGCGGCACGCGCAACTTTCCCCAGCGCGCTTTGGCAGAACAAGCGTTTGGCAATGTTAGGCTAATGGTTGCTATTCAAGCCTCTGGAGAAGTGAGCGAGATTAAAGTGTTAAACTCATCGGGCTATCGCTTTTTAGATGAAGCGGCAGTGCAAAGCGTGAGATTAGCAGCGCCCTTTGCCCCCTTCACTGGAGAATTACAACAAAAAGCGGATGTCTTAGAAGTTATTCGCACTTGGCGTTTTGATAGCGAACGCATTCTTTCAAGCCACTAATTTACAAGGGATACGTAATGGCCTTTCAAAGTTTAGAACAGCAGTTACTCTTAGCCATGCCCGCGCTGCAAGACCCATGGTTTAAACAAGCGGCTGTACTTTTACTTGAACATACTCGCGAGGGCGCCATGGGCTTTTGCATCAACAGACCAGCCCCTATCGATGCAAAAAATGTACTAGAGCAGCTTGATATCGACAGCCAAGCACTAGTATCTGCAAACCATCCTGTGGTTTTTGGCGGCCCCGTGGAGCCTGAATCAGGCTTTATTTTGCATGCCCCCACAGAGCAAGTCTGGGAAACCAGCCAACCCATTAACGAAAACCTGTGGCTCACCCATTCCAAGGATATTTTGCAAGCCATTGGAGCAGGCCAAGGCCCCAAAAACACACTTATAGTGCTTGGCTATTCGGGTTGGGACACGGGGCAACTCGAATACGAACTATCGCAAAACACTTGGCTTAACGTGCCTTGCCCTGAGGAGCTATTGTTTAGCATCCCCCTCGAGGAACGCTGGCACTATGCGGCTCAAAGCGCTGGCATCAACCTAGCGCTTATGTCCTCGGAAGTGGGCCATGCATAATGCTCTAAGTGTGTTGGCCTTTGATTTTGGCACCCAATACATAGGAGTTGCTACGGGGCAATCCATTACGCAAACGGCGTCCCCCCTTGCTGCCCTCAAAGCGAAAGACGGCCAACCTAACTGGGAGCAGGTAGCTGAGCTGCTTAAACAATGGCAACCCCAGCTACTGTTGGTGGGCCTACCCCTCAACATGGATGGTAGCGCGAGCGAACTGAGCCGCCGTGCTCGCCGCTTTGCTGGCCGTTTGCAGGGCCGCTTTGGCCTCACGGTGCAACTGATAGATGAGCGCCTAACCACTCGCGAAGCACGAGAGCAGTTAGGGCACCACTACCGCGGCGAAAAAGACTCAAAAGTGGATAGCGTCGCCGCCACATTACTTATAGAATCATACTTTAATGATGGTCCTGGAGAGCTGTTGTGACGCACTTTGGTACGCCTTACATTGACCAACTGCTTGAGCAAATCACTGCCAAGCTTCTCGATAATCTCACCGCACGACAAATCGAAGATTATTACTTAATAGGTATTCATTCTGGTGGTGTCTGGGTGGCAGAAGCCTTGCAGCAAAGGCTCAATCTCCGCACCCCTTTGGGCACCCTCAACATCAACTTCTATCGTGATGACTTTTCTCAACGTGGCCTTCATCCGCGTGTGCTGCCCACTCGCCTTCCCTTTGATGTGGAGAACGCTCATGTGGTGCTAGTTGATGATGTGCTAATGAGCGGCCGCACCGTACGCGCTGCCTTGAATGAAGTCTTCGACTACGGCCGTCCCGCCAGTATCACGCTAGTTACTTTGTTTGATATTGGCCGTCGCGAGCTGCCCATTAGCGCAGATATTTGTGGCGAACACCTTGCTTTGCCCGCACCTTTGCGGGTAAAACTGCGCGGCCCCAACCCCTTAACCGCTGATATCGTAGACCCAAAGGCTCATCATGAATGACGACTATGCAACCCTACAGCTTACAGAAGATGGCCAGCTACGTAACTTTATTAGCATCCGCGGCTTACCCAAAAGTATTCTTGAGCAAATCTTAGACACTGCCGCCTCTTTTGTGGATGTGGGCGGCAGAGATATTAAAAACGTTCCTCTATTGCGCGGCAAAACCGTGGTTAACCTCTTTTTTGAACCTAGCACGCGCACCCGCTCCACCTTTGAACTAGCAGCTAAACGCTTGTCCGCCGACGTTCTTAACATTGATATTGCGCGCTCCGCCACCAGCAAGGGGGAATCCTTAATGGACATGCTGCGCAATCTCGAAGCCATGGCGAGCGATATGTTTGTGGTGCGCCACGCCGACTCTGGGGCTCCCCACTATATTGCCCGTCACGCCACCCCTAATGTGGCCATTATTAACGCCGGCGACGGGCGCCACGCTCACCCCACTCAAGCCATGCTTGATATGTACACAATTCGCCACTACAAGGGCGGCTTCGAAGGGCTAACCGTGGCCATAGTAGGCGACATTCTCCACTCTCGCGTGGCGCGCTCACAGATTTATGCATTGCGCACCCTCGGCGCCAAAGAAATACGCGTAGTGGGGCCCAAGACCTTAATTCCCACTGCTATTGAATCCATGGGCGTCAACGTCTTCACCCATCTTGAAGAGGGAATAAAAGACGCCGACGTTATTATCGCGCTGCGGCTACAAAAAGAACGCATGGACTCAGCTCTCTTGCCCTCGGAAAGTGAGTTTTTTGACCAATACGGCCTCACCAATGAGCGTTTAAAGGTGGCGCACCCAGAAGCCATTGTAATGCACCCCGGCCCCATTAATCGTGGCGTGGAAATTGCTTCCGAAGTGGCCGACGGACCGCGCGCCGTTATTCTCCACCAAGTGACCTTTGGTATTGCCGTTAGGATGGCAGTTATGTCCATGAGCATGGGTGGCCGCGAGGCTGAACGTAACGCTGCCCGCCGCCAACAAGAGGCCCAACATGTACGCTAAAACCCAATTGCTGATTCGCCAAGCACGCATCATAGACCCAAGCAGCCAACGAGATGAAGTGGCCGACTTACTCATTGAAGAGGGCCGCATTAGCCGCATTGGCGCCAGCCTTGACGGCCGCGGCGCGGATATTATTAATGCCGAGGGGCTATGGTTGCTACCTGGTCTTGTGGACACCTGCGTGCACTTGCCCGAGCCCGGCCATCACAGAGCAGGCACCATCGCTAGCGAAACTCAAGCAGCAGCAGCCGGCGGCATCACCCATGTTTGCGCCCCCCCTGATACCGACCCCGTGGCCGATAGTACCGCGGTCATTCGCTTGATTCGCGAGCGCGCCGCCCAAACTGCACTGGCACGTGTACTGCCCCTAGCTGCTCTCACCCAGGGATTGGAAGGCCTGCAACTTGCAGAAATGCAGACCCTAAAAGAGGCGGGCTGTATCGGCGTTAGCAATGCAGGCCAACCCGTGGCTAACTCATTGGTACTCAAACGGGGGCTAGAATACGCATCCACTTTTGATATCCCCGTCATGTTTCGCCCCCAAGACGCCTCCTTGAGCCAAGGTGGCTGCGCCCACGATGGGCCCGTGGCCACACGCTTGGGCCTACCGAGCATACCTGCAGTGGCTGAAAGCCTAGATATGGCACGCATTCTGCATTTGGTAGAGCATACGGGGGTGCGTGCGCACTTTTATCAACTCAGCAGCGCCGACAGCGTGGCATTATTGCGCAGCGCCAAAGCCAAAGGGCTGCCCATTACCGCAGATGTATGTGTGCATCACTTATTGTTGGACGAAACCGCTGTGGAAGATTTTAATAGCGATTGCCGCATCGACCCGCCCCTACGCAGCCAAGCGGACCGCAAAGCGCTCGTGACAGCCGTGGCCGATGGCACCATCGACGCCATTAGCTCGCAGCATAAATCCCTAGGCAGTTCCGCTAAACTTGCTCCGTTCCCCTCCACTAAACCAGGTATTTCAGGCCTCGAAACTCTGCTGCCCTTAGTGCTTAAGTTGGTCAATGCGGGGGAGCTCCCCCTAACACGTGCCATAGATGCCTTAACTCGCGCGCCGGCTGTGTGCCTAGGTATTAATGCTGGCCATCTTGAAGCAGGTCGCCGAGCTAATATTTGCCTAATCGACCCAAACCAACAGCGCTTGCCGCGCGATAAGTGGCAGTCCGCAGGACGCAACTCACCATGGATAGATACGCACCTGCCCAGTAAGCAAGTACTTACCATTACTGATGGGCGGATTACCTGGGATGCGACAACCCCTTAGTTTTACCAGTGGCCATCGCAACTTTTCGCTGCAACAAACTTGCTAGCTGCAAAGTCACGGGGCCACTGTAATCCCCTTCTGTTAGTACCAAGTGCAAATCGCCATAACGCTCGCGATTACCCGCCAGCGACAATCGCTGCAAGCGCCCGCTTTCCAGCTCTTGTTGGATTTTCTCGGAAGGGTACCAAGCAAAGCCATAGCCTTTTGTGCAGGCGGTTATGGATGTGCTCATATGGCTAAACGTCCACCGCTTCTCTGCCCCTAACCACCCTTTGCTTGCCTTGCGTTCACTGCCCGAATCCCTGACCACTAGCTGGCGATATTGTTTTAACTCCTCCACGGTAACCTCACCGTCTCGCGCTAATTGATGTAGAGGATGGTGCGGTGCCGCCACAAGTAAAAAATGGCTGCGTAATAACTCAGTGCCCATAAACCCTGGGGGTACCAAGCTAGTAATCGCTAGCTCCACTTTTTTATTGAGCACCGCATCCACAGTACCGGTGAGCACAGTTTCATAAATTTCCACCCGTGTATCTGGAAACATACGCCCCAACTCATCCAGGGCTTCAAGCAAGAGCCACTGAGGGAATATTACTTCCACCGCCACGGTAATTTCCGCCTCACAACGAGCCGACAAATAAGCCGCCGACTTCTCTAATGCGCTCGCTTCTTCCACTAAAGCATGAGCACGGCGATACAGCATTTCGCCCGCGGGGGTTAGCGCGGCTTTGCGGCCCGCAAGAGTAAAGACGCGCACACCCAGTGAATCTTCAAGTTTATTAATGGCATAGCTGACGGCGGACTGGCTTTTGCCCAGCGCTTCTGCCGCCGCTGCGTAGCCGCCCTCATCAACTATCGCGAGCAAAGCACGCCATTGGTCTAAGGTAACCTGCAACATAATAGATCAGTTTTTTAGATGAATTAGCACCATTTATAAGCCTGTATCTCGGCATTGGTCAAGCGTAACCTAGTTATCAATCGAAACAACAGAAGGCTTACCATGGGTTTATTAGTTGATGGAATATGGAAAGATGAGTGGTACGACACCGACAGCACGGGCGGCAAGTTCGAGCGCTCTGAAAGCCAAGTGCGCAACTGGGTAACCACCGACGGCAGCCCTGGCCCTACGGGCGAAGGCGGCTTTAAAGCGGAACATGGCCGTTATCATTTATATGTATCGTTGGCTTGTCCGTGGGCGCACCGCACCTTGATTTTCCGTGCGCTCAAGGGGTTAACAGAGAGCATTAGCGTATCTGTGGTGCACCCCGTTATGCTTGAAAACGGTTGGACCTTCGGCACGGATTTCCCCGGTGCCACAGGCGACACAGTGAACGGCAAACACTACCTGTATGAGCTGTATCAGCATATTGACGCCAGCTACACCGGCCGTGTTACCGTGCCCCTGCTATGGGATAAGCAGCAAAACAAAGCGGTGAGCAACGAATCTGCCGATATTATTCGCATGCTTAACCACGCCTTTGATGGCATTGGTGCCGCCGAGCTGGATTTGTATCCCGCTCCATTGCGTGACGCTATTAATACAGTGAACGCGAGGATTTATGACCGTGTCAACAATGGCGTTTATCAGGCGGGCTTTGCCACGCAGCAAGCCCCTTATGAAGAGGCGGTGGACGCGCTGTTTAGCGAGCTGGATGCCCTCGAGGCGCACCTTGCTAACAACCGTTATTTGGTGGGCAACACGTTAACAGAAGCCGATTGGCGTTTATTCACCACGCTGGCGCGCTTCGATAGTGTTTACGTGAGCCACTTTAAGTGCAACCGCAAACGCTTGTTGGATTACCCCAACTTACATGCTTACGCACGGGAGCTATACCAGTGGCAAGGCGTAAAAGACACGGTAAATCAGGAGCATATCAAGGGGCACTATTACCGCAGCCATCCCACTATCAACCCTGCGGGCATTATTCCTGTGGGCTTCCCCCTGGAGCTCCACCAGCCCCATGGGCGCGAAAGCATCACTGGCAACCACACCTTCGGCCAATAACCTAAGGAGAGCACCATGAGTATTCGCACTATTATTCCCGGGCGTAACACCCAAGATGGCGCCGGCGTAAAACTCCGCCGTTCCTTGGGCTCCAATCCGCACCTGCGCATGGACCCGTTTTTAATGTTGGACGAGTTTTATTCTGATGACCCCAACGATTACCTTGCGGGTTTCCCAAGCCATCCGCACCGTGGCTTTGAGACCATTACCTATATGCTCGAAGGGCGCATGCGCCATGAAGATCATCTCGGTAACTCTGGGCTGCTTGAAACCGGTGGCGTGCAGTGGATGACCGCAGGGCGCGGCATTATTCACTCGGAAATGCCCGAGCAAAAAGAAGGCCGTATGCGCGGTTTTCAAATTTGGCTCAATTTGCCCGCTGAGGACAAAATGATGCCCGCAGGCTACGAGGACATTCCTGCCGAGAAAATGGCACGGGTAGCCTTAGAAAAAGGCGGTCACATTAAAGTCATCGCCGGCGAAGCCCAAGTAGCAGACCAGCAAGTAAAAGGGGTCATTAATCCCGACGGCAACAAGCGCACCGATCCGCAAGTATGGGATATTGTGCTCAACGCTAACGAAACCGTGAACTTTGTACCAAAAGCCCACTGGCAAGGCGGTTTGTACCTCTATGATGGCACAGCCAACCTAGCAGAAACTGAACTGCCGCCGCGCAGCATGGCGGTGCTCACTCCTAGCGAAAGCATCACGCTGGTTGCAGGAAGTGAAGGAGCGCGCCTACTGTTTTTAGCAGGCCGCCCCTTGAAGGAAGATATTGCCCAGTACGGCCCCTTTGTCATGAACACCGAGGCAGAAATTATTGCCGCGATTCAGGATTACCAAACAGGCCGTTTAACGCAATAACTCAATAGGTTTCAGCGTCCTCGAGCGTTAAACCTTGGGTGGCGGAAGAGAGGGATTCCACCCCTCCTTCTGCCGCTAATTTAATCATCAAGCGCAAGTCGTTAGGCGCATCCGCATGACGAATGGCGTCTTCGTAAGTAATTTCACCTTGCTCATATAAGTCATACAAGGCTTGGTCAAAGGTTTGCATGCCTTGCTCAACAGACTTCGTCATCAGCTCTTTAATCAGATGCACTTCACCCTTACGAATATGGTCCGCCATTAAAGGCGTGTTCAACAACACCTCAATGGCGGCACGACGGCCCTGCTCATCAGGCGTGGGCACTAGCTGTTGCGCAATAATGCCACGCAAGTTCAAGGATAAATCCATGTACAACTGGTTATGCCTATCCGCTGGGAAGAAGTGAATAATACGGTCTAAGGCTTGGTTGGCGTTGTTGGCGTGCAAGGTGGCTAAACACAGGTGCCCTGTTTCCGCAAAAGCGATGGCGTAGTCCATCACCTCGCGGCTACGAATCTCACCAATCAAAATCACATCCGGGGCCTGACGCAAGGTATTTTTAAGCGCAATATCGAAGGACTCCGTATCAATGCCCACCTCGCGTTGGGTCACAATACAACCTTGATGCTGGTGCACAAACTCAATGGGGTCCTCGATGGTGATAATATGCCCCTTGGAGTTACGGTTGCGGTGCCCCACCATGGCTGCCAATGAGGTGGATTTACCCGTCCCCGTGGCACCCACAAAAATAATCAAACCGCGCTTGGTCATAGCGAGATCTTTCAAAATAGGCGGCAAGCGCAACTCATCAATATCGGGTATTTTGGTTTCAATACGACGAATCACCATGCCCACCAAGTTGCGCTGAAAAAAGGCACTCACCCGAAAGCGCCCAATGCCCCGAGCCGAAATAGCAAAGTTGCATTCTTTATTGCGCACAAACTCTTTACGCTGAGAGTCGTTCATCACCCCAAGCACTATATCGCGGGTCATATCAGGCGAAAGCGCAGTGCGCGTCACTGGCAGAATCTTGCCGTGCACCTTCATAGAAGGCGGCACCCCGGCGGTAATAAATAAGTCAGAAGCTTCCCGCTCCACCATTAATTTTAGTAGCTCTTCAAATTCCACTTAATGCCTTCCTTTATTTAAAAGTTGCCAGGCTGTTCTGCGCGTTCGCGAGCCGACTCGCGGGAAATCACTCCCTGACGCACTAGCTCCAATAAACACTGGTCGAGAGTCTGCATACCAATACCAGCACCGGTTTGAATAGCAGAATACATCTGTGCCACTTTATCCTCACGGATTAAGTTACGAATAGCAGGCGTACCAATCATGATTTCATGAGCCGCCACACGACCACCGCCATTTTTCTTTAGCAGGGTTTGCGACACAACAGCACGCAAGGATTCCGACAACATGGAACGCACCATGGATTTTTCTTCCGCGGGGAACACGTCCACCACACGGTCAATGGTTTTCGCCGCCGAGGTGGTGTGCAAGGTACCAAACACCAAGTGCCCCGTTTCAGCTGCGGTTAAAGCTAAGCGAATGGTTTCTAAGTCACGCAACTCACCCACAAGAATAATATCGGGGTCTTCACGTAAGGCAGAACGTAGCGCTTCAGAGAAGCCCAAGGTATCACGATGCACTTCACGTTGGTTAATCAAGCTCTTTTTCGATTCGTGCACAAATTCAATGGGGTCTTCAATGGTTAAAATGTGTTGGTACTTATTGGAGTTGATATGGTCAATCATGGCCGCAAGGGTAGTGGATTTACCCGAACCCGTGGGACCTGTAACCAACACAATTCCCCTTGGGGTATCTGCTATTTTGCGGAACACCTCTCCCATGCCAAGGTCTTCCATAGTCAGCACCTTGGAAGGAATCGTACGAAACACCGCCGCCGCCCCACGGTTTTGGTTAAACGCGTTTACACGGAAGCGCGCAATGCCAGGTACTTCGAAAGAAAAGTCTGTTTCTAGGAATTCTTCGTAATCCTTACGCTGCTTATCATTCATGATGTCGTAAATCAGCGCATGCACTTGCTTGTGATCCATGGGCGGCAAGTTAATACGGCGCACATCTCCATCCACCCGAATCATTGGTGGTAAACCGGCCGATAAGTGCAAGTCTGATGCGCCATTTTTGGCGCTAAAGGCGAGTAATTCTGTAATGTCCATGAAGTGCAACTACCTCAAATAGGAATTAAGTCATCGAGCACTCTCAGCGCCGATGCTTATTTGTTATGATAACCACCTTTGGCCACCCCCCTCGTGTAGGGCCCCCAAAATGTGGTTATTACGTTACCTTGGCACGCGCATTGGTTCAACGCTTAACCCCTGTATTAAGAACTAGCCGCCACAAACCACAATGCCTGAAGGAGCAAAACATGACAGACATCACAATTGGCTTTATTGGCGCAGGCAATATGGCCAGCAGCATCTTCGGCGGGCTACTCGCCAAAGGCATTGATGCTAGCCAGATTTGGTTAAACGATATTGATGCACAGCGCCTAACCGCATTGGCGCAAGAATATAAGGTTAACACCAGCCTCAATTATGAAGAGATAGTGCCACGCTGTGATGTGTTGGTATTAGCAGTAAAACCACAAGTGATGGAACAAGTCTGCGCTGCAATTGCCCCCTTTTTGACTAAACCAGCCCCTATGGTGCTTTCTATTGCAGCGGGTGTCACAGTGGCAAGCCTGCAACAGTGGCTTGGCCAAGTACCTGTGGTGCGGGTTATGCCCAACACACCTGCCCTAGTACAAGCGGGCGCTTCGGGCATGTTTGCTAGCCAAGAGGTTAGCCAAACCCAGCGCC
The DNA here is from genome assembly GCA_027324795.1 of Alcanivoracaceae bacterium. Lineage (GTDB taxonomy): Bacteria > Pseudomonadota > Gammaproteobacteria > Pseudomonadales > Alcanivoracaceae > CALEAR01. The sequence continues at coordinate 17,856 of DAHVSB010000034.1, forward strand.
AACAAGCCGAAACCCTGATGAACAGTGTTGGCCAAAGCGTTTGGTTAGAACAAGAAGCCCTTATGGATGCTGTCACCGCCGTATCAGGCTCTGGCCCTGCTTATTTCTTTTTATTAATGGAAAACATGATTGATGCTGCCATTAAGCTAGGCCTCGATAAAGACACCGCCACCACTTTGGTGTTACAAACTGCCCTAGGGGCGGCTAAACTAGCTAGCCAAAGCGATGTGGGCCCCGGCATATTGCGCGAACGGGTAACCTCGCCCGGTGGCACCACCCAAGCTGCCTTACAAACCTTTGCAGAAGGTGGTTTTTCCGAGCTAGTACACCGAGCTCTAACATCTGCCAAACAACGTTCCGAAGAACTTGGTTAACGATATAGGAAATTTTTATGAACGCACCTGGCGCTTTTATGCATTTATTTGATGCTATTTTTACCCTAGCTATCTTTTTATTTTTAACTCGCTTTTTACTGCAGCTAGTACAAGCGGACTTTTACAACCCCATATCGCAAACCATAGTGCGCATCACCCACCCCATCATTACCCCTGTGCAACAAATCATTCCCGTGGTGGGACGAGCCAACTTTGCCGCTCTACTTATAGTGTTCCTACTTATCATCGGCAAAATGATGGTGCAGTTTTATTTTGCTTTCGGCCGCATTCCCTTTGGCCTTGGCGTACTAGTGTATGTGCTGCATACCACCGCTAGCTTATTGATTAGCTATTTTTACTGGGCAGTGATTATCCGCATTATTCTAAGTTGGATAGCCCCCGACCCTCGCCAGCCTTTCACCGCCATCTTAATCGACATTACAGAACCCCTAATGGCACCCGCACGCCGCTTACTCCCCGCCATGGGTGGGCTAGACTTCAGCCCCATTATTGTGCTGCTAGGGCTGCAGTTTTTGCGGATCATGTTTCAATTGTAATAGGGCTCTTACGGCGAGCCCTAATTCCCGGCGGGATACGCGAACCCTTGCGCCGGGTTGGCGCCACTCAACGAGTTGCGCTGGAACCGCGCGGGTTCCCGGCACCAAGTGTTCTTAAAAACCACTGTGCCAAGCAAGCTTGCATAAATGATTTCCTTCAGCGAAAACCATGCTGAAGGAAACCATTTATTCCAGCCTATTTATCCTAGCCTCTAAGAGAAATCGGGTGCGGGTGGGGTATGAGAAAGATTGGTTTTGTGCGAGGTTGCTATTCAGAGCATAAAGCTAAGTTCTTGCGTAAGTCTCACTTAGTGGCACCAACATTCTCCCATTTCCACCAACCCGATTTATCTTAGAGCCACCGGTGGGAGGCACGGAGAAACCACTATTTCTTTTGCGTGCTCTTCCG
>DAHVSB010000035.1 GCA_027324795.1 Alcanivoracaceae bacterium
CGCAAAACCAAGCAGAAGACCAACGTTTAGCCAGTACTCTGCAAGAGGGTAACGTAGTTTGGGCGTTGACAGCCTTTTTTGGTTTGGGTTTGTTGTTAATTTTCACTCCCTGCGTACTGCCTATGCTACCGGTTTTATCGAGCTTGGTGGTGGGTAGTGAAAGCCGGAGCCGCGGGCAAGCGTTTTTGCTCTCGGTGGCCTATGTGGTGCCCATGGCACTGACCTATGCGGTGATGGGTGTATTGGCGGCGTTAGCGGGAGCTAATTTGCAAGCCGTACTGCAGCAGCCTGTCGTTATCCTAGTGTTTGCGAGCGTTTTTGTACTCTTGGCCGCAGCTATGTTTGGTTTGTATGAGTTGCAATTGCCTGCTTGGCTGCGCGACCGTTTACATACGGTGAGTGAAAAGCAGCGTGGCGGCACCTTAGTGGGTGCTAGCTTGATGGGCATCTTATCTGCGGTGCTAGTGGGCCCTTGCATGACAGCCCCTTTAGCCGGTGCGCTGCTTTATATTGCCGAAAGTGGCAACCTATGGTTTGGCGGCTTGACCCTGTTTGCCCTAGGTTTAGGTATGGGCGCGCCCTTAGTGCTTGCCATGACAGTGGGAGCTGGCTTTTTGCCCAAGCCAGGCGGATGGATGAACGGCGTCAAAACGGTATTTGGTTTTATGTTGCTAGGCCTCGCCATTTGGTTTGTGCAACGTATAGCGCCGGGCGCTGTGGTATTGGCGCTTAGCGGCTTGCTTGGCATTAGCATGGCTTATGCTTTATGGCGTTTAAGCATGGGTGAAAAAAACTCGGGGCAGCCTTGGGGTTATGTGTTGCAAGCCTTGGCGTTATGTGTGGGTGTGTGGGCGTTATTGATGACTCTCGGTGGTGCTGCGGGCAATAAAAATCCGCTTCAACCCTTAGCCGGCCTGAGTGCACCTAACTCTACCTCGGTGGCCGCAAACGGTAATTTTATGGACCGCTTCCACACCATGGATACCTTGGGCGAGTTTGAACAGGCATTAGCGCAAGCGCAAAACGAGGGTAAATGGGTGTTAGTGGATTACTATGCTGATTGGTGCATTTCATGCCATGTGATTGAGCGCGAAGTGTTTGGTAACGCCGAGGTGCAGCAAGCGCTAGCTGATTTTGTGCTGTTAAGGCCCGATGTCACCGCGGCAGGTGAAGAAAGCAAAGCTATCATGGCGAAATACAATATTTTAGGCCCGCCCACCTTGTTGTTTATTGGTCCCAATGGTGAAGAGCGTCGCGCCGAGCGTATTGTGGGAGAACTTAGTGCTAAAGATTTTCTGCGGCACGTAACGCAAGCTAGGGAACTGTAACATGAACTCTTTGAGCGTAGGGCCCTTAGCCCTGTCGATTCAATATTTTTTGGTGATGCTCGCCATTATTATTGCGTGGGTAGTAGCTGCCATCATGGGGCGTCAGCGCCAAGTGCCCGCGGCGGATGCGTTATTTAGCTTAGTGCTCTTGGCATTGGTGGGTGCGCGATTGGTGTTCGTGGCGCGCTATTGGTCCGATTTTTCTGCCGCGCCTATGTCAATCATTGATATTCGCGACGGTGGTTTTGATGCTTGGGGGGCGCTCGTTGTAGCTCTTTTGTGGTTGCCGTGGCGTTTACGTAAGCAAGTGGCCATGCGCGCGCCTTTATTGATCTCTGTTCTTGTGGGAATGGGATTTTGGGGAATTACCACACTCATGTTAAGCATGATGGAACAGCATGGGCGGCAGCTGCCGCAAGTGGAATTACAAACCTTAAACGAAGAGTCCCTCGCTTTAAGTGATGTCATCAATCCAGAAGGGGGCACTATTGTGAACCTTTGGGCTACTTGGTGCCCACCTTGCCAGCGAGAGATGCCGGTGCTGGAAAAAGCCCAAGATAAATACCCTGAGTTTCGGTTTTTGTTTGTTAATCAGGGCGAAGCGAGCTGGACAGTGCAACAGTACTTGCAACGAGAGGGGTTAAACCTTGATTATATGCTGCTCGATAAACACGCCAAAATGAGTTTGGCAGTGGCCGCCCACGGGCTGCCTGCTACCTTGTTTTATGATGCCAATGGGCAGTTAGTTGATTTTCGTATGGGCGAGCTTTCCGCAGCAACCTTAGCGCGTTCGCTTAAAAAACTATCAACGTTACAAGACACAACCGATGAGGAGTCAGTACATGTGCAGTCAACCCCTTAAAAAAGCCGCCTTTGGGCTTGCTATGGCGCTAGGTGTAAGCCTAGGCGCACAAGCCGAAGAGGTGCCTAAGGTGTTAAAATCCTTAGAAAGCCACGGGGTAGAGGTGGAGGAGCGCTTTGATGCGCCCGAAGGTCTAGATGGCTATGTGATATCAGCGAGTGGCCAGCTGCTCACCGTATTTGTTACTGCAGACAAAGAGCATGTACTAGTGGGTAATTTGCTCGACAGCAAAGGCAACGATTTAAGCAGTGGCCCCATCCAAGCGGCTGAGAAAAAGCGTTACGCCAAGGCTTTTGAGATATTAGAAGATAGCCACTGGATTGCCGATGGCAGCAAAAATGCTGAGCGTGTGGTTTATACTTTTACTGATGCTAACTGTCCTTACTGCAACCGTTTTTGGCAGCAGTCCCAGCCTTGGGTGGAGGCAGGCAAAGTGCAGGTGCGCCACGTGATGGTGGGTATTTTACGCCAAGATAGCGGGCCCAAAGCCGCCGCCATGTTAGGTGCCAAAGACCCAAGAAAAGCGCTGCACGAGCACAACACTATTTTTGACAATGGTGGGATTAAGCCTACCTTTAATATCAGCGCTGATATCCAAGCCCAGTTAGATAAAAACTACGAAGTGATGAAAAAGCTAGGTGTATCTGCTACCCCGGTGACATTTTATAAAGAAGCCGATGGTAGCGTGGGGGTGCGCCAAGGCTTGCCACCCCAGCAGGAAATGCCAATTATTATGGGCACTCGTAAGCCTTAAATTAAAAGCTAGACCAGCCGGTGCGCTCCATCACTTGGTATAAGAAGCGGCGCCACCGGCTATTATCTTCATACGCTTCATAGGGCACCGTATAATGTCTCTCACCTTGAGCGCCTTCGAAGGGCTGGTTGTTCCAGCGACTTTGGTAAAGTGCAAGAGCGCGTCTCATCACTGCTTCTTCTTGGCTAGCTATTAAGCGAACATTAGTCTCAAGGTTAAAATCGCTAAGGTTGCGACGCGTGAAGTTTGCCGAACCCATAATCAATTCTATTTCACCCTTGCTTTGCTTCAGTAACCATTTGCTATGGCATTGCTCGCCATGGGTGTTGCACCAACGCACAGAAATTCCCGCTTGATGCAACTTACGCGCCACCTGACGGTTTGGAATACCGTTTTTTTCACGGCCGAAAGCATCCTTATTGGGGTCGAGAATGACGTTGACTTCCACGCCGCGTTGGTGGGCTTTCACCAAGGCGCGTTGAAGTTGGATGTGGGAAAAATAAAATACTTCCAGCCATAACTTTTCACCCGCTTCAGCGCTGTTGATAGCCGCTAATAACGCATTTTCGATGGCCCCCTCAGTGATTAGCTGAATGCGCGCTGAGGTGTCTTGCTGTTGCTGGCTGAGCTGCTGCTCAAGCGCTTCAGGGCCTGTGCCTGCGGGCCAGGGGGTTTGTGTTAATACATGGGGCGCTGAGAACTCCAATACCGCTTGCTCGCTCTGCAATACCGTCAGAGCAATAGGGCCGCTAGCCACCACAGCCGTGTTGCTGTGTGCACTGCTACCATCGTGGGGATTGGCGGAAGTGATTAATGCTGTCCAGGTATCGCCTTCGTCCACCACCAAGGTTTTGCGGTGGTTGGCTTTAAAATTAATCAGCGCGAGATATGTGCGCAATGTGACTTTGCCATCGCCCACGGGATTGGGCAGCCAACCAGCATCCGCCTTGTTGCCAAACCATTGGCAGCAAGTACGCCATAGCGCCGACCAGCTGGGGTTAGAATCAGGCAGGGCGGTTAATTTTGTGAGCACCACGGTAATGCCTGCTGTGCGCAGCTGGTTGAGATAAGTGTTGCTTATACCGCCATATAAAGTGTTAAAGGGGTCAGTGATAACAACAATCGGTAGTTCGGGTTGGGCGGCTTTTTTGGCAATTAAGGTTTGGGTGAGTTCTTGGGCTAAAGCGCGGTGTGTTTCAGGGTTAGGGCCTTGGAAATCGTTAAACAAAAACATATCCAAGAGAACTAATTGTTCAGCTTGCTCAATGAGCCGAAACGCATAATCAAAAATCTCTTGCTCGATGTGACGCTGACCTTGAGCATCCACAGCAGTGTTGTCGGCTAATAAAATGGCATTGTTTAAGGGGTGGAAAGGGGACGCAGTACTTGTGCCTGCTGGCATAGAGCGGCAACTTACGAGCATAAGGGCTCCTACTAGGACGCAAAGAGTGATTGGCCACAGCCGGCCTACGTGCATATTGCCATCTCCTACAACAATGCCTCAGCAAAATGCCCCGCCATAACAGCGGGGCAACGGGCTTAGATGAGCTCAATGGCAACGGCTGTGGCTTCACCACCACCGATACAAAGGCTAGCAACACCCTTGGTGCCACCCGTGCGTTTGAGGGCGTGAATAAGGGTTAAAATAATACGTGAACCCGTAGAGCCAATGGGGTGGCCTAAGGCGCAGGCACCGCCGTGGATATTCACCTTTTCATGGGGAATACCGAGCTCCATCATTGGCATCATGGTAACCATGGCAAAGGCTTCGTTGATTTCCCACAGGTCCACATCCTCAATGCTCCAACCGGCGTTGGCGAGTACTTTTTCCATCGAGCCTTTGGGCGCAATGGTAAATTCGCTTGGGTGGCGAGAGTTGGTGCTATGGGCAACAATGCGTGCCATAGGCTTTAAGCCGCGCTCTTTGGCTACACTTTCACGGGTCAGCACGAGAGCCGAAGCGCCGTCAGAAATAGACGAAGCGTTGGCGGCAGTAATGGTGCCATCTTTGGCAAAAGCAGGGCGCAGTGTGGGGATTTTTTCGGCATTACCGCGGCCGGGCTGCTCATCGGTGTCTACCACGGTTTCGCCACGACGGGTGGTTACTGTGACTGGAACGATTTCATCTTTAAACCAGCCCTCCGCAATGGCTTGCTGTGCGCGCTCCAAGGAAGTGATGGCAAACTCGTCCATGGCTTCGCGAGTGAGCCCTTTTTTATCCGCTACTTCTTGCGCGAAAGAGCCCATTAAACGGCCTGTTTCTGCATCTTCGAGACCGTCTAAAAACATGTGGTCGTACACTTGCTGATGACCCATGCGGTAGCCATCGCGTGCTTTTGGCATTATGTAAGGCGCGTTGGTCATGGATTCCATGCCACCTGCAATTAAAATATCGCCTGAACCTGCTTTTAGCATATCGTGGGCGAACATGGTGGCACGCATGCCAGAGCCGCAAAGTTTGTTGATGGTGGTGGCGCCTGTGCTATCCGGCAAGCCTGCACCACGCATGGCTTGGCGTGCAGGGCCTTGCTTGAGGCCGCCAGGCAATACACAACCCATTACCACATCATCTACATCTTCGGGGCTGATACCTGCACGTTTCACTGCTTCTTTAATAGCAATAGCGCCAAGCTCGGTGGCGGTGACAGGGGCAAGGGAGCCTTGGAAGCTACCCATAGGGGTACGCGCCCCTTCTAAAATTACAATGCTATCGTCACTCATTTCAGTCTCCTCTAAGAAATAGCGCTAACCCTAACATAGTTGGTCGCGTTAGCCATGGTCGGCAAGCATAGCAAAAGAACATATTGTACTGAGGTTATGCCAAAAAAGGCACAATGTTTTTGCAAATAGCGCTTGAAAACAAAGTATTAGGCCCCATATAGGTGCTTCCTGTGGCAACAAGCTAATAACACAATCGCTTTTCCAGCTTGCGATGTTGGCCCAAGGGCCGCTAGGTTGTTATTATCTTTGTGCAAATCGTATGGCACAAAAGCTAGCAGTAGCATTTGTGTACATTCACCGCTTGTCATCAGACGTTGATGATAGGCCACAACAACAAAGTTAGAGGATTATCATGGCTATCGAATTACCCGCTCTACCTTATGCACAAGACGCTCTAGAACCCCATATCTCTGCTGAAACCCTAGAGTTTCACTATGGCAAGCACCACCAAGCCTACGTAACTAACCTAAACAAGCTGATTGAAGGCACCGACAAGGCTAACCAATCCCTTGAAGAGATTATCAAGAGCGCGGGTCCTGGTCCTTTATTTAACAACGCTGCCCAAGTATGGAACCACACATTCTACTGGAACAGCCTAAGCCCCAACGGTGGCGGTGAGCCAACAGGCGCACTAGCTGATGCCATTAACGCTAAGTGGGGTTCTTTTGCCAAGTTCCAAGAAGAGTTTAACGCCGCTGCTGCGGGCAACTTTGGTTCTGGCTGGACATGGTTAGTTAAGAACGAAAGCGGTGAGCTTGAAATCGTTAACACCAGCAATGCTGGCACTCCAATCACCGATGGCAAAACCTGCTTACTCACCGTTGATGTGTGGGAGCATGCTTACTACATCGATTTCCGCAACGCACGTCCTAAGTACCTAGAGACCTTCTGGAAACTAGCCAACTGGGAATTTGCTGCACAAAACTTTGGTGCTTAAGTTCTAACGCGTAAGCAAAGGAAAGCCGCCTTTATGGGCGGCTTTTTTGTGCGCCTTAATTGAACTTGTGCTTAGAGTGCTGTCTAGCATCAGGTAGGCTTGCCTTTATAGGAATATTCGCGCTATTTTTGGCTTATGCGCCCAAACGTACTTTTGCATAATAAGGTGAAGCGCTAACGAGTATATAAAACTCATGATGGATAATGAAAGGTAATAATAATGCAGCACTTCCGTCTTTTTTTGTCTTTGATTGTTACTTTGTTTTTATTTGCTGGCAGCACTGCTGTTTGGGCGGATTCACCCAAGCAAACTAAGCGTTCTACAGCCCGTGAAGCTATGCAAAAACAATACGAGCAAGAGGTGAACGAAGCCGCCGAACAAATTTTTCAAATTGCCCATGAAGCATTAAAAGCCAATAGCTCTTTCTATCCGTTTGGCATGATTATTCGTCAAAACGACGCCACTGAGCTAGTTACCTATGATGGAGACCCCAAAGAAGCTCCCGAGGTGAGCGACTGGATTGATCAGCTGTTTGTGCATTTGATTCGGGAGGCGCGCACTAAAAACACCACCAAATTGGTATTACTAGCACGCTTACATGAAATAGAAGCCGAAGGTAAAAAAATTCCTGGTATTTGGGTGCAAGCGGAGCACCGCCAAGTGCGTCCTGTGGTGATGTTCTTACCTTTTATTACCAATGAAAACGGCAAGCAAGAGGCGGCCCCCGATCAATTGATTTACTATGCCACTGACCAAAGCTTCTTTGGCCGCGATTTGAGCAAGTAAGGTGATAAGGTAAACAATGAGCCGCGACGATAAAGATTTACCCCTTGGTGATATCAGCCAAATTAACGTGGACGAAGAGCCCACGCCTAAAGCGCCCCCCAAACAGGCGGCTCCCAAGGCAGCTGCCCCAAAAGCAAGCGTTGCGCCAAAAGCTGCTGCGCCAGTGGTGGCGTCGGGTTCTAGCAACAAGGGCCTGTGGTTTTTAGTGTTGGTGTTATTGCTACTTGTAGCCGGGCTAGCGGCAGCAGGGTGGGGATTTTACCAGCAATTTACAGAGGTTAAATCACAGCTTGATCACGAACTTAGCCAATCGGATGAGCGACTGGGCTCCCTTGCCACAGAGCTTTCGAGCACAGGTGAAAGTGTGAGCAGCCAAATTAGTGCCTTGCAAAAAGCAGCAGATTCGCTAGCGACTAACCACAAGGCGCTTGAGGGCGAGCAAAAAAAGCAGATGGATGAAATCCGCAAGCTGTGGGATGTGAGTAACAAGCGCAACAAGGCACAGATTGATGCCAATGAAAAAGAGATTAAATCACTGAAAAACGCCCTAACCGCACAAAAGAAAACGGTGGATGGCTTAACAGCAGAATTGAAAAAGGCGCAACAGCAAGCCGCCGATGCGATCAAACGTGCTGAAGCCTCAGAGAAAAAGGTCGCCGCAGGTGTTAACCGTCAAACCCAGTTAGAAACCCAGCTTGATTTGGCCAGTGAAACCCAAAAGCGACTGCAAGCCCAGTTAAAAGAGCAAGAACAGGTGATAAAACCCTTAGCCGATGCACTACCTGCGCTAAAAGAGCTCGCTAAACTACAACAGGGCGATAAAGCACTTGGCACTCGCATTAAGGAATTAGAAGAAGCGATGAATGCGTTTGATATGTATCGCCGCCAAGTTAACCAACGTCTTGATGCATTAGAGTAAAAAAAGCTTGCGAAACAAAATAAACTCCCTATAATGCACGCCCATAACGCGCTAGTGGTGGAATTGGTAGACACGCTGGATTTAGGTTCCAGTGCCGCGAGGCGTGGGGGTTCAACTCCCTCCTGGCGCACCAAACAAGCAAAAAGCCCGCTTTTTATAGCGGGCTTTTTTGTGTCGAGTTAGCCTAACACAACAATATAAACCGTTTTTCTGATACGCATAGCTTGATGAGCTAGGTAAGGGCATAGTCTATGCCTTTGGCCTGAGCAACATGAAAGAAAACCTTTGGGTTAGTGAACCAACGTTACCCTTAACAGCCTCCAATAGAAAAAGCGAGCGGTTATTGCTTTACCCATGGAGATACACACTCGCACCCCAAGATTTTTTATTTTTCAGTTAATAAAGCTACAAGCGCTAGTTTATTACCGCATTGCCCTTTAGCATGTGCCCATGTTGTATTTATCCTTGCTTCTGATTCTTTTTGTGGCCACCTTTATTCGTTCCGCTTTTGGGTTTGGTGAAGCGCTAATTGCTGTGCCTTTATTGGCGCTGGTGATGCCCGTGGAAGTGGCAGTTCCTGTGGCGGTGCTGGCCTCTATTACGGTATCTGTGGTGGCGGTGGCGCAGGATTGGCGCCATATTCAGCTTGGCAGTGCCACGCGCTTATTGGTGGCCACTTTATTTGGTGTGCCTTTGGGGTTGTGGTTATTAAAAGCCGCGCCAGAAAGTGTGGTAAAAATATTACTGGGTACGGTTATTATTTTATTTTCCAGTTATTTGTTAATTCAACGGGGTGGTTTGCGCTTACGCTCAGATAAAAGTGCTCCTGTGTTTGGTTTTTTAGCGGGTGTGTTTGGCGGTGCTTATGGGATGAATGGGCCGCCATTAGTAGCGTTTGGTACCCTACGCGGTTGGAGCCCACAGCAGTTTAGGGCCACCTTGCAGGGCTATTTTTTGCCCGCAAGCCTGGTGGTGATGGCAGGCTATGGCGCTACAGGGCTGTGGACATGGGAAGTGAGCCGTTATTACGGAGTGGCTTTGCCCGTGTTGATTGTGGCCATTGTGGCGGGGCGGGTAGCTAATCAATATTTTAATGCGCGGGTGTTTTCGCTGTGCGTGCATGTTGGCTTAATTTTAGTGGGGCTCGGGCTCTTGTGGCAGGGCTATCGTGTTTATTAGTATGTGTTGAACTATGTTGAGGTGCGGCCATGGAAGAATATTTTGTGAACAACTGTGCCCAAGCCAACGGCGACCACGAGGTGCACAAACGCTCTTGCTATTGGCGCCACTTGGCAGAAAACATGCGCAGCCTAGGTGTATTTGATAATTGTCATGAGGCGGTAAAGGCAGCTAAGCGGATTTTCCCGCAGGCGGATGGCTGCAGGTTTTGCTGCCCTGAGTGCCATACCTCTTAGCTGAGGGTGCAAACCATAAGGAGCCCACAATCAAAGCGGTGCCCAAGGCAAAGCGCCACAGCTCAAAGCTGCTGTGCCACACCAGTACATTGATTAAGATGCCCAAGGGCACGGTGGCGTTGTTCATTACCGCCAAGGTGCCGCCGCTCACTTGAGTGGCTCCTTTATTCCACCAAAACTGCCCCAAGGCCGTGGCCAACACCCCAAGCCATAGCAATATGCCCCATTGCAGCCCAGTGGTGGGCATGGCGTTTTTGTTGCCTAGCAGCCACCAGGCAGGTAGCACCACTAATAGCGCTCCCATAAAAAAGTAGCCAAAACTATTGCGCAAGGGCAGCGGTTGTGGATAACGTTTCACCAAATGCTTATAGCTCACCATGCCCAAAGCAAAGGCTGCATTCGCCCCTTGCAGCAGCAAAAAGCCCGTTAAGTAACCTGCATCTACGGGTTCCGCACGAATAATTACCGCACCCATCACCGCCAAGGCTGCTGCCACAAAGGCCCAAGGGTTAAAGCGGCCTTCAAAGGCGTCGTTGATCAAGGTGATATGCAACGGTGTGAGTACGGTAAACAGCAACACTTCCGCCACTGTGAGGTAAGTGAATGCCAAGTAAAGCCCGAGGTAAGTGAGGCCAAACTGAAAGGCCCCACAAAAGGCCACGCCCAACATAAAGCCTTTGCTTACCCCTTTGAACCGAGTGATAGGCAGAAAAAGGGCGAGGGCAATCACCACGCGGGTGAGCACGGCAAAATAACTGTCCACCTGATTGGCTAAAAACACGCCAATAAAGTTAAAGGAAAGCGCCCACAGTAGGGTGACAATCACTAAATAGCGCATGGTAAACCTTGAGTTTGAGAAAGCGTTAACCATACCGCAAAGCAGAATGAGTGAGAATACTCAGCGGTGGTTAAATAAATTGAGGTAAGATATTTACCTTCTGTTGGAGCGCATACTAAGAGGAGCGCAGTGCACCATGTCAAAATCCTTACGGTTATCTGAAAAGTGGTTTAATCGGAGCCTTTGGCTCGTCAGTATAATTTTTGCGTGGTGCCTGATTGGTTTAGGCAGCGCCGTGATAGGAGATTTGCCCAAGGTAGAAAAGCCTTTAACTATTGAGGACTTTTACGATTCGGCACAAGCTCAGCAAGATGAAAAAGCACGTAATGAGCTAGCCAACGCGCTCAAAGCACTAAGCACAAAAACAACGCGTTTAACCGAGGCGCAACAACGCATGGCATTGAACTATAACAGCGCCTCCAAAGACCACAGCAATTGGTTAAATACGCGCGGGGTGACAGATACCGCCAAAGACAACCAAGAGCTAATTGAGCGCATGGCAAGGTTGGAAGCCTTGCAGCAGCAATTGCATGCCAGCGAAACCGCTTTGTTAGAAGCGCGAGAAGAGCACAATCAAATTCAGGAGCAGCAACAAGCGCTTAGTGAACAAATTGATGAGCGTTTAGCCGTGGCAGGGGAGGCATGGCGCAAGGCCAAACAAAAAGCAGAACTGCGTGTGTTTGGCTACCGTTTATTGCTCACATTGCCTTTGCTGATATTGGCGTTTTACTTTTTTAGAACGCAGCGCGGCAAGCCCACATGGCCCTTTACCCGTGGCTTTATTATGTTTGCCTTGTTCGCATTTTTTGTGGAATTGGTGCCGTATTTGCCCAGTTTTGGTGGTTATGTACGTTATGGGGTGGGGCTACTGTTGACCTTTTTTGGTGGTCGTTATGTGATAAAGAGCCTGCAAACATACCTCGCTCGCCAGCGTGAAGCGGAGGCGCAACCTGAGGCTGAGCGCCGCCAAGCCTTGGCATATGATGTGGTATTTCAGCGTTTGGCACAGCAGGTTTGCCCAGGGTGTGAGCGCAGTGTGCCGCTACAAGATAAGACTATGGATTTTTGCCCGCACTGCGGCATTCATCTGTTTGACCGCTGCACCGCCTGCGAAGCCCGCAAAAATAGTTTCGCACAGTTTTGCCATGCCTGCGGTGAAAAAGCACAAGGCGCAGAACAGCCGAGCTAGTGGTACCAAGGTGGTGAGGTAAAAAAAAGCCCTCTCTCGGGTCTGGGGATAGGGGAGGATGAGAGAGGGCGAAGGACAACCGACAGAGAAAATAAAGAAAACTTTACGCGTCTTGCCAAGTGACTTTGGGCTCGTCTTTCCAAGCTAACTGTTCAAGATGACGTCCCATAATGTCTTGCATTTTATCCAAGGACGCCAAAGAGTTTGCTTCGCAATACATAGCAAGCTGATTGTCCGCTGCTGATAATTTGCATACACCAAACTCAAATTTAAGCTCACCTTCTGTTTCACTGTATTGCGCAGGAATTTTGTGGCCCATGTGTTTGCATAAGCGCACAAGCTGCTGGCTAGGGTTGCCTAAAGTCACTCGGCTGACACTACTAAAATCCATTTGTGCTCCTGTGTTGTGTTGCGATTAACAGGATGGTTTGTGAACTGAACTTAAATGAGAATAATTCCTATTTGCTTTTGTGTCAACTGTTCTGAGTAATTAAATGGCTTGTTATTTTCGTACTATCTAATATATTAGTTAAGCCTAAATTAAGACGCTGCAACGAGGTATCTATGAGTCAATTAACAGTGGCCTGTCCCCATTGCCATAAACTTAATCGCGTGCCCCAAGAGCGACTTGGTGAACAGCCCGCCTGTGGAAGCTGCAAGCAAGCGTTGTTCACAAGCTCAGCTATCGATGTGGGTGTAAATAATTTTGACCAACACGCCATCAAGGCAGACTTACCTGTGGTCGTGGATTTTTGGGCACCTTGGTGCGGCCCCTGTAAGGTGATGGGCCCGCAGTTTGAACAAGCGGCCAAAACCCTTGAGCCACGTTGCCGCCTAGTGAAAGTAAACACCCAAGTGGAAACCACCATAGGGCAGAAGTATCAAATCCGCAGCATTCCCACCATGGTGGTGCTGCACCGTGGGCAAGAAATTGCACGCAAGTCGGGTGCCATGAGTAGTGCGGATATTGTGAGGTGGGTAGAGTCGGTGTTGCCCTAGTGCCCTCATGCCCTTACGCCGGGCCGGCGCCACGGCTCTTGTGCCGAGGGGTAAGGACGCGGAACCGCGTAGGTTGCCCTAGCGCCGGGGTGGCGCCACTCAACGGGCTCTAAATTAAATTCATCAGCAACAAGCACTGCGAAATCACTATTTTTTTGCGGAAGAGCACGCAAAAGAAATAGTGGTTTCTCCGTGCCTCCCACCGGTGGCTCTAAGATAAATCGGGTTGGTGGAATTTGGGGGAATGTGGGTGCCACTAAGTTAGGGCTTGATAAAGTTATTGCTACATGCTTTGAATAGCAATTTCGCACACAACCAATACTTTTGCACCTCACGCGCGCCGGAACTTTCCTAGAGGCTAGGATAGGTAAGCTGGATAACTAGGCCACATTAATATGTTTTTAGATGGCAAAAACTGAGAATTGTGGTTGCCATTAAACAATTCCTTGGCACGAACGCCGCCAAACACTCTGAGCAACATCCCCGCATAAAACCAATTCTTCTCATACCCCACCCGCACCCGATTTCTCTTAGAGGCTAGGGTGAATAGGCTGGAAGAAATGGGCCCCACCAACATGGTTTTCGTTGGTGGGGCCCATTTCTGCAAGCTTGCTCGGTATGGTGGTTTTTAAGAACACCTGGTAGCGGGAACCTACGCAGTGCCGCGCCTTAGCTCGCTAGCTGCGTCCCTGTATTCCCCCTATCGCGCCCCAAGTACAAATACATGGCGGGTACGACGAACAGGGTAAACAAGGTTCCCATGGTCATACNGGTGGCAATCACAAAGCCCATGGCAAAGCGCGAGCCGGCGCCAGGGCCGTCGGCCATGAGCATGGGGAACATGGCAATTACCAAGGCAGCAGTGGTCATCAGCACAGGGCGCAAACGAATGGCGGTGGCTTCTTCAATGGCCACTCGTTTGGCTAGGCCCTCTTCCTGCAATTGGTTGGCAAATTCCACAATCAAAATCCCGTGTTTAGAAATTACCCCAATCAAGGTAACCAAGCCCACTTGGGTATAAATGTTCATGGTGGCGTTGGGAATATAGAGGCCATTAAAAGCCCCAAAGGTGCTCACCACGTTCAAAATCGCCATGCTCAGCAGGGCACCACCAATCGACATGGGTACGGATACCAGCATGATGAGTGGGTCGCGCCAGGATTCAAACTGTGCGGATAGCACGAGGTAAATAATGATTAGCGCAAAGAAGAAGGTCATCAGCATTTGCGAGCCTTCGGTTTTGAACTGACGCGATTGGCCAGAATAATCCATGCGATAACCCTGTGGTAATACCTCGTTAGCAGCGTCTTCCAACACTTGCAGTGCTTCGCCGAGGGGCACGCCTGGACGCGGTACCGCTGAAATAGTAACGGCGTTAAGCTGCTGGAATCGCTTCAGCAATTGTGGCTGCACGCTTTGCTCGATGGTGGCAATGGTGGAGAGCGGGATTAGCTCGCCATCACGGGTGCGTGTGTAGTAGTTCAGCAATTGCTCGGGGTTAAGGCGTTCGCTGCGCTCCACTTGTGGAATCACTTTATAAGAGCGATTTTCAAGGGAGAATCGGTTGGCATGAGCGCCGGCTAGCATCGACGCCATATCTCGGCTGAGGCTGGCCATATCAATGCCTAAGGCAGCGGCCTTTTCACGGTCGATAACAATTTCTGCGCGTGGCTTATCAATTTTTAAGTCCGTGTCTAAGAAGATGAACTTTCTGCTTTCGTAAGCTTTACCTACGATTTGTTCAATCAGCTCAGCCGCTGCAGATATAGGCTGCGTTGTGCCCACCACAAATTCCACGGGGAAGCCACCGCCTCCCCCTGTGGGTAGTGGTGGCGGTTGGAAAGCAGCCACTTTGAGCCCAGGGATGTCGTGGGTAATTCCTTGGACGTCTTGCTCAAGTACCGCTTTTGTGGAGCGGGTGCGCTGGTCCCAGGGTTTGAGCACGAGCCCAGCTAGCCCGTTGGTCACCGAGCCTGCGCCAGAGCTGCTCATACCATTCACTAGGAAAACCTTATCCATTTCTTCCAACGCAATGGCTTTGTTATAAAGCAAAGACGTATTTTTTTGGAAGTATTCCATGGTGGAATAGGGGTCTGAATCGGCAATGGTAATGATAAAGCCTTGGTCTTCTTCAGGGGCGAGCTCAGCGGGTGTGCTCACAAACAAGAAGTAGCAAGATACCAATACAATGCCGCCAAACACTGCCACCACATGCTTGTCGTTCATGGTGCTATGCAGCACGCGCTGGTATCTGTGCTTGAGATTATCAAAGCGCTCGTCGAGCCATGCCGCGAGTTTGCTTTCACCGCCATCGCCAGGCGCTTTTAACAATTTGGCTGACAGCATGGGCGAGAGGGTTAACGCTGTCACCCCGGATAGAATCACCGCCCCTGCAAGGGTGAAGGCAAACTCAACGAACAAGGTACCTGTTAAACCGCCAATAAAACCAATGGGCAGATACACGGCCACTAAGGTGGTGGTCATGGCCACCACGGGCCATGCTAGCTCGCGCGCCCCTTTAATAGCGGCGTCGAAGGGCGCCATGCCGTCTTCCACGTGGCGGTGGATGTTCTCCAAAATAATAATGGCATCGTCCACCACAATGCCGATAGCTAATACCATGGCCAGTAGCGTGAGCAGGTTAATAGAGAACCCCATCACCAACATCAGGAAGAGTGCACCCACCATCGAAACAGGCACAGCTAAAATGGGAATTAATACGGAGCGTACCGATCCCAAGAATAGGAAGATAACCACCACCACAATGATGAGGGCTTCCACAATGGTTTTGACCACTTCATCAATGGAGTTTTGAATGTACTCGGTGGAGTCATAGGGAATATCGGCGTATAAACCTTCGGGCAACTCAGGGATAATATCTTCATCCCACACCTTGTGTACGGCTTGAATCACATCGAGGGCGTTGGCGTCTGGGGCCACTTCAATCGCAATAAAGGTGGCCGCTTCTTCACCAAAGGTTACTGTGGTGTTGTAGCTTTCAGCACCCAGTTCCACAGAGGCGATATCACGCAAGCGAATGGTGGCGCCATCTTGCTCACGCACAATAAGCTCTTCAAACTCCTCTGGCTTGTTGAGGTCTGTTTGCGCGGTAAGATCGATACTTATTTGTGCGCCTTTGGTGGCACCTACGGCAGACAGTACGTTGTTGGCTTGCAGGGCACCAAATACATCACTTGCGGTAACACCAAGTGCTGCCATTTTTTCAGGGTCGAGCCATACTCGCATAGCAAAGGTTCGCGCCCCTAAAATATCGGCTTTTTGGACACCAGGCACAGTGGCTAATAAAGGCTCTACTACGCGCACTAAGTAATCTGTGGTTTGGTTGTTATCCAAAATGTCGCTATAAAAAGCAAGATACATAGCGGCAGTGGTATCACCTTCGGCCATATCGATAACAGGATCTTCTGACTCAGTCGGCAGTTCGCTACGCATTTTATTCACTTTGGCTGCTACTTGCGTTAGCACGGCGTTGGGGTCAGCGTCTAAGCGTAAAAATGCTTGGATAATAGAAACGCCAGCTGCACTAGTGGACGAAATGTAGTCAATACCGTCGGCTGTGGCGACCTCACGTTCTAAAGGTGCGGTAATAAAGCCTTGGATTAAATCCGCATCCGCACCCACATAGGTGGTGGTTACGGTAATCATGGCGTTTTGGAGCTCAGGATACTGACGCACATTGAGCTCAGAAACAGCCCGAATTCCAAGCAGGAGGATGAATAAGCTCACCACCCAAGCAAGAACCGGTTTCTTAATAAATACGTCGGTGAAATTCATAAAGTATCTCTATGGCTTAGGTGTTATTAGGAGTCGGGTTTTTGGAGGCTTCCATGTTCACTTCATCACTTATTTTGATGACAGTGTCATTATTAAGCTTAAGGAGACCGGAGGTGGCAACGGTGTCGCCAGGCTCTATCCCTTCTAAAATCGTAATATAGTCGCCTTGGGTGCGACCAGTGCGTACAAAACGACGCTTTACTACTTTTTGAGCAGTGCCATTATTATCTTCGCTGTCCACTACCACAAATACAGCATTGCCATAGGGGTTAAAGCTCACGGCGCTTTGGGGAATTACCACGACACTCTCGTCTGCGCCAAGATCTAGTTGTACACGGGCAAACATGCCGGGGCGTAATTTAAAGTCTTCGTTTTCGATTTCCGCTTGCACCTTGATGCTACGGGTTGCCGCGTCGATGCCTGGCTCAATAGCGGTGACCTTGCCTTCAAACGTGGCGTCAGGCCAAGCATCCACGGTCACGGTAATCGTTTGGCCTACTTCTAGTGCCTTGAGGTTGCTTTCGGGCAGTTTGAAGTCCACATAAATGGGCGATAGCTGCTGCAAGCTCACCACAGGCGTACCCGGGGAGAGAAACTCACCCAAGTTCACTAAGCGGATACCCAGTTGGCCATCGAAAGGTGCCTTGATATTTTTTTGCGCGATACGGGCTTCGTGGCTGGTGAGGTTACCAACGGCTTGATCTGCTTGGCTGATGGCTCGGTCGAGCTCAGCTTTAGAGGCGCTGCCTTGGCGGTGTAAGCGCTGGGTACGCTCAAGCTCGGCCTTGGCAAGTTCTGCAGCGGCCTTTAGGGCTTTGAGTTGAGCGCGATCCGCTTCGTCATCTAGTGTGATGAGGGTTTGCCCTGCCTTCACTTGTTCGCCAGAGCGGAAGTTAATTTTGTTAACAATACCGGCCGCTTCCGTGGTGAGTTGAGTACCGTTAACTGCCTTGGCGGTTCCCACGGCACTTAAACGCACGGGCCAGGTGTCTTCCTCGGCATCGGCCACGGTGATGCTCACCGCAGGCATGGGCATATCATCAAAAAAATCGTTCATGCCTTTGTTGATCATGGCTTGTACGCCAAATACGCCGCCGAATACGACAACGCAAGCAAGCAGCATCAATATCATGCGTTTATTCATGGGGTGGTTCCTCAGTGGATAGTGGGCTAAAGCACAGATCTTGGTAGAGTGTTTCCACAATGTGCTCTACATCTTGGTTAAGTTTTTGTTCGTCAAAAGGGTCAAGCAAGGGCTGCCAGTTCAGGCCGTTTAAATATAAATGGATATTGCGCAGCAGCCAGCGATAGGGGCGCACTAGCTTAAGGCTCGTTAACACTTCATCAGCTTCGACGAGGGTATGCATGCCCATGCACATGGCCCAAATGCCTAGGGTGAGTTCGGCTGGGCTTTGGCCGCGCGGGTCTAAGTCGCCGGCATTAATGGCATCCTGCGTAATGCTGGTGGCGGCCTCGTGGTGCGGCATATAAGCATCAAGCACTTGCTGGCGACGCTCGAGGGAAGCGGCTTCCCACACGGCATCGGTAAAAATATAGCGGCCGAGGCTTTGGTGATCAGGGTGGTTAGCAGAGAACAAAACATCACCCACAATCAGCGCTAATATTTTTTTGCGGCTTGGCGCGTCCCACTCAGTGGCACGGCGCATTATCTCGAGGTTTTTTTCATTTTCGCTGGCAAAAATAGCCAACAGCAAATCTTCTTTAGAAGCGAAGTGCTGATAAAGCGTGCCGGTGGCGTAATCGCAATCACGAGCAACTTTGGCCATTTTAAGTGCCAGTAACCCGTCGGTTTGAATATGCGCCAGCGCTGTATTAATAAATAGCTGCTCACGGGCAGCAAGCTCCCGTAAGCGTCGTCGTTTGGTTCCCATAAGAGGTAAGTACTTTCGTTCTAATAATAAGATAGGGGGGTATTATGAATGCGATTCAAAAAATGAGCAAGAGACAACTAGGTGAATTCATTCAGTACATGATTTAAAAACTGTAGCCCTTTGGCGGTGCAGCTTAATCGCTCATCGGAGTCCACCATTAATTGTTGTTGACGTAGACGTTGCCAAGGCTCGGCGATGGTACTTAAAGGCAAGCCAGTGGTGGTGGTAAATAAATGGCTAGGTACGCCCTGGGTTAAACGTAGCGCGTTCAGCATAAATTCAAAGGGGCGATCTTTGCGTGCTATGGGCTCTAACTGTCGGCGCAGATGCCCGCCCTCAGCCAAATAATGTTGTGGCA
>DAHVSB010000036.1 GCA_027324795.1 Alcanivoracaceae bacterium
ATCATGCATGGAGCGGTGATTTTTTGTTTGTAAAAAGAGAAAGATTATGGAATTTTATCAATTTTCCACCCCAGTGGTGCTGTTGATGCTTGCTGTATTTTACGGCGGCACCTACTTAATGACACTCATGATCCGCAAAGAAGAAGAAAACACCGATGCTTATATGGTGGCCAATGAGAGCTTGGGAATTGGTTTTGCCTCTTCGAGCATGACAGCTACCTGGATTTGGGCAGCGTCATTTTATGCGGCAGCTACTTCAGGTTATAAGTATGGCGTTTCAGGCCCGCTGCATTATGGGTTGTGGGGCGCCTTGATGATTTTGTTTATTTATCCTTTCGGCCAGCGCTTTCGTAAGTTGGCACCTAAAGCCCATACCTTGGGTGAGTTAATTCATGCGCGTCATGGTTCTTCAAGCCAGCTGATCCTAGCGATTTCCAACGTGCTAGGCAGCACCATCAGCTTGATGGTTAACTTTACCGCTGCGGGTGCCTTAGTGGCGGTGTTATCCCCCTTGTCGTTCCAAACGGGGGTGATTATTGCGGGAGTGGGTGTGCTGAGTTACACCTTATGGTCTGGTTTTAGAGCCGCAGTATTCACTGATTTTGCGCAGCTGGTGGCGTTAATGGCGGTGGCTGTGGTGATTGTCCCAGCGGTGTTATTCGCCATGGGCGGGCCAGAAACTTTCGTGGCAGGGCTTGGCAATCTCACGAGTGAGCAACAAAACTTCTTTTCCCGCGAAGCTATTTTAGAGCAGGGCGCACCCTACTTTTTTGCCGTGCTTGCCTACGCCATCGGTAACCAAACTATTTCACAGCGTTTATTTGCAGTGGACGAAGTACACATTAAGCCCACGTTTATTACTGCGACGTTAGGTTATGGCGCTATTGTTATTGGCCTGGGAATGATTGGTTTGTTGGCACTAGCCGCGGGTATACAGCCTGTGGATGGCGATACCAATAACTTAATTCCGCAAGTGGTTTCTACTTATCTATCGCCCGTTATGGTGGCGCTGTTCTTTGTGCTGGTGATTGGTTCCTTATCTTCCACCGCGGATTCAGATTTGTGCGCTTTATCTGCCATTATGATGGCGGATGTGTATGGCAAGAACATCGCCAAAGATAAGCCCAACCCTGAGCGCATGCTCTTAATTGGTCGTATCACCATGATAGTGGCCACTATGGTGGGCATTATTTTTGCTAGTTTTAAACTCGATATTCTGGTGATGCTCGTATTTGTGGGCGCCCTGTGGGGCACCATTGTCTTCCCGGTTATTGCTAGTGTGTTTTGGGACAAAGTAACGAATATGGCATTCACCTGGTCGGTGGTGGTTGCCATGGTGATGTTCTGTTTAGTGCGCTTTGAGCTGTTGCCCATGACAGGTGCTGTGGCCTATCTCTTTGAGGTAATAGGTGCTCTTGGCGCTGCTGTAGTGGTAGGGCTAATGGCGTTTGCTTTCTTAGGGGTGCATTTGGGTATTGTATTTGCGGTTATTGGCGGAGCTGTTGCGCTTTATATCAATCTTGATTTCATGCGCGACTACACCGTTTTGTTGGCCTCGCTAACAGCGTTTGGTGTGAGCACTTTGGTGTGCACAGTAATGAGTTTGCTAAGTAACCAAGAGCGTTTTGATTTCAGCACCATTGGCCAAGAAGTACAAAGCTACGATAGCTAAGAGGAGTGATTGTTATGGATGCTAAAACAGCATTTTATGCGTTTTATATTTTAATGTGGCCAGCACTAACCTTGGGTGTGTTGGTGTATATATGCCGAGCGGTATGGAAGGATGCCAAGGCCGCTAAGGCAAATAACGAAGATCTAGTTTAATGATACAGGGCCCGAAAGGGCCCTTTTTTTGCAATGTGAACAAACAAAAATATCTTATGGTTAGCACTTACTTGCCAGTTTGGTAATGGTGCTAGCGCTAATTTATTAGTTTTTTTCTCATTTAAACGTCTTTGACTCTCCTTGTCTTTGTTTACTATTTTTTACTGTAAACGGCTCAAAATTTAATCGAAAAAAGCGCTAAATAGTCGAGTGGAATGCTAGTGTACGCACGCTTCTAATGATGTGTGTGGGTACTTACTTGCTCTGTATCCATTGCCAATAATAAAGCTAAAAGGACGCAGAACATGAAAACAAAAAAACTATCTCAGTACGGTATCGGCATTGCTCTGTTGGGTGGTTTGTTGCCAACGATAGGCTTTGCCAGTATGGGTAACCTTGCTACCACCTACGGCGTTTTACCCAGTGATATCGCTTCGGCTCAGGCTTTTTCTTTATTCAATGATCAAGTGTCAGCGGTGTATTACAACCCTGCGGCATTGGCGCGGGATTCGCGTGGTGAACTCACCGCTGGGCTCTTGCACGCAGATCACAGTTTAAAAGCTGAAAGCTTGGGCGGTGCGGCACCACTCAATCGCCAAGGCAAAACCCTTTTGGATAAGCCGTCTCAGCATTTATTGCTCGGCATGAAAACCGATCTCACCTCCATGACGCAGTTTGAGCACCCCTTATTTTTTGGTGTCATGATTGGCGTTGAAGAATACGGCAATGAAATGATGGCGTTTTCTTCACAAACGTCTCCCCAAGGGCAGTTTTTTGAGTATGGGCGCCAACCGTTGTTCTTAAACCTAGGGTTTGGTACTCAAGTGTGGCGTGGCATTGATGTGGGCGCTGCGCTACGGGTGACGTTGCACGCCGAAGCAAAGCTCCATGCCACCACAGAGCTTGATGGCGCCTCTAGCCATGAATCCATGAATGTTTCGGCAACGCCTTCGATGAAGCCCATTGTGGGAATGAATATTGATTGGGGTGAGACTTTTTGTGCCTCAGAGGCGTGTTGGTTTAGCGGTTTTGAAACAGCATTAAGCTATCGAGATGAGTCAAATACTCACACAGTGGTGGATTCTTACATCACCATTGATGGCATGCTGCCTGACCCAGGCATGAATTTGCGCATCTTAACCCTCGATTCTTATCAGCCAGCTATTACAACAGTGGGCACGCAATACCAAGGTAGTCGTTGGCGTTTTGGCGGTGCAGTGGAGTATCAAGCATGGTCTAAACTTGGCAAAGAAATAAAAAAAGACACCATAGCAGGCCCCGCTGCTGAAGCAGATGGCGAGCGCCCTGCGTTGCAATTCCGAGATATTGTGGTGCCGCGATTGGCTGGTGAATACAACATCACCGAACACTTTGCCGTTACGGGGGGTGTTGCCTATAGCCGTACTCCGATTAAATCCCGTGGCGCTTTGGATATGAACCTACTCGATGGCGATAAAGTGATTGTGGGGTTGGGGGTATCGGCTGAGTATCCGAAAACACGTTTTTTATCTTTTCCCGTACGGTTTGATTTGGGTTACCAGTATCAAAACGTGATGGACAAAGAATTTGATTTATACAGCGCACGTTACGAGGACGGCCAGCAACCTTACGAAACCGTCAAAGCCTCTGGCGATGTGCATGTGATTGCCGGTTCCATGACGCTTAAATTTTAGGAGAAATGCCATGCGTAAAATACTTATTTTTACGGCTGCCACCTTACTTTTAAGCGCTTGTGGCGGCGATGATCACGACATCAGTTACGCTGAAGCCGAGAAGGATTGGGGTAAGGGTGGTGTGATCTATAGTTACCCTTATCACGGCCAAGCTGATGTGTCCTTGAAAACACCTATAGTATTGCGCTTTGCCGATGCGTTGGGGGACGATTTCCCCGCTGAAGACGTGGCGTTGGAATGCCAGCTAGAAGGTTGCAACGATGTGCCTTGGCGCACTTTTGAGTTGGTGGGTGATGGCCAAAGCGTGGTGCTAATGCCCGAAGTTACCTTGCAGCCTAATGCAGAATATTGCGTGGTGTCTGGCACGGTAAAGCTGCCCAATGAGAGGTTGTGTTTCCAGACTACCTTGGCTCAAGAAAAAAGAGGCAGCCGTACGGATATGGGCGCCAACCAGGCATTAAAGCTGGCGGCGAGTTTTCCTAATTTAACCGCTGCGTCGGAACCAATCGTGGATTTTAGCAACTTTCGTTTACGCTTTAATCAGCCGCTACAGCGCAATGCGATTCACTACGGTGAGCACATAGTATTGCGCGATGCAGCCGGTGACGTTGTGGCAGCAAGCCTGCTAGTGGATAGGCACCTGCTGACGTTGTCGCCCAAACAGCGATTAATACCCGATGAAAAATACTCGTTAGAGCTTGCAGAGGTGCCAGCTCTGTACGGTGGCGAGTTTTCAGAAACGTTTACATTTACGCCTCAAAGCACCGAGCCGCGCAGTATCCTGGTGCAAGAGACTGTCAGTGCGAGTGATGCCGACGCGCCTTGCGTGCCAGCAGCGAATCCTAAAACCTCTAAGTTAACGGGGGCAGCGCTTAACTGTGTGCCGCTGCAATCGGTGTTGCTCGGTAGTGAAGATGCCACCATGCAGCAGGGAGACGTGTTAGCTGAGCTTGCTTTTTTACCTAAGTTTGCCAAGGTGTCGCCTTTGCGCATACCACGCGGTAGCTTGCTGACTGGGACGAACATCGATGTAAAAATTGCCGGCGCAGTGCCCGCGGCAGTGGATGGCAGCATGAGTACCGGTGATGTGTCTGTTAGCTTTATCTCTGATGCAGTGGGCTATATTTTCCCTAACCCCTATAGCAGTGCGGCGGATGCACCGCGCCAAGTGCGCCTGTTTATGGATGTGGCTATGACAGCGGAAAATGCTACGCCAAATGCTGCTCTGAGCCAGGATTTATTGCACGTTGAACTCAACGGTATGGCAACTTTGAACGGCAAAAACCTTGAAATAGATGCGCTAGGTGTCGTGGAGCCAGAGGTGCTTGGCACAGAAGTAGCATTCGGCCTATTAAGTTTTCAAATGAAATCCTATAGCGCCGATGAGCAAGCACAACGCTTAGATAAGGTAACCACAGAACCGATCAAACCCGAGTTGCAATCAGTGTATCCCTTGGTGGAATCAGGCGCAGAGGCGGAAGCTATACAAGCCTCAGATGCCATCACCTTCAATTTTAGTGCGCCCATTGATCCTGATAGCGTGGAGCTCGGGCGGAGTGTGCAAATAACGGAAAATGAGCAGCCTGTGGATGAGGCCAAGGTACGCGTGGAAGGCGCCAGCATTATTGTTGAACTCAGCCAAGGGTTGCGCTCTGAAAGCAACTACCATGTGGCGTTGACGAGCGATATTACAGGGTTGCCAATTCCCGTGGTCAAACGCGATGGCGGCGTGGAAGAAGGGTATCGTTATTACTTTGCTGAGGCCACGGATCCACTCGCGCAGGGTGCGCCAATAGATGCGCTTTCCCATGATTTTACTACTCCAGTGTTTCACGAAGAGGGGCTTGAGTATGCGGGCCATGTGGAAGCCAGTGAGGCACCGAGTATTTTTACTCACCCTGTTATTCTCACCGCGTACCCGGGCTACCCTTGCGCCATGACGTGGCACAATGAAGGCGGCACTTGTGTTGGTGATGAAGGAGAGAATAACCCCGCCTTGGTATTGCCACGGCAAAAGGTGCCAGCTAATCGCGCGTTGCGCCTAACGTTCTCCAAGCCCATGCAAAGGCTGCCTGAAGGGGCTTTTTATGTGGAAGATGAAGAAGGTAACGAGGTAAAAGGAAGTATTAGCCAGCAGGCGATGGGGTTGGTGTTTACACCCAACGAGCCTTGGCAAGCAGGGAAGAAGTATACCTATTCTCTTTACACTGGCGATTGCACCAGCGGCCCTTGCAGTGTTACTGAGCAGCCCTTGCTAACGGCGCCTCTTAGGGGTACCGCAAATAATGCCTTCGTGGATTTTGTGGTGGAGTTTGAAGGTGCTGAAGCCACCACTAATGTTTTCTTGCCTTTGCGTAATACACCCACGGCTGACACGGCGGCAGCGTTAACTTACTACCCAGCATTGAACCAAAAAGCAGAGGCAAGGCTTGCTGCAGGCGAAGGAATCCCGAATTCCACTAAGCTCGACGTTACGGGTTGGGACGGTGTGCTCACCCATGCGCGTGTGGGCTGCGCTGAGGGAGATTGCCCCGCGTTTTCCTATATCCACTTGGTGGGTAATTTGGATACCGAAATTTTTGGTGCGGGTGAGTACCAATGTTTGTTTGTGAAGGATGACGGTACGCCTGATGATAATTATTGCCCAGAGGTGGAGCCCGGTGAGCAAGCACTGGCCGTGGGGATATATCCCACAGCGATTATGGCGGGGTCTGCCGATGTTTTTGCAGAGGCCACAGCATTAATTAAATTGCCTGCTCCCACCGGCGCACAGGTTATGCGGATGCATCCCGGTGGTGCGTTTCCCGAGCAAGCCGAAGGGCATGCGTTGGCACAAAATGCGCTTTATCGAGATAACCCTAATGGCTTAATTCCTGGCTGGATTCGTCAAAGTGAAGAAGGCCCTGTGTTTGAAACCAAAGTGCAGCTGTATCTTGATGGGCCAAACTTGGAGGTGCCGCTTAATGGTAAGCACAATTTGCAGAATTATCCGTTAACGTTAAATCTGCGCGGTGCGGTGGAATTTTCAGAAGATGGGCGTATGCGCATTCATCAAGCAAATCTTAACCCCGAGCATGTGGATGTGAAGCTGAGAGAGTTGTTAGGGCTGCTTAGTAGTGGCATCTATCTAGGTATTCCCGAAGGAGGGGCTTATTTAACTTACGAAAGCCAACCGGTTAAGTAAGTCTAGGTTTAGGCGCTGATATGCGGGAGCTTGCTCCCGCTTTTTTATGCGCCACAAGAACAGAGATAAACCTTTATAATGCAGACTTTTGCTCATGTGGATAAAGGGGGCTTTATGTCTATTGTTTTGATTACCTTCGCCGCCTTGATGTTTGGTTTATACAATGTGTTTATCAAGCTCTCTGCTGGGCACATTAATGCCGTGCTAGGCGCCGTGGTGCTGCAGTTTGTTGCTGCTTTTTTGGGGCTAGCGTTGTTGCTTTACCAGCAAGCGGGTAGTTCTGAGCCACTAGCATTCAATCGTACAGGTGTTGGGCTTGCCATCGGCGCAGGGGTGGCCATTGGTTTGGTGGAAATTCTTACCTTTGTGATTTATGGCCGCGGTGTGCCCGTGGCCGTGGGCAACCCTTTGATTGTGGGTGGCTCTCTAGTAGTCACCACTCTTGTGGGTATGGTGCTACTTAAAGAAGGTGCGAGCTTAACGCAAATAGGCGCTGTTACCATGATTATTGCTGGAGTTTTTGCTTTGGCTTGGGAAGCAGCATAGAGACGTATCGATATCAAACACTAATATCATCAATAGCTAAAGTTTTATTGTTTTGCAGATGTTATTGTGTTTTTCTATAACCATATAAAACTGCTGCTAGTGTGATATTTATCATTGGGGCGTAGGCGGCAGTGTGTTTGAGTACTTTGTTCATTATTTGAGGGACATGTAAATGTTTAAGCGCTATTTTTCATTGGGCAGCTCTGCTGCATTGGCTGCGAGCTTATTGCTAAGTGGTGTGGCCAACGCCGATACTGAAAAGCTACGCGAGCGTGCAAATCAATTATTTAAGCCTGTGCCAACCGCGGAAGAAATTATTAAGGAGCGTAATCTAAACGCTGACCAAATCGAGTTGGGCCGTATGCTGTTCTTTGAGCCACGTATTTCTAAGAGCCACATTATTACTTGTAACACGTGCCACAGCTTAGGCACGGGCGGCGCGGATAATGTGCCGACTTCTATTGGTCATAACTGGGACGCTGGCCCACGTAACTCTCCCACTGTGTTGAACTCAGTGTTTAACGCCACTCAGTTTTGGGATGGTCGCGCCAAAGATTTGCAAGAGCAGGCTGAAGGCCCCATCCAAGCGGATGTGGAAATGAATGCCACGCCTAAAATGGTGGAAGAAGTGTTAAACAGTATTCCTGCTTATCAGGAATTGTTTGCCAAAGCCTTCGCTGATGATAAAAAGCCAGTGACGTTTAAAAACGCTACCGAAGCCATCGGTGTGTTTGAGAAGACGCTAGTAACGCCCAATGCACCGTTTGATAAGTTCTTAAAAGGTGAAGATGCGCTTAATGATGAGGAACAAAAAGGCTTAGCCTTATTTATGGATAAGGGCTGTACGGCTTGCCATAGCGGTGTGAACTTAGGCGGTCAGAGTTTCTTTAAGTTTGGTCAAGTGCAAGCGCCGGATGAAAAAGTGCGCCCCGCAAGCGATAAAGGTTTAGCTGATTTAACCGGTGATGCTAACCAGGAATATTTCTTCCGTGCTAGCCCTTTGCGTAACATTGCCCTGACAGCACCTTACTTCCACAGCGGTGTGGTTTGGAGTCTAGAAGAAGCCATTGATATTATGGCGAAAGCTCAGCTTGGGCAGACGTTAGAGAAAGATGAAATCAGTGCTATTGCTGCTTTCTTGCACACCTTAACGGGTGAGCAGCCCAAGGTAGAATATCCTATCTTGCCTGCCAGCACGGCGAAAACCCCTAAGCCTGATAGCAACTAGTTTGTTATTTAGTTAGGTAAAGTAAAGCCGCTAAGTGCTAACACTTAGCGGCTTTTTGTTTGCCAGCGGGCTTGAACAGAGAAACCCCGCTTGACGGGGGCTCGGTAAGTTAGCGGTCAATTCGCTTATATTTAGGACGACGGGGCTGCAAGGCATCTTCGCCGAGCTTTTCACGTCGATAGGCTTCGTATTCGCTGTAGCTGCCTTCAAACCATTCCACTTCAGAGTTACCTTCAAAGGCTAAAATGTGTGTAGCCACGCGGTCGAGGAACCAACGGTCGTGAGAAATTACAATGGCGCAACCAGGGAAAGCCAGCAGGGCTTCTTCCAAGGCACGCAAGGTTTCTACGTCGAGGTCGTTGGTGGGTTCGTCCAGCAACAGCACGTTGGCACCTTGTTTTAACAGCTTGGCTAAGTGTAAGCGGTTACGCTCACCCCCTGATAGCTGGTTCACGTGTTTTTGTTGGTCACCGCCTTTAAAGTTAAAACGGCCTAAATAAGCGCGAGAGGGCACTTCGTAGTTGCCGATTTTGAGAATATCGTTGCCTTCCGAAATTTCTTCCCACACGGTTTTGCTGCCGTCTAAGTCTTCGCGGCTTTGGTCTACGTAGGCAAGCTGTACGGTTTCACCAATCTCAATGGTACCGCTGCTCGGCTCTTGCTCGCCCGTTAGCATGCGGAAGAGGGTGGTTTTACCCGCACCGTTAGGGCCGATAATACCCACGATGGCGCCCCGAGGTACGCTAAAATTGAGGTTTTCATACAGTACGCGGTCATCAAAGTGTTTGCTCACATTATTGAAATCAAACACCTTTTCACCTAGGCGCGGGCCGGGTGGAATATAAAGCTCTTGGGTGGCGTTGCGCTGCTGAAACTCCACGCTCGCCAATTCTTCAAACGCAGCAATACGTGCTTTGTTTTTGGCACGGCGGCCTTTGGGGTTTTGACGTACCCACTCCAGCTCGCGTTCCACGGTTTTGCGGTGGGCACTTTGGCTTTTTTCTTCTTGCTCAAGGCGTGCTTCTTTTTGCTCAAGCCAAGAGGTGTAGTTGCCCTGCCAAGGAATACCTTCGCCTCGGTCGAGCTCCAAAATCCATTCACAGGAATTGTCGAGGAAATAGCGGTCGTGGGTGACCGCCACCACAGTGCCTTTGAATTCGTGCAAGAAACGCTCAAGCCAGGCTACAGATTCAGCGTCCAAGTGGTTGGTGGGCTCATCCAGCAACAGCATATCGGGAGCAGAAAGAATCAAACGGCAAATGGCCACACGGCGACGCTCACCCCCGGATAGATGCTCTACCTTGGCATCCCATGGTGGTAAGCGCAGAGCGTCTGCCGCGATTTCTAAGTGGCGCTCAATATTATGCGCATCAGCAGCTTCGATAATGGCTTCTAAGCGGCCTTGTTCCTCAGCGAGTTTCTCGAAATCCGCATCAGGTTCGGCGTAGGCGGCATAGACAGCCTCTAGTTGCTCTTGCGCATCACGGATTTCGCTGATGGCTTCTTCCACCACTTCGCGTACGGTTTTGCTGTTATCTAACTCAGGTTCTTGGGGTAAATAACCAATTTTAATGCCCGGCTGTGGCCTTGCTTCACCAATATAATCTTGGTCAACGCCTGCCATAATGCGTAATAGCGTGGATTTACCCGCGCCGTTTAGGCCGAGCACACCAATTTTGGCGCCTGGGAAAAAAGATAAAGAAATATCTTTCAGAATATGTTTTTGCGGTGGCACAACCTTGCCCACGCGATTCATGGTGAAAATATATTGAGACATAGCACCTAACGTTCTAACAAGAGGCCCAAATTGGCCGTTCTACGGGAAGGCTCTACGTTAGTGCAAAGTGGCGTAGGTTGAAAGAGCTGAAGAGTTAAAATGGCCAGTTTACTGCTGTTGCTAAATTCATATCCCTTATGAGTGCTTATCATGTGCTAATACGTAATAAATTAGGTAGAATGTGTTGCTTTTACAACCACGGCAAGTTTAGCCAGTAACCTGAAGGGCCTACCATGTTCGTTAAAACCACTCTTGCAGATTTCGATCCCGAAATTCAAGCCGCCATTAAAGGCGAAGAACAACGTCAAGAAGAGCACATTGAGCTTATCGCTTCTGAGAACTACGCATCTCCCATGGTGATGGAAGCGCAAGGTTCTGCGTTCACTAACAAATATGCTGAAGGCTATCCAGGCCGTCGCTACTATGGTGGTTGTGAATATGCCGACGTAGTAGAGCAGCTCGCTATCGACCGTGCTTGCGAATTGTTTGGCGCCAAGTACGCCAACGTACAGCCCCACTCGGGTTCACAGGCGAACGGCGGTGTTTTCTTAGCTTTGCTACAACCTGGCGACACTGTATTAGGTATGAGCTTAGCTCACGGTGGTCACTTGACCCACGGCGCAGCGCCTAACTTCTCTGGCCGTACTT
The DNA here is from genome assembly GCA_027324795.1 of Alcanivoracaceae bacterium. GTDB lineage: Bacteria > Pseudomonadota > Gammaproteobacteria > Pseudomonadales > Alcanivoracaceae > CALEAR01. The sequence goes on from DAHVSB010000036.1 coordinate 10,881, forward strand.
ATAACGCCGTTCAGTACGGTATTAACACAGAGACCGGTTTAATCGATTACGACGAAGTAGAAGCGATGGCACTTGAGCACAAGCCCAAGATGATCATTGCTGGTTTCTCTGCTTACTCACAACATTTGGATTTTGCGCGTTTCCGCGAAATCGCTGACAAAGTGGGTGCTTACTTATTAGTGGATATGGCCCACGTGGCAGGCCTAGTGGCTGCGGGTGTTTACCCAAGCCCTGTTCCCTACGCACACGTTACCACCACTACTACCCACAAAACCCTGCGTGGCCCACGTGGTGGTTTGATCATGACCAACGACGAAGAACTCGCTAAGAAAATTAACTCAGCGATCTTCCCTGGTATTCAAGGTGGCCCTTTAGTACACGTTATTGCTGCGAAAGCTGTGTGCTTTAAAGAAGCCATGGAGCCAGGTTTTAAAGAGTACCAACAGAAAGTGATCGATAACGCTCGCGCTATGGCAAAAGTGTTTGTGGAACGCGGTTTTGATGTGGTTTCTGAAGGCACTGATAACCACTTGTTCTTACTCAGCTTAATTAAGCAAGACATCACTGGTAAAGATGCGGACGAAGCCTTGGGCCGTGCTTACATCACAGTGAACAAAAACGCTGTGCCTAATGACCCACGTTCACCTTTTGTTACCTCTGGCTTGCGTATTGGTACCCCAGCGGTTACCACACGTGGCTTCACCGAAGAGGATTGCGCAGAGCTAGCTGGCTGGATTTGCGACATTCTCGATAACATGGGCGATGAGAGCGTGATTGATGCAGTACGTGAAAAAGTACTGGCCATCTGCGCTAAGCGTCCTGTTTATAAAGGTTAATATTCCGTGCATTGTCCTTTTTGTCGTCAAGAAGAGACAAAGGTCGTGGATTCGCGCTTGGTGGCCGATGGCTACCAAGTGCGCCGCCGCCGCGAATGTTTAAGCTGTGGCGAACGTTTCACTACCTTTGAAACCACAGAGCTAGTCATGCCGCGGGTGATTAAATCCGATGGCACGCGGCAACCTTTTGATGATGAAAAATTACGCGCAGGCATGCTTAGGGCATTGGAAAAGCGCCCCGTCAGTATGGAAGCTGTAGAGAGCGCCATGCACCGTATTTCCCATCGTTTGCGCGCCACGGGTGAACGTGAAATACCGGCCCGTGAATTAGGCGAGTTGGTGATGGAAGAATTGCGTGAGCTTGATGATGTGGCTTATGTTCGTTTCGCATCGGTGTATCGTAGCTTTCAAGATATTTCTGATTTTCGTGCTGAGGTGGAGCGGCTGGAAAAGGCCGATAAAAACAGCTCAAACGAAAAGTAATCCTACCGTTTTGGAGTGGTGTGATGAGTGAGTTGTCGTCTGCAGATCGCCACTTTATGGTGCACGCCATTCAGCTTGCCCGTCGCGGCACCTATACCACTACCCCAAACCCTAATGTGGGTGCCGTATTGGTTAAACATAACCAAATCATCGGTGAAGGTTGGCACCAACAAGCCGGCACACCCCATGCAGAGCGCCACGCGTTAGCCGCCACGGCAGATGCTGCGGGCGCTACTTGTTATGTAACGCTTGAACCCTGCAGTCATCAAGGACGTACTGGCCCATGCGCCGATGCCCTGATTGAGGCGGGTGTTGGCCGTGTGGTAATCGCTATGCAAGATCCTAATCCTCAAGTGGCTGGTCAAGGTATTGCCCGTTTGCGCGCTGCGGGTATTCGCGTAGAAGTTGGCGTACTAGAGCAAGAAGCACGAGCGCTAAATCCTGGCTTCATTAAACGCATGGAGACAGGCTTGCCTTGGGTGCGTTTAAAGCTCGCCATGAGTGTGGACGGCCGCACTGCCATGGCTTCGGGAGAATCCCAGTGGATTACCGGCCAAGCAGCACGAGAAGATGTGCAGCAATGGCGCGCCCGCTCTTGTGTAGTGCTCACTGGCGTGGGCACGATACTTTATGATGACGCAGCATTAACCGTGCGCCCCGAACAATGGCAATGGCAACCCGCTTATCCGAGTGATAACGTGCGCCAACCGATGCGTGTGGTGCTCGATCGTCAGTGGCGTACTCCCACCGATGCCAAGGTGATTTCGCAGGGAGAAGGCGCTTGGTTGTTAGGCGATAAAGCTACACTTACCACTGAACGCCAAGCACAGCTCGAAGCGGCTGGAGCCAAACTAAACCCCATGGGTACAGAGCCTAAAACAGTGTTGGCATGGTTGGCGGAGCAGGGCCATAATGAGGTGTTGCTTGAGTGCGGTGCTGAGCTGGCGGGTAGCTTTGTTGCGGCAGGCATGGTGGATGAGCTAATTGTTTATATGGCGCCTATTTTAATGGGGCATGCCGCACATCCTTTATTACAGCTGCCAGAGATTGCTACCATGGCGCAAGTTAAGCCTCTTGAACTGCAAGACGCCCGCCGCTTTGGTCCTGATTGGCGTTTTATATGGCGCTTAGCAGAGCAACGTCCTACTCAAGGCACTTATTAACGAGGTCGATATGTTCACAGGTATTGTTGAGGCTATGGGCAAGGTGCAAAACCTTACCCCCAAGGGCGAGGATATTATTTTAGATATCCACACCGGTGACTTAGATTTAGGTGATGTAAAACTCGGTGATTCTATCGCAGTAAATGGTGTGTGCTTAACGGTCACAAGTTTGCCAGGGCAGGGCTTTACCGCGGATGCTTCCGCAGAGACTTTACGCAAAACTTCTTTAGGCAGCTTATCACAAGGCTCGCCGGTTAATTTAGAAAAAGCCTTAACGCCCACCACACGTTTGGGTGGGCACTTGGTGGCAGGTCATGTGGATGGCTTGGGCGAAGTGGTGGCCATGTATGATGAAGCCCGTGCCACCGTGATTGATATTAAAGCGCCTGATAATTTAGCCAAATATATCGCTAAAAAAGGGTCTATTACGGTGGATGGTATTAGTCTCACCACCAATGAAGTCAAGGGCGCTGTGTTTTCACTTACTATTATTCCCCATACTAAAGAAGTAACCACCATCGGTACTTGGCGTGTGGGGTCTAAAGTGAATTTGGAAGTGGATCTGATAGCTCGTTATCTTGAGCGTTTGCTGTTGGGTGATAAAGCCGCTGAACCTGAAGCAGAAACAGGTATCACCCTGTCATTTTTAGCAGAAAATGGTTTTCTGAAAGGATAATTGCATGTCATTAAATACCGTTCCTGAGTTAATTGAAGACATACGCCAAGGGCGTATGGTGATCCTGATGGATGATGAGGATCGTGAAAACGAGGGCGATCTCGTTATGGCAGCAGAGCACTGCACACCAGAAGCCATCAACTTTATGATTAAGCATGCTCGTGGTTTGGTGTGTATGCCCATGTCCCGAGAGCGTTGCGAGCAACTCGAGCTGCCACTTATGGTGCAGAATAATAGCTCTGGTTTTGGCACCAAGTTTACTGTTTCTATTGAAGCCACCGAGGGCGTTACCACAGGTATTTCTGCGGCGGACCGTGCGCGCACAGTGCAAGCGGCAGCGGCCCCCGATGCCAAACCGAGCGATATTGTTCAACCTGGGCATATTTTCCCCTTGATGGCAGAACCCGGTGGTGTGCTTCACCGCGCAGGGCACACTGAAGCAGCCTGTGATTTGCCGGTATTGGCAGGTTTGGCTCCTATTGGTGTGATTTGCGAAATTATTAATGAAGATGGCACCATGGCGCGCCGCCCCGATTTAGAAGAGTTCGCGAAGAAGCATGACATTAAAATTGGCACCATAGCGGACTTAATTGAGTACCGCATGAAAAATGAAAAAACCGTTGAGCAAGTGAGCGAACAAGCGCTTACCACTGTATACGGTGATTTCAAAATGGTGAGCTTTAAAGATGCTGTGGATAATTTAACCCACGTGGCCTTGGTGAAGGGCGAGCCTTGCGAAGAATCCGTGACAACGGTACGGGTGCATGTGGTGGACCCATTAAGGGATTTGTTTGGCGCTAAAATTGACGGGTATACAGGGTGGAGTTTATCCCAAGTGCTCGAGGCCATGGCGGGCGAAGAGGCAGGGGTAACAGTGGTGCTCGGTCAAGAGCATCCCCCAGAGCACTTGCAAACGTTGATGGATGATTTCGCGGCGGGTCGTCGTAAACCCGCGTCAGAAAACAGCCCAGCTTACCGTAATATAGGTATTGGCGCGCAAATTCTGCGTTCTTTAGGGGTGCGTCGTATGCGCTTGTTAAGTTCGCCTATGCGTTTTAATGCACTGTCCGGTTTTGATTTAGAAGTGGTAGAATGCGTGCCCGCACCTAAACGTTGAGTTTGGTGCTTGATGCTTCTGCACTGAGCGTAATTTGCTTTAAAAAAGAGTAGGTGAAACATGAAAGATGTAACCGTTTTAGAAGGCCGCTTCGATGATGTGGATGGCCGTTATGCCTTAGTTGTGGCACGTTTTAACAGCTTTGTGGTAGAGGCGTTACTTGAGGGAGCCATTGATACCTTGGTGCGCCATGGTGTGAGCCGCGAAAAATTAACCATCATTCGTGTGCCTGGTGCATGGGAATTGCCGGTAGCGGCCAAGCGCCTTGCGGATAAAAATGAATTCGATGCCATTATTACCTTGGGCGCTGTGATTCGTGGTGGTACCGCTCATTTTGAATATGTGGCGGGGGAAGCGGCTAAAGGTATTGCAGCGGTACAAAATAGCACAGGTATTCCCGTGGCGTTTGGCGTGCTCACTGTGGATACCATTGAGCATGCCATCGAGCGCTCGGGCACCAAGGCAGGAAACAAGGGAGCAGAAGCAGCACTTTCTGCTATGGAAATGGTTAGCCTACTGAAGCATATTTAAATGTCCTCTAAACCTTCTCCTGCGGCGCGCCGAAAAGCGCGCCGTTTTGCGTTACAAGCTCTTTACCAATGGCAGCTAGCAGGTGATTTGCCTGGCACTATCGAGGCCCAGTTTCGCGTGGATAATGATATGCGAAAAGTGGATGTGGCTTTTTTTCATGAGCTATTACATCAGGTGCCAGCTCGGGTGGAAGAGCTAGATGCCTTGCTAGCGCCTGCCCTTGATCGCCAAGTTAAGGAGTTGTCTCATATTGAGCGAGTCATTTTGCGCATGGGCACTTATGAGTTGCTAGCGCGCATTGATGTGCCGTATCGTGTGGTGATAAACGAGGGCATTGAGCTCGCCAAAACCTTTGGTGCTGAGGGCTCGCATCGCTATATCAATGGTGTGCTCGATAAAGTGGCACGTGGATGCCGCCAAGTGGAAATGCGCGCACGCCGCTAATTCAATGAGGTATCCATGGATGAGTTCGGTGTAATTGAGCGCTTTTTTCGCCATACGCCACAAGCAGAGTCTGTGTTGCTTGGGCCGGGCGATGATGCCGCTGTGATTAAACCGACCCCTGGCATGGGGCTTACCATGAGTATGGATACCTTGCTTGAAGGGCGCCACTTTCCTGTGGGATTTCCTGCTGAGTATGTGGGTTGGCGTAGCCTCGCAGTGAATTTGTCTGATTTGGCTGCCATGGGCGCGCGTCCGCGCTGGGCCTTGCTAAGTTTATCATTGCCGCAAGTGGATGAGGCGTGGCTTGAGGGCTTTTGCCGTGGTTTTTTCACCTTGGCCGAGCAAATGGGCGTGAGCCTAGTGGGCGGCGATACAGTTAAAGGTCCCTTAAGTATCACGGTGCAAGTCACTGGTGAAGTACCCGCTACGCGTGCTTTGCGCCGTAGTGGGGCGAGGCCGGGAGATAAACTATGTATCACGGGCCCTGTGGGGCTTGCAGCTGCGGGGTTAGCTAACTGGCAAGCAGGCATTACCACTGGGGCCTTGGTTCAGGCATTTGCTCAGCCCATACCCCAATGCCAAACTAGCTTGCGTTTACAGGGGTTAGCCACTTCAGCCATCGATATTTCAGATGGTTTGCTTGCTGATTTGCAGCATATTCTTACAGCCAGCGGAGGGATTGGCGCCGATGTGCACGTGGAAGCACTGCCCTTAACTTCAGAGTTTTTGTCTTGGGGGGATGGAGCGCAACGCCAACAAGCACAGCTTTACGGTGGTGATGATTATCAATTGCTCTTTACCTTATTAAGTCATGTGAATGTGCCGCGTGGATGTGTGCAAATAGGGCGTATCACTTCGCGGCCAAGGATTCGTGTGCAAGATTTTCAAGGGCAATGGCACGACAATATGGCCATTCGTGGCTGGGACCATTTCACTTCTTAGGATTATCCATGAGCACAAAACCCACAGATAAGTTAAGCCTAGCTAACCCAGTGCATTTTTTAGCCTTGGGGTTTGGGTCAGGCCTTGCCCCTAAAGCGCCCGGCACTTTTGGAACCTTGGCAGCTATCCCAGTGTGGTGGCTGTTGGCTCAAGGTGGCAGTTTGGTGTATGTGTTGGGCACCTTGCTTGCTATCGCTATTGGCCCTTATGTATGCGGCAAAGCAGCGCGCGATATGGGCATTCACGACCATGGCAGTATTGTGTGGGATGAAGTAGCAGGCTATTTAATTACCATGCTATTGGTGCCTGTTAGCTGGGTATGGGCGTTGGTGGGTTTTGGTTTGTTCCGTTTCTTCGATATTTTAAAGCCGTGGCCTATCAGTTGGTTAGATAAAAAAATGGCAGGCGGCACAGGCATTATGGCAGATGACATTTTGGCCGGAGTATTTGCCGCCTTGGTGATGCAGCTGTTGCTGTGGGTGTTGTAGTTTATGGCCGAGGGGCTTGCTCCAGCCGTAACTCAATCTCCCATTGCCCGCGGTTAAACTCGATGTCGATAATCTCGCCCACTTGCGCCGCTTCGATGCGTTTCACAATGCTAAGCAATGGTTCTGCATCTTTGCTAGGTAAATCCACATAATCAATTTTCTTAGTGGAGCGTATCTCACCACTCGTGGGGTTTACATACGCTTTCACACAGGATTGTGCATCGCAGCTTTTGATTTCCCAGGTGTTTTTATCAAGCTCTGCTTCGGTGAGGGTGCCGGGGTACTTTTCAGCAACGGTTTCAAGAATAGTCGACAGCGGTGTGTTAGCAGCAAGGGCAGGTTGCCAAGATGCTAACAAACCAGCGGTGATAAGAGCGGTACTTAATAAGCGCATATTCATCTCCTAGTGAAGTTATGAATTTGCGCCAGTCTTTTTAAAGAGTCAATTATTTATTTGGCATTCTCACAGGCGGCAATAATGCCAGCTGCATCTAAGCCTAACTGGGCCAGTAAATCCTCACGTTTACCATGGTCGATAAATTCATCGGGTAGGCCTAGGTTTTTGATGCGTGGATTAAGCCCTTCTTTATTAAAGAACTCGTTAACCGCAGAGCCAGCGCCTGTCATGATTTGGTGGTCTTCCACGGTGATGAGCAAGTCGTGTTCAGCAGCCAATTGGCGTAACAACTTTTCATCGAGGGGTTTTACCCAGCGCATGTCTGCCACGGTGGCATCAAGGGTGTCGGCGGCTTCAAGGGCAGCTTCTAACATTACTCCAAAAGAAATAATGGCCACATTTTTACCTTCGCGCATGAGGCGGCCTTTGCCGATGGGTAGGGCAGTAAACTCAGCATCGATGGGATGGTTGGGGCCAGTGCCACGGGGATAACGTACCGCAGCTGGTCCTTCGTGCTGATAGGCCGTGTAAAGAAGTTGACGGCATTCGTTTTCATCGGCGGGTGCAGCAAGCACCATGTTGGGTAGGCAGCGTATATAGCCAATATCAAAAAAGCCCCCGTGGGTGGCGCCGTCTTCGCCCACCACGCCGGCCCTGTCGATGGCGAAGGTTACATCTAAATTTTGTAGCGCCACATCATGCACTAATTGGTCGTAACCGCGCTGCAAAAAGGTGG
>DAHVSB010000037.1 GCA_027324795.1 Alcanivoracaceae bacterium
GCTTGGATTCTTTCATAGGGCCTGGGATTTCAGCCTTAAATAGTTGCATTCCTCCCACGCCGAGCATAGGTAAAATAGCCACCGCTAATACGATAATCCCCATGCCACCAAGCCATTGCAGCTGCTGGCGATAAAACAGTAAGGATTTTGGTAGTTCTTGCAGCCCTGTTAGTACTGAGCCGCCCGTGGTGGTAATGCCCGACACCGATTCAAACACTGCATCGGTAAAAGAAATATCGAGCCCTGGGTGAATAATAAAAGGCAAAGCACCTATGCCACCCAGCACCGCCCAAAATAGCGTCACAATCAAAAAACCTTCGCGAGTGCGTAAATCCCCTTGGCGCTGCCACACCGGGAGCCACAGCAACAAACCAAGCAGCAAAATCACACCAAAAGCAGCAATAAAAGTGAGCTCTCCACCATCCTCGAAATACCAAGCCAGTAAAGCGGGGGGCACCATAGTGAAGCTAAATGTCATGAGCAAAACCCCGAGGGTTTTGGTGATTAATGCAAAGTGCATATTGCTCGCACCTCAGTGGTTATAAAAAGGTGGCATTCACTTGGAAGAGTTTTTCCACGTTGGTGATATGACGCTTGTCCACCACAAACAAAATCACCCTATCCCCCGATAATATTTCAATATGGCCATGGCTAATAATCACATTGCCCTGCCGCACAATAGCGCCAATGGTGGTACCTTCAGGCAAATCTATTTCATCAACGGTACGCCCCACCACTTTGGAACTGCGTTCATCACCATGGGCAATAGCCTCAATAGCTTCTGCTGCGCCGCGCCTAAGTGAGTGCACACTCACAATATCACCACGGCGCACATGGGTGAGCAACTGGCCAATGGTGGCTTGCTGTGGGGAAATAGCAATATCAATATCGTGCCCCTGTACTAAATCCACATAAGCGGGGTTAGTGATTAACGTCATCACCTTGCGCGCGCCCAGGCGTTTGGCCAGCAAAGACGACATAATATTGGCTTCGTCATCGTTAGTGAGCGCAATAAACACATCGGTGTTTTCAATATTGGCTCTTAACAAATCATCCCTATCGGTGGCGCTGCTTTGTAGCACTAAAGCGCGGTCGAGGTTTTCAGATAACCACTGAGTGCGCTTAGCATTGTGCTCTATGATTTTTACGTTATAGCGTTGTTCTAACTCAGCAGCCAAGCGGTAGCCCACATTGCCTCCGCCCGCCAAAATAATACGTTTATAATGGGATTCAAGCCGGCCCAGCTCGCTCATAACGGCACGAATATGGTTACGCTCCGCCACAAAAAAGATTTCATCATCCACTTCAATAATAGTGCTGCCTGTGGGCACTATGGCACGGCTGCGCCGATAAATAGCCGCCACCCGCGTATCCACACTGGGAATATGTTCACGCAAATCGCTTAACCGTTTGCCAATTAAAGGCCCACCATGCAACGCTTTTACCGCCACTAGCTGTACCTTGCCCTCAGCGAAGTTCACCACTTGCAGCGCCCCTGGGTGGCTAATTAATCGGTGAATATAATCCGTCACTAATTGTTCGGGGCTAATAATTACATCAATGGCGATGCCGGTTTTATCAAACAAAGCGTCGTTGCGGGTATAGCGCGAAGAACGGATACGAGCGATTTTAGTGGGCGTACGAAATAATACATGGGCGATTTGGCAAGCCACCATATTTACCTCATCGCTACTGGTCACAGCGATAAGCATATCGGCTTCTTCGGCGCCGGCCTCCGCTAAAATATTAGGATAAGAGCCGTGCCCCACGATGGTGCCGATATCAATGCGGTCACTTAGCTCGCGCAAACGTTCTGCATCTAAATCAATAACCGTAATATCATTTTTTTCGCTAGAAAGGTTTTCGGCCACCGCCGAACCCACTTGCCCTGCACCTAAAATAATAATTTTCATGCCTAGCTCACCGCTAAGGTTACGATTGGGTTTTGCGCAGACGTGCTAAATAAAAACCATCCGTCCCTTGCTGTTGTGGTAACAGTTGTGCCCCAACAGCGGCTTGGGCCTTATTCAACGCCTTTGGGGTATCTTCTTGCGCTTCGGTGTGCTGGTCAAGAAACCATTGGATTTGCTCTTGGTTTTCTTGCTGCAGAATAGAACAAGTGGCATACACCAAGGTGCCACCTGGAGCCAATAAGGGCCACAAAGCGGTGAGTATTTGCCGCTGCAACACTACTAATGCCTCAATATCCTGTGGCCGACGATGCCATTTAACATCAGGTTGGCGGCGCAAAATCCCAGTGGCTGAACAGGGAGCATCGATTAAAATCGCATCATACATACCCCCTTGGTGCCATTGCTCTGGCTGGCTAGCATCACCGCATATGATTGTGGCTTGCGCTCGTAGACGGCTTAAATTTTGGTGAATTCTTTCAAGGCGGCTTTCTTCACTATCCAGCGCTGTGATATGTGCCTGCGGAAAACGCTCTGCAAGGTGCCCTGTTTTCCCTCCTGGGGCGGCACAGGCATCTAAAATACGGCCTTGTTCAGGGGCTTCGATTAATGAGCTTGCTAGCTGCGCGGCTTCATCTTGCACTGAAAAATGCCCGTCGTTAAATCCAGGGATTTGGCTGATGGGGCAAGCTTCATCCAAATAAATAGCCTGGGCAGATAACTCGCCCGCACGGACTTGAATGCCGCTACTTTCAAGCGCCGCTAAGGCCGAAGCTTGGCTATGATGCTGTGGGTTAAAACGCAACGTAAGGGGGGCTTGTTCGCTGCTCGCCTGTGCTATTTTTAACGCTGCTGCTTCGCCCCATTGGCGACGCCATTGTTGCCACAACCAACCCGGCACCGAATAATTGATTTGCGGAATTTGTTGTTCACGCCACGTTTCCACATCAAACCGCGCTGCTTTGCGTAATACCGCATTGCACAATCCCACCGCCCATTTGGCCTTTAGTTGGCGACACACGTCAGGGTACTGGTTTACCACCGCATGAGCGGGGCGCGAACTAAACCACAGCTCATAAATACCCGCGAGCAAGGCCATTTTTACTGCCCAAGCGCTAGGTTTAATGGGCTTCTCTAGCTGCTCGCCTAACCAGTGATTGAGCAAATCATAATGCCGGCACACGCCGTAGCTAATATCGGTAAATAAGCCCTTATCCTGCGCACTGCGCAGCTGTTCTCTGGGTTGTTCAAGGGCATGACGCAAGCTCTGGCCTGTCCCTTTCGGCGTTATTACTTGAGCAAGGGCGCGCACCGCGCTTAAACGTGGATTAACCATCAAAGCGTTTTCCTACGGCCAGCAATTCGCCATGGCCGTTGAGCACTTCCTGGGCACTTAAGCGTCTTTTACCAGGGAGCTGTAGCTGCGTCAGTATTAGGCTACCCTCACCACAAGCCACTTCAATGCCCTGAGCGCTAGCACTTAAAACTTCACCCGGCGTGCCTTGTCCAGCCTGAGCCGCGGCTTCCCAAATGCGTAAGGTTTGCCCTTCTAGCTGCGCCCACGCCACCGGCCAAGGATTAAATGCACGCACTTGGCGCGCTAGCTCTTGGGCACTTTTCTGCCAATCCAAGGCCCCTTCCGCTTTAGTGAGCTTATGGGCATAAGTGGCCTGGCTATCGTCTTGGGAAACTTGATGGGCAATATAGTGTTCGAGGTTATCAAGCACCTCTACCAAGGCTTCAGCACCTTGTTGTGCCACACGTTGGTATAAGGAACCGCCTGTGTCGTCCGCGGTAATGGGTGTGCTCACCTTATGGAGCATAGGGCCCGTATCTAGCCCCTCATCCATAAGCATAATAGTAGCGCCTGTTTCCGCATCGCCCGCCTGAATAGCCCTATGAATGGGAGCTGCTCCTCGCCAACGTGGCAACAAGGAGCCATGCACATTCAAACAACCGAATTTGGGTATGGCCAGTACCTCAGGGGGAATAATCAAGCCATAAGCCACCACCACCAACACATCAGGTTGCAGCGCTTTTAGCTGCTCAACCACCTCGGGGGAACGCAAGCTCTGTGGTTGCCAAACAGTAATATCGTGGTCCAAAGCCAGTTGCTTGGTATCGCTAAACACCACTTTTTTACCCCGCCCTTGGGGCCTATCGGGCTGGGTAAGTACCTGAATCACTTGATGTTGGCTATTTAATACTGCCTGCAAGCTCATGGCTGCAAAATCGGGGGTACCTGCAAATACCACACGTAAAGAAGACAAAGAATTCAACTCCTTAATTAAGCGTTTTGGCGCTGCTGCTTTTCAATGCGCTTGCGAATACGGTTGCGCTTTAAGCGTGAAATGTGATCTACAAATAACTTTCCATCTAAGTGATCTACTTCATGTTGCAAGCAAGTGGCAAGCAAGCCCTCGCACTCCATTTCAAAAGGTTCGCCATCTTTATTGAGTGCTTTCACATGCACGCGCTCCGGCCGCTCTACGGTTTCATAAAAACCAGGCACCGATAAGCACCCTTCTTCATAACTATCAAGGGTATCAGTGAGCGGTGTAATCTCCGGGTTAATAAACACCAGGGGCTCGTTGCGCTCTTCAGATACATCAATCACCAAGATACGTTGATGCACATCCACTTGCGATGCAGCTAAGCCAATACCATTGGCGTCATACATGGTTTCAAGCATGTCATTGATAAATTTGCGAAGTTCATCATCAACTTTCTCCACAGGCTTTGCTACTGTGCGCAAGCGAGGGTCTGGAAATTCAAGTATTTCTAAAATGGCCATGGGTTAAATCCAATAGATAGTGCTGTTATTCAGTGTGATAGTTGCTTGATTTAACACTAGGTTGCTAGTATCGCTACATGGTGTAACAAGCGCTAAGGCATAACAAGGGTATACTACTATTTTTCTGCTTTAGGTTGGTGCTTTTTGGGGTGCCTAATAAAACACGACAATAAGGAATTGGGCAATGGGTAGAAAGTTCCTACGCAACATGATTGCTGGGGTATCTTTGGCGATATTGTTTGGTGCTGCAGTGGCTAATGTCTCGTTAAAAGACAGCCACCCAGATGAATACTACGTTAAGCCAGGCGATACACTTTGGGATATCTCCAAGGTTTTCTTAAACGAACCATGGTTATGGCCTGAGCTTTGGCATGGCAACGAGTCCATCGAAAACCCTCACCTCATCTACCCAGGGGATAAAATCATCCTGCGTTATGTGGATGATAAGCCCCGATTAATGGTGGATGATAGCGACAGCGGAGTGATTAAGCTAAGCCCCTCGATCCGTGAAAGCGACTTAAGCTCACCCGTTCCCGTGATTCCTCTTGAAACCATTGAGAGCTTCTTGCGCGATGCTTGGGTACTTGATAAAGATGAAATCGACCGGGCGCCATATATCCTTGGCGGTGAAAACCAACGCGTTATCTTTGGTCAGGGCGATTTAGCCCATGTGCGCGACCCTGAAACCCACTGGAAAAACTTATTTAAGAACTATGCTGTATTCCGTGTAGGCGAACGCTATGTGGATGAAAAGACCAATGAAATTCTCGGCTACGAAGCACTGCGCATAGGCCAAGGAAAAGTAGAGAAAAAGTCTGGAGACCTCATCTCCATACGAATTGAAAAGTCCGAAGAAGAGCTCAAAGCGGGCGATAAAGTTATGGTTAGCCCACCACGTGCCCTTAAATCTGTGTACTATCCAAGCGCGCCAGATGTGGAGATTGAGGGAGCTATCGTGCGCTTATTTGGCCGCTTAACCAGTGTTGCTCGCCACGATGTGGTGGTAATTAACCGCGGCGCTCGTGAAGGACTAAAAGAAGGCCACGTACTTGAAACCTACCACCGTGGTGAAGTGGTGCGCGATGACCAACGCGGTGAAATTGTCCGCTTGCCCGATACCAAATCAGGGGTAATGGTACTGTTCCGCGTGTTTGACAAAGTGTCTTATGGGCTAATTATGGAATCTTATCTGCCCATTTATAAATCAGACATTGTGCGTTCACCAGAGCAGTAATAGCATTTTCATTTCCCAAAAAGAGCCAGCGCTTATGCGTTTTGGCTCTTTTTTTTGTCCGCCAATCACCCTATGTAACCGTAAGACCGCAAGGACCGCCCAATAACCAAGCCACTCTTATTGGTTTTTACATCAATCTTTGCCTTATCGAGCGCTCCAGAACCCGTTTAGCTCCTTTATGCTAACAGCAACCTTTAAACACCAAGAGCGCCAACCCATGCAGCAACTTCTGCTTTCTTTATCTTTACGATTTGGTCCCTCCACCGCCGCCCTCGGTAATCTACTACGGCAATGTGGCAGCCTCGATTTTCTCAAAGAAAATGGTGATTTAATCGCTCTTTACCAACCCAACAAAGGTAAACACCGTCTTCAAGAACTAAATCAATGGTGGCAGTGGTTACGCCAAAGCGACTGGAAAATCATTTCACTCAATGATGCTGAATACCCTACTTTACTTAAGTGCTTGCCCGATGCCCCCGGCTTGCTTTACGCAAGAGGTAATCTTTCGTTATTAAACTCACCACAGCTCGCTATGGTGGGTGCGCGCAATGCATCTCCTGAGGGATTAATGCACGCCGAACGTTTTGCTAAAGAACTTAGTGCTTACGGATTCACTATTACCAGTGGGCTTGCTTTAGGTATTGATGCTAAAGCCCATCAAGGTGCCTTAGCACAAGGGGCTACTATTGCTGTTTTGCCTTGTGGTCCCAACTTCATTTACCCTAATCGCCATCAATACTTAGCCGAACAAATTATACAAAGTGGTGGCTTGATTATTTCTGAGTTTCCACCAAACACCCCCGCTAGAAAACCCTACTTCCCTTTACGTAATCGCATTATTAGTGGCTTATCACTTGCCACCTTGGTGATAGAAGCAGCCCTACCTTCCGGCACATTAGTCACCGCTAAACATGCGTTAGAACAGGGGCGGGATGTATTTGCCATGCCTGGCGCCATTCACAACCCAATGAGCAGAGGTTGCCACTATTTATTACGCGACGGGGCGCAATGGCTAGAAAGTAGCCAAGATGTCTTAAAGCAACTAGCAGAATTAGTGCCGCTTACCCAAGTCTCCGCCACAGAGTTAACCGCAGTTACTAAAGAAAATCCCTTACTAAAACATTTCGTTAGCGGCATTAACCATTTCGACAGCTTGCTTGAGCGTACAGGTATGCAAGTAAACGAACTAAATATAGCGCTCGCCGAACTTGAGCTAAGTGGCAAAATACAACGCATAGCGGGGGGCTATAGTCGTTGTTAATTTCGCTGAGGTTGGGTTTTTTAGTTGCGCAAATACCCAAGCTTTTGGTAACTTGCACACCTGTTTATTTATCCACCTCGAGAATTATCATGACTAAGCCATTTGTTGCTATCTTAATGGGCTCTGATTCTGACCTCCCCCAAGTACAAACCACCATTGATACCCTTAAAGGGCTAGGTATAGCGGTGGAGGCGCGCGTTACATCTGCCCATCGTACTCCAGCACGCACTCAAGAATATGTTAACGATGCTGAGCAACGTGGTTGCCAAGTATTTATCTGCGCTGCCGGCTTGGCTGCTCATCTTGCAGGCGCTGTAGCTGCTAACACGGTGCGCCCGGTTATTGGTATTCCTGTGGAAACTGGTCCATTACAAGGCCATGATGCTTTACTCTCCACTGTAATGATGCCTGGTGGAATCCCCGTGGCCACCGTTGCCATTGGTAAAGCAGGCGCTAAAAATGCCGCCTATTTAGCCGCTCAAATGATGGCTCTAGCCAACCCCGAGCTTCACGAGGTGCTAAAAAAGGATCGCCAAGCTAACGCCGAGGCTGTTGCGGAGAAAGACCAACGCCTGCAAGAGGCATTAGCCAAATAACGCCCGTGCTACAGCCCTCCGTTGAAGCCGAACTCCAAGCCGCCGCTCAAGCCATTGCCCAAGGCGGCCTTGTGGCTTATCCCACTGAGGCTGTGTATGGATTAGGTTGCGACCCAGATAATCAAGCTGCGGTTTTGCGCTTACTGGCTTTAAAGCAAAGACCAATTCACAAAGGGTTGATTTTAATTGGTGCTTCGTTGGAACAACTTCTTCCCTGGGTTGTTCTCTGCCCCAAGCAACAAGCCACCGTATCTGCTTCTTGGCCCGGCCCCACTACTTGGGTGGTGCCTGCGAGCGACAGGGTTCCTAGTTGGGTGCGCGGTGAACACTGCACAGTAGCCATTAGAGTTAGCGGCCACCCCATAGCCAGGCGTCTGTGTGCTATAGTAGGCAAACCAATTATTTCCACTAGCGCTAACCCAGCCGGGCAACCGCCAGCGCGAAACCATAAAGAAGCACAGCAATACTTTTCGCAGCAATTAGACTCTCTTGTTTCTGGTCAATGCGATATAGCCGCCAAACCTTCTACTATTATTGAATTGCAAACGGGCGCCACCCTGAGAGAGTGATACCGCACCGTTTAGTTAACCAAAAGGGAAGCCCAATGTCTGAATTACCCATTGACGATATCAAGGCATACTTCCTTGCCTTACAAGACCACATTTGCCTACAGCTTGAAGCCGAAGACGGGGGCGCCAAGTTTGTGGAAGATGCATGGCAACGCCCCGGAGGCGGCGGAGGTCGCACCCGTGTTATCACCAACGGCAATGTTATTGAAAAAGGAGGAGTTAACTTCTCCCATGTTTATGGTGAAGGTTTGCCTGCATCAGCAACCAATGCGCGCCCTGAACTTGCTGGCCGTAGCTTTCAGGCAATGGGAGTTTCATTGGTGATTCACCCGAGCAATCCTTATGTGCCCACTAGCCATGCCAACGTACGTTTTTTTGTGGCTGAGAAAGAAGGCGAGCCCCCAGTGTGGTGGTTTGGAGGCGGCTTTGACCTCACTCCTTATTACGGTAACAAAGAAGATGTGGTGCACTGGCACCAAACCGCTAAAGCCGCTTGCGACCCATTTGGCGACACCGTGTACGCGGATTATAAAAAATGGTGCGATGATTACTTTTATCTTCCCCACCGTGAAGAGGCCCGTGGTGTGGGCGGTTTGTTTTTTGACGATTTAAACCAGCCAAGCTTTGAATATAGTTTCAACCTTATGAAAAGCATTGGCGATGCATATATTCCTGCGTATTTACCCATAGTGCAAAAACGCAAAAACACCCCCTATGGTGAGCGCGAAAGAGAGTTTCAGCTATATCGCCGTGGTCGTTATGTGGAGTTTAACCTTGTTTTCGACAGAGGGACTTTATTTGGCCTACAGTCCGGCGGTCGCACGGAATCTATCTTAATGTCGCTTCCTCCCCTAGTACGCTGGGAATATAGCTATCAACCAGAGCCCGGCTCCCCCGAAGCCTCACTCTATGAAGATTTCCTACCTCGGAGGGAATGGATCTAATGTCTGCTAAATATGCTGTATTCGGGCAACCTATTGCCCACTCCAAATCACCACAAATTCACGAAGCTTTTGCTGCGCAACGTTCCCAAGCGCTAAAATATGAGCGCATCGCCCCTAACGAAGATGAGTTTGAAAGTGCTGTAGAAGCATTTTTTGCTGAGGGTGGCCAAGGCGCCAATGTCACCCTGCCATTCAAAGAAAGAGCCTATGCCATGTGTAAGGTACGCACGGAGCGAGCCGAACAAGCCCAAGCGGTTAACACCCTATGGATGGAAAACGGGCAATTACATGGCGACAACACCGATGGTGCTGGCTTGCTGGCGGACATGATTCGCAACCTCAACTGGAAACTCATCAACAAGCGTATTCTGGTGGTGGGCGCAGGTGGCGCGGTACGCGGTATCTTAGGGTGCTTGCTCACAGCGGGGGCACAAGAAGTGGTAATCACCAATCGGACTTTCGAACGTGCGGAAGAGCTGGCGCAGCAATTTAATATCCGTGCTGTGGCACTCGATGCCCTCGCCGAAGAAACGCCATTTAATATTATTATTAATGGCACCTCAGCGAGCCTAGCAGGAGAGTCGCTTGCCTTGCCTCTTGGTATTTTGGCAGATAGCGCATATTGTTATGACATGATGTATGGCGAGGAACCAACGCCTTTTATGCAATGGGCACAGACGCAGGGCGCTGAAGTGTCGGATGGCTTAGGCATGCTAGTGCAACAAGCTGCGGAATCATTTTACCGCTGGCATGGTTGGCGCCCCGCCACTGTGGCGTTACTAAAAGACATGCGCGATGCTTCAACTGAAACGCTTTCTTAAGCTATTTCTTACTGTTTTCCTTGTTTTGTATCACAGCAGCCCCCACGCAGGGGTGCTGTACTTCGCTTGGGATAATGACTTACTTGTGGCCAAGGACCGCGGCTACACCAATGGCTTGCGTCTTTCTTGGCTTGGCCAAGCGAAGCCAGCGCCAAACACCGCTTCCATGCACTGGCTACCAGGGTTCAGCCTACTGAACGATTCACCCCAGCAAGCCTATAGCGTTAGCTTGCGCCAAAGTATTATTACGCCCGAAGATATTGAAACCGTCCCCCCCGTATTAAATGACTTACCCTACGCAGGGCACCTTTCGTTTGATACCGGTGTATTTAAGTGGACAAGAAATACACTGATTGGCTACGAGTTCTCCTTAGGCGTAGTGGGGCCAGAATCCGGTGCTGAAAGCACGCAACGTTGGTTTCATAAAATGATTGGCAGTAGCCGCCCTGAAGGATGGCATCACCAACTAGGCACAGATTGGCAAGCGGGCATCAGCACTACGTTCGGCCAGCGCTTTTCACTCCCTAAAATAAACTCTCTTGAACAAGAGTGGATACTCATGGGCCGTGGCAGCCTAGACACCTATCGCACAGGCGCAGAATTAGGGGTGAGTTGGCGTTTAGGGAAAAACTTACCGTTTAACTTTATGCCTGATTACGCCAGTTTATCTTCCGCCGCTGCTTTACCAGGATTATTCGAGCATAACTTATCCGGCTGGTCTATTTTTGCTGGCGCTTCAAGCGAATGGGTTCCCCACAGTTATTTGGGTAAAAATTCCTCCCCTTACCAATATCGCCAAGAACAGCTTGTTTGGCATGCTGGGATAGGAGCTGCACTGCATAGGAAAAGCTGGCATTTGGCTCTGGCCCTACGTGCTAGCACGGACCAAGACGTTTCCCACGATGATGCACTGACATTTGGCACCCTTTCCATGAGTTGGCTCTTTTAAACTTGCTGCAGATACTTATCTTTCAGCACAACATAATTAGCTGCCACATAGGGCAAGAACTCTCTCTCCTCTTCCGTAAGCGGCCTCACAGCCGCTGCTGGGCGCCCTAAGTAAAGATAGCCGCTTTTCAACACCTTGCCTTGCGGCACCAACGACCCCGCGCCAATAATCACCTCATTCTCGATGGTGGCACCATCCATAATAATAGTTTGCATCCCCACCAATACACGGTCACCAATAGTGGCGCCGTGCACAGTCACTTGATGGCCGATAGTTACATCGCTACCGATACTCACAGCAAAACCTTGCGGATTAAATGCTGATGGATGGGTGACATGCACCACGGAGTTATCTTGAATGCTAGTGCGCTCCCCCACTGTGATACTATGCATATCGCCGCGCACCACAGCACCCGGCCATACTGAGCTTTGTGCCCCCAAGCTCACTTGCCCTATTACCAAACCGCGTGAATGCACCCAAGCTCCAGTGGCTAGCTGAGGGGTATATTGCGCAAAGGTTTCTATATTCATCAGCATTTCCTTCGGTGTTTTAGAGAATTCCGCGAAAGGACTTGATAACTACTGGCCCAAGCCCCCATATTGTTAGGGTTCCTTGGTTATGTGCACCGTCAATTTATAGAGAGTAGGTATGTCCCAAAATCCCTTAATAGACTATAACGATTTACCCCCGTTTTCTCAGATTAATCCCGAACACATCAAGCCCGCCGTGGAAACCCTTATTGCCTCAGGCAGAAAGCTTATCAATACCCTTGTGGCTAACAACACTCACACCTGGGCCAGTTTAGTAGCGCCCCTCGACGAAGAGGACGACCGCTTAGAGCAAGCCTTTAGCCCCGTAAGCCACTTAAACGGTGTAGCACAAACTCCTGAACTACGCGAAGCTTACAACGCTTGCTTACCTTTACTTTCCGAATACGGCACCGAGGTGGGCCAAAACCAAGCCTTGTTTGAGGCCTATCAACAGGTACAAAACAATGAAGGCAGTGCCCTTACCCAAGCACAAAAAAAGTACTTAGAAAACACATTACGCAGTTTCCGATTGTCGGGTGTAGCACTACCAGAAGATAAAAAAGCACAGTTCATGGCCAATAGTAAGCGCCTTTCTGAGCTGAGCTCACAATTCTCTAATAATGTGCTCGATGCCACCCAAGCGTGGGAAAAGCACATTACCGATGAATCCCAACTTGACGGTATGCCAGCCGTTGCCCTCGCCGGTGCCGCTGATAAAGCCAAAGAAAAAGGCCTAGAAGGTTGGTTGTTAACCTTAGACTTTCCTTGCTATTTAGCCGTCATGAGCCATGTGACCCACCGTGCTTTGCGTGAAGAAATGTACCAGGCCTTTACCACCCGCGCCTCCGACCAAGGTCCTAACGCTGGCGAGTTTGATAACAGCGCGCTGATGGATGAAATCCTAAAACTGCGCCATGAGCAATCCTTATTACTGGGCTTTAATAATTACGCTGAGCGTTCCTTAGCCACCAAAATGGCCACAAAGCCGGAAGAAGTGATTCACTTTTTAAAAGACTTAGCGGCTAAAGCCAAGCCCCAAGCCGAGCGCGAATTTGCTGAGTTAGAGGCCTTTGCTCGCGAGCAAGGCGCAGAAGAACTTGCCCCTTGGGATGTGGCCTTTTGGAGCGAACGTTTACGCGAAGAACGCTACAGCCTTTCTGAGGAAGAGTTGCGCCCTTGGTTTCCCGCTGAAAAAGTAGTCAACGGCATGTTCTCGATAGTGCAGCATTTGTTTGGCATAAACATTCGCGCAAAAGAGAATGTAGATACTTGGCATCCAGATGCTAGATACTATGAAATTTACAATGAAAACCAAGAGCTTATGGCAGGTTTTTATTTAGATCTGTATGCCCGTACAGGTAAGCGCGGTGGTGCTTGGATGGCAGATTGCCGCGTACGTCGCTTACGCCAAGATGGCCATATCCAATTACCCGTGGCATTCCTCACCTGTAACTTTGCCCCCCCAGCGGGCGGCAAGCCTGGCCTCCTCACCCACGATGAAGTGGTTACCTTATTCCATGAGTTTGGCCATGGCTTACATCACATGCTCACTGAGCAAGTGGTAGCAGGTGTGTCCGGTATTAATGGCGTACCTTGGGATGCGGTGGAACTACCAAGCCAGTTTATGGAAAACTGGTGTTGGACTCCAGAAGGGTTGGCGCAAATTTCAGGCCATTATAAAACTAACGAACCCCTTCCCCAAGCCATGCTGGATAAAATGCTCGCCGCTAAAAACTTCCAAAAAGGTATGTTCTTGGTACGTCAGCTTGAGTTTGGTCTGTTTGATTTTCGGATTCACCACGAATATCAAGACGGTTTAAATATCCAGCAAGTGCTTGATGAAGTGCGCGCAGAAGTGGCCGTGGTTACACCCACCGCCAGCAACCGTTTTCAGCATAGCTTTGGTCATATTTTTGCTGGCGGCTATGCGGCAGGGTATTACAGCTATCTTTGGGCTGAGGTGCTTTCTGCCGATGCATTTTCACGCTTTGAAGAAGAAGGCATTATGAACGAAAAGGTAGGTCGCGAGTTCCGCCAACACATTCTTGCCAAAGGCGGCAGCCAAGAACCTATTGACCTATTTATTGCCTTTCGTGGCCGTGAGCCCCAAATAGAGGCGCTTCTTCGCCACAGTGGGATTGCAGCATGAGTATCAAACGACAATTTATCGCCGGGGCAAAATGCCCCGAGTGCGGCGCCGAGGATAAAATCCAGCGCTGCCAAACCGACGAGCGCATGTGGATGCATTGCCTTGCTTGCGGCATGGAACGCAACATGGGCGACGACCTGGCCGAAGAACCACCTACCCAAAAAGATACCACCGAGGCTCAGCCTGTGATTTGGAAATCTTTGTAAGCATGAGTTGCCTTGGCGCTCGCTATCAAAGCGCCAAGGCATAGTTTTGCTGTTGGGTTGCGTGTTTTGTCATAGCGTCTAAATAAACTGAGAGTTACTTTGTATCTATCATTAGCTTTATATTAGCAACTCTCAGGATACAACCCATGACCACAAATTTTCAGCGTTGGCAACAATGTGTGTTATTAGCCATTGTTATGCTTCTTTCCGCCTGCGGCAGCCCACCTGAAGCGCCTGAAATAATACGCCCTGTACGGCTAGCCACCCTTAATGAAAACCAAGCTCTTCCACAAATGGTGCTTTCTGGAGAAGTTCGTGCTCGCGTGGAATCCCGCTTGGGGTTTAGAGTTCCAGGTAAAATTGAAGCACGCCTAGTGGAACTTGGCCAAGCAGTCAAAAAAGGCGACACCTTAGCGCGTCTCGAACCTAGCGGCGAACAATTGGGTGTGCGTGCCGCCGAAGCACGCCTTGCCAGCGCTAAAGCTGAACAAAGCCTAGCTAAAAGCGAGCTAAAACGAATCGCTGAGCTAAATAAAAAAGGGTTTGTTTCGCCCACCGAATACGAGCGTTATAAAATCACCGTAGAAAACGCCAATGCCGCCGTTCAACAAGCCCAAGCGGATGTGAATTTGTCGCGTAACCAATTGGATTACACCCACTTAAAAGCCGACCAAGACGGCATTGTGGTGGCGGTGCTAGCTGATGTAGGTGAAGTGGTACCAGCAGGGCAACCTGTGCTGCATATAGCCCAGCAAGGCGAGCTTGAGGTGCTAACCCACATCCCTGAAGACAAGCTCCAAATAGCCAAAGATGCTGAGGCGACTCTCAGTGTGTATACCCATCCCGAACAAAAATTTACGGGTGAACTGCGTGAACTCTCACGCTCTGCCGACCCAATAACTCGCATGTATGAAGCTCGCTATCGCATCATCGAGCCTGCCGAGTTTGTGACGCTTGGCCAAACCGCCACGGTACAACTTCACCTTAAGCAAGATACACAAGGGCTAGTGGTACCCATGACTGCGCTAGTTAATCACAATCAACAGCATAGCGTCTGGGTGTTTGACCCCGACACACAGCAAGTCACTGCCACTGCGGTGGAGGTATTAGGCTTTACCCAAGGCAGCGCTCTTATCGCGGGCGTTGAAGCTGGCACCCAAGTGGTCACAGCGGGCGTGCATGTGCTCACCGAAGGTCAAACCGTGCGCCCCATGGTGGAGGAATAATCCATGGAGCCCACCCCACACTCACGCTTTAACTTATCTCGCTGGGCCATCGAGCACTCCACCATTACGGTGTATTTTTTGTTGGTGCTGATATTGGCTGGCGCCATGTCTTACTTTTCTCTTGGCCAGGATGAAGACCCACCTTTTAGCTTCCGTGTAGCAGCAGTGAGAGCATTTTGGCCGGGTGCCACCGCCGAACAAATGGCGGAGCAAGTGGCCGATAAAATTGAAGAAACCATTCAAGAGGTACCCTACGCCGACCAGTTACGCAGCTATTCCAAACCCGGCGAAACCACGCTCATTCTAGAGTTACTCGATAGCACCCCCGCCAAGGATATCCCCGAAACCTGGCATCAGCTGCGCAAAAAAATCAACGCCATGGCTGTTCACTTGCCCCAAGGTGTGCAAGGCCCCTTTGTGGATGATGAGTTTGGCGATGTGTTTGGCATCATCTATGGGCTGTCTTCCGATGGTTACAATTGGGCTGAGCTCGAAAAATATGCCGACCGTGTACGCCAAGAGCTATTGCGCGTACCCGATGTGGCGAAAGTGGAATTCTTCGGCAAACAATCGCGGCGTTTATATATTGATGTATCTCAGCACCGCTTATCCCAGCTCGGCATCAATATGCAAGCGGTGGTGGATGAAATTCAACGGCAAAACAAAGTCAGCGATACCGGCGTATTGCGTACCGATGAAGAAAACATTCAAGTGCGAGTAAGCGGTCAGTTTTCTGCCGCTGAAGAACTCGCTTTAATGCCGTTACGCTTTGGCGAACGCACCTTTTTACTGCGCGATATTGCTGAGGTGTATCAGGGCTACGCCGACCCCGCCGACCCCAAAACTCGTTTCCAACAACAAGATGTAGTCGCTATTGGCGTTTCCATGGTGAAAGGCGGTGACATTATCCGCCTTGGCAAAGCACTAAAAGAGCACGAAAAACGTATTCAAAGTTTGCTACCCGTGGGTATCGAGCTGCACCAAATCCAAGACCAACCAGAAGTTGTTAGGCGCTCAGTACAAGAATTCTTGCAAGTCTTACTCGAAGCCTTAGTGATTGTGCTTGGGGTAAGCTTTATCGCCCTTGGCCTCAAGCGCAACCCACTGCGCGTGGATATGCGCCCAGGACTGGTGGTGGCGCTTTCTATTCCCACCGTATTGGCCATTACATTTTTAATCATGAAACAGTGGGGCATTGATTTACACAAAGTGTCGCTTGGCTCTTTGATTATTGCCTTGGGCCTGATGGTGGACGACGCCATTATTATTATCGAAATGACGGCGCGTAAACTGGAAGAGGGCTACGACCGTTTTAGCGCTAGCACCTATGCTTACTCCGCCACCGCCATGCCCATGCTCACCGGAACTTTGATTACAGCGGCTGGCTTTTTACCCATTGGCTTGGCGCGCTCCTCCGTGGGCGAATATGCCTTCGCTATTTTTGGTGTCACCACGGTGGCCGTATTGGTGTCGTGGTTGGTATCAGTTTATTTTGTACCTTATATCGGCTTCCATCTGCTCAAGGAAAGACCAGACCGTGGCGACGAACCCTTTGATGTGTTCGATGGCCCCATGTATAACCGTATCCGCCGTAGCGTGCATTGGTGCGTAGTACACAAACGCACCACCATAGTCCTTACCGTTGTTGCCTTTATTTTGGGTTTAGGTGGCTTCAAGGTGGTGGAAAAACAATTTTTCCCCGAATCGAATCGCCCCGAAGTGCTAGTGGATTTATGGATGCCTGAAGGCACCGCCTTTGAAGCCATGGAAAAACTCACTTGGCGCGCTGAAAAAGAAATCGCCAGCATTGACGAAGTGGGCACCATCACCTCGTTTGTGGGGGCTGGTGTACCGCGGTTTTACCTCTCTTTAGACCAAATTTTCCCCCAATCTAACGTAGCGCAACTTATTCTCACTCCCACCACAGCGGATATTAAAGTCCGTGATACCATGCTAAACAAGGTGGATACGTTGCTGCACGAGCGCTTCCCTGAAGTGCGCCCGCGCGCCCGCTTGCTGCCCAACGGCCCGCCTGTGGCCTACCCCGTGCAGTTCCGCGTAGTAGGGCCAGACCTAAAACTTGTACGCGAATACGCTGACAAGGTGCGTGCTTATATGGAGCAAGATAGCGACATGCGCGGCGTGAATGATAACTGGAACGAAATGGTAAAAACCCTGCGCCTCGATGTGGACCAAGCACGTGCACGTGCCTTGGGGGTATCAAGCCAAGCCATTTCACAAGCCACAGAAACCTTGCTTAGCGGAGTTCCTGTGGGCGAGTACCGTGAGCGTAACCGCACCATTCCCATAGTGCTGCGCCAGCCTGAGAATGAGCGTTCAGATATGCAGTCCTTAGCGAGCGCCTACATGCCCACCGCTAGCGGACGTTCCGTGCCCATTGCACAAGTAGCACGCACGCATTTTGACTGGGAACCCGGCGTGATTTGGCGCCATAACCGTGATTATGCGGTGACTATTCAAGGGGATGTGCGTCCCGGTATCCAAGGTTCCACCGTGGCCCAACGCCTAGAAAAAGAGCTTAGGGAATTAATGGACGATATGGCGCCAGGCTACTATCTACGCACCGCTGGCACCCTCGAGCAATCCTCAAAAGGAGAAAGCTCCATCACTGCGTGGATTCCTTTAATGCTGTTTATTATGTTCACCCTGTTGATGTTCCAACTGCGCAGCTTCTCGCGCAGTGTGCTGGTATTTATCACTGGGCCCTTAGGCATTGTGGGCGCAGTAACCACGCTTATTATTCTTAAACAGCCCTTGGGCTTTGTGGCCTTCCTCGGCATCATTGCATTGAACGGCATGATTATCCGTAACTCAGTGATTTTAATTGACCAAATCGAGCAAGATATTGCCCGCGGTATTGAGCCATGGAAAGCGGTGGTGGATTCTGCCGTGCGCCGCTTCCGCCCCATCACCCTTACGGCAATTACCGCCGTATTAGCCATGGTTCCCCTTGCCCGCAGCAACTTCTGGGGCCCCATGGCAGTGGCTATTATGGGTGGCCTAATGGTGGCCACAGTACTCACATTGCTGAGCCTGCCCGCCATGTATGCGGCGTGGTTTAAAGTGGAAGCACCAAAGGAATTATCCTAACGCTGGATTAGCGCCTCGGCTCCCGTGCCGAGGGGTACGCGGAACCGCGTGGGTGCCCTAGTGCCGGGCTGGCACCACTCAACGGGTTCTTAACGTACAACATCAGCAATAAGCACTGCGAAATCACTATTTTTTTGCGGAAGAGCACGCAAAAGAAATAGTGGTTTC
>DAHVSB010000038.1 GCA_027324795.1 Alcanivoracaceae bacterium
AGCGGGAACCTACGCGGTTCCGCGCCCTAGCGTCTGGGCAGCACCTGCTGCGGATCCACAGGCTGGCCGTCGCGGCGTATTTCAAAATGCAGTTGTACGGAAGATGTGCCGGTGGCGCCCATGGTGGCTATTTTTTGTCCTGCCTTCACTGCTTCGCCTTCTTTCACTAGCAAAGCATCGTTGTGTCCATAGGCTGAGAGCCAGCGGTCGTTGTGTTTAATGATGAGTAAGTTGCCATAGCCGGTTAAACCACTACCACGATACACCACTGTGCCAGCGGCGGCGGCATGAACAGGATCGCCTGTGCGCCCTGCAAGTAGCAAGCCGCGTTGATCGCTATTTTTAGTGGAAAACCCTTGTTTGACCTGGCCTTTCACCGGCCACTGCCAAGCTAAGTCACCCACTTTGGTAGCAGTACTTGTCTGTGGTTTGGGTGCGGCTTTGGGCTTACTTGGTGTGGACTTAGCCGCAGGAGCTTTGCTGCTCGGTGAAGAAGCAGGTGTTGAAGACGACCCAGGCGTGGCAGCCACTTGCGTGCTGCTTCTAGTAAAATCAATACGCTGGCCTGGACGAATAGTATAAGGGGCAGCAATATTGTTTGCTGCCGCTAAGCTACGATAATCCCAGCCGTAACGCCAAGCAATAGAATACAAGGTGTCGCCCTGCACCACAGTGTGATATCCCTCCACTACTTGCTTGCGTGGTGCCGTGCTTAAAGTGCCGCGGCCAGCAGGCTTACCGCCTGCCTGATACTCCACCACAGGCACATTACCCGTACTGCAGCCTGCAACGCTGAGCCAGAACAAAGAGGCTGTGGTTAAGAGTAGCTTGTTTACTTTCATGCATTCTCGCTAGAAGGCTGTTTATCGCCCAAGAAAAACACCACCACCATGCCTAATACGGCAGCCATTATGGCGAAGCCAAGTTGCGCGGGTTCTTGCGTAACTTGGCTGTACTGTTCAGGTAGCAACCATTGTTGTGGTTCGTCTAAGCGCCACGGCCAAAGTTTAATCAACGAGCCCGCCATAATACCCGCAGCTGCACCCATGACCACTGCATAGTAGTGGGCTAATAACCATTTGAGCAATTGTACAAACGCCAAGGCGCCCACAGCGCAGCCAAGCATAAATGCCACTAGGTTACTTAATTGCAATTCGCTCACCGCCGTCAGCACAGGTTCATACATACCCAACAGCAGTAAAATAAAGCTGCCAGAAATACCTGGCAACAGCAACGCTGAGATGGCTAACGCTCCCGCAAAGAAAAAAAACACGGGATGCACTACCGAAGCCCCGAAGCCTGTTTGCAAACTTAGCCACACGCTAAAAGCGCAAGCCAATACCGCCGCCGCGAGCACACCGAAGCCACGGTGGGGTAAGGTGCGCCACACCACCACTGTGCCCATCATAATAAGGCCGCTAAAAAACGCCCACAGCAGCACCGGCGCATTGGCCATCAACCATTTTATGGCAAACACAGAGGGCACTATGCTGGTTACCATGCCCAACAGCAGCAACAGCAAAAAAGTCCCATTCAGTTCGCGCCACATGGCTGCCGTGCCTTGCTCTCGCCATACGCTGAGTAAACGTGGGTGAATATTGGCGAGGGTGCTAATCAATTCAGCATAAATCCCTGTGATTAATGCTAATGTGCCGCTCGACACCCCAGGTATGGTTTCCACTGTACCCATGGCCATGCCGCGCCAATACAAACTCCATTTACTACGCATCACTCCACTCCTCGTTGGAAAGGCACAAATTTAACCGGTTCTAAGCGTTCCGCCACGAATTCATTGTCTTGATAATCCACCACGGTGAGCCACTGCTCTTCTTCACCCACAGGCATTACTAATCTGCCGCCCGGTGCCAATTGCTCCAGTAGCTCAGCTGGAATCTCTGCGGGCGAACAAGCTGCTAAAATAGCATCGAAAGGCCCTTGGCTTGGCCAGCCAAAACCGCCATCAGCATACTTGAATTGCACATTATGAAGTTTTAAATCACGTAATCTTTGCTTGGCTGCGTCTTGCAGTGGCTTAATGCGCTCCACCGAAAACACTTTGATACCAAGCGCTGCCAATATGGCCGTTTGGTAACCGCAACCCGTGCCGATTTCTAATACCGTTTGCGGCATTTTGGGCGCAATCAGCAATTCCGTCATGCGCGCCACCACCCATGGCTGCGAAATGGTTTGCCCGTAACCTATGGGCAATGCTGTGTCGTCGTAGGCCTGATGAGATAGGGCTTCATCCACAAAAATATGGCGCGGCACCTGCTCGATAAGCGTTAACACTCGCTCATCTTGAATGCCTTTTTCACGTAATCGCTTAACTAGCCGTTCGCGGGTGCGTTGTGATGTCATCCCCACCCCAGCAAATTGTGCATCAAACATCTTACCTCTACCTCTTTGCACTTTTATTGTGCTTATATGGCAGTTTGCCAATTCCCAAGCTCTGCTAGCACTGTGGTAGCAAAAGCCCCCTTTGGTAACTGCATAACAATCGTTAATAGGTCGTCTTCAAGTTGCCACTCAAGCCTAGATACAAGCAAACGCAAGCTGCGTCGCTGTGCCTCCATTTTCAACTCACACAGGGCTTGAATTAACGGCTGATGGGGCGCCAATATTTGCGCTTCAAATTCCGCACTTGCTGCCACCGGCGCTAGTCCGCCCGTGCCCACTAGGGGCCCTGTGAGGTTGACTTCTTTATTGTGTAAACGCTCGGCGCTGCGCTCATCATCGGTGGATAAAAACAAACCGCGGCTACCCTCAGGCTGCAATACATCACCAGTAATAAGTTGATTCCAACTGCCATCCTGTACTCGAGCGGCTAAAACTTGGTTAAACAATTCGCTACGCACCGCCGACAACCACAAGCTGCGTGTGGCTACTTTGCGTGGCGCCTCGCCCTCACCCAATAGCCACGCCTGTGCTCGCGGAAAATTCTGGCCGCCGCGGCCAAAACGTTGCTCACCAAAATAGTTAGGCACCCCTTGACTCGCAATTGCTGCTAAACGCTCGGGCACAGCCTCTAACTCACCCGTTAATTGACGCAAGCGCAATACAAACTCATTAGCAATATGGGTGCCGCGATTTAACTTACGACCATGGCGAACCTGCTCAAGCACCACTAAGCCTTCTGGCAATTGGCTAAAATCAGGGTCCGCCTTGCCGGGCAAATGCAAGCTAAACCATTGTTCAGTGACGGCACGTCTGTCTTTAAGACCGCTAAAGCCCACAGCTCTCAAGGGAAGCTTGGCGTGTTTAGCCAACCACTGGGCCACATCCATGGTATTCCATAGACGTTTTTGAATACGTAACCATAAGTGCTCGCCACCCTCCCCAGGCACAAAGCTTAGCTGTTCGCGCACCACAAAATCCTCTGGCTCGGTGCGCATCCATCCTTCCACTAGGGGAGCGCCATGGGCGCGGGGTAAGCTCACGCTTGTGACTCCCGCTGCATAAGCAATACCGTGGCCAAGGCTGTAATGCCCTCCTCACGCCCCACAAAACCAAGCTTCTCGGTGGTGCTGGCCTTCACTGAAATGGCGGTGGTGGGGCAACCTAGGAGCTCACTGATACGCTCACGAATGGGCTCAATATGCGGCGCCAACTTAGGCCGCTGAGCCAAAATAGTCATATCAGCATTACCAAGCACATAGCCGCGCTTTTTGATTTCTGCATATACCGCTTGCAACAACTGGCCTGAGTCAGCACCGCGCCATTGCTCATCGGTATCTGGAAACCAATGACCAATATCCCCAAGTGCCAACGCACCGAGCAGCGCATCGGTTAAGGCATGGAGCAACACATCGCCATCAGAATGGGCCACAAAGCCTTTATTAAACGGGACCTTGATGCCACCAAGCATCAACCCATCACCTTCACCAAAGGCATGCACATCGTAACCTTGGCCTATACGTATTAATGACATGCGCGCTCCTGTGCTTGCTGCTGCAAATAAAATTCCGCCAGGGCAATATCCCCCGGCCAAGTGATTTTAATGTTATCGCTACGCCCTTGAACCATGCTTGGTTTCCCGCCAGCCCATTCCACAGCACTTGCTTCATCGGTGATATTAGCTCCCGCAGCTAACGCCTGGGTTAGTGCTTGGTATAAGAGTTCGATGGGAAAAAACTGAGGGGTGAAGGCTCGCCACACTTGGCGCCGATCGATAGTGGTATGAATTTGTTGGCCGCTCACTTGTTTTAATGTGTCCACCACGGGCGCGCCTAAAATAGCTCCTTCAGGATTCGTTGAGGCAAGTAAGGCGTCAATATCTTCAGGGTGTAGGCAAGGCCGTGCCATATCGTGCACCAATACCCAATCTTCCGCAGTGGCTATTTGGCGCAGATAACGCAAACCATTAAGCACGGTCTCCGCACGACTTACACCACCTGACACCGTTATCACATGGTTTGATTGGGGAATATGCGGCCAATAAGGATCTTGGTCGGCGATGCCCACCACTGTGCGATCGATGGCAGGATGTTGCAGTAAGGTTGTTAATGTGTGTTCGGCCACGGTGCGGCCAAGCAATGAGAGGTATTGTTTGGGGCGTTCTGCTTGCATGCGCGAACCCACGCCAGCCGCTGGAATCAGAGCATAAACCCTCATTGACGCTGCCCTTGTTCCTTGTCGGGAACAAGATAGAACACTTCGCCTTTGCGAATCATACCTAAATCGCGGCGGGCAATTTCTTCCACACTGTTTTTTGCTTTTTTTAGATCGTTTACCTCGGCTCGCATAAGGCTGTTACGCTGCTGTAACGCTTTGTTTTCTGTTTCTAATTTGGCTATTTGTGCTTCTAGGCTCTTACGATGCCGCACGCTGCCCTCGCTCAACCATAAACGATATTGCATCACCACCAAGAAAACTATCAGAAAAGCAATTAGTACACGACGCATCATAGCTGTGAGGTTCTCTTAACGAGAAGCCCAGCGGTGCAAACCGCTGGGCTGTTGAGGCTTATTTGACCAAACGAGGGAACTCTTTGCGACCGTGGTAAGCGGCGCGACCCATTTCTTGCTCAATGCGAATCAAGCGGTTGTACTTGGCCACACGGTCTGAGCGGCACAGGGAACCGGTTTTGATTTGCCCGGCGGCAGTGGCCACAGCGAGATCCGCGATGGTGGTATCTGCGGTTTCACCAGAACGGTGGGAAATCACCGCAGTGTAACCCGCATCCTTGGCCATCTTAATGGCATTTAAGGTTTCAGTGAGGGTACCGATTTGGTTCAACTTCACCAAGATAGAGTTGGCGATGCTCTCATCAATACCGCGCTTAAGAATAGCCGTGTTGGTAACAAAAAGGTCATCACCCACGAGCTGGATTTTATCGCCTAAGCGCTCAGTGAGTAGCTTCCAACCTTCCCAATCGTCCTCGTGCAAACCGTCCTCAATGGAAATAATGGGGTAACGGTCGCAAAGGTCAGCTAAGTAATCCACAAACTCAGCGGCGGTGAGGCTACGGCCTTCGCCAGCGAGCTCATACTTGCCATCCTTGTAAAATTCAGAGGCGGCGCAATCTAGCGCCAAGGTGATGTCATCGCCCAAGGTATAACCCGCACGGGATACGGCTTCTGCGATGGCTTCTAGGGCCGCTTCGTTGGAAGGTAAGTCGGGGGCAAAACCACCCTCATCGCCCACAGCGGTGTTAAGGCCGCGCTCTTGCAACACGCTGCGCAAGGCGTGGAAAATTTCAGCACCATAACGCACCGCTTCCGCAATGGATTTTGCGCCCACGGGCTGAATCATAAACTCTTGGATATCCACGTTGTTGTCAGCATGCTCACCGCCATTGATGATGTTCATCATAGGCACTGGCAAGCTTAAGGGCTCGCGTTCTTCTTGCAAGCCCGCCATATATTCATACAAGGGCTTTTTCTCATAAGCTGCGGCAGCTTTGGCGATAGCCAAAGAAACCGCCAAAATAGCGTTTGCCCCTAAACGGCTTTTTGTTTCGGTGCCATCCAGTTCGATCATCAACTGATCAAGCTTGGCTTGTTCACGGGCATCACGCTCTAGCAACAACTCACGAATCTCTGAATTCACAAACCCTACAGCTTTTAATACACCTTTACCGCCGTAGCGCTTTGGATCACCATCGCGTAATTCCAAGGCTTCACGGGCACCGGTGGAAGCCCCACTGGGCGCGCAGGCCGAACCCATAACGCCCGATGCTAAAATCACATCGGCTTCAACGGTGGGATTACCGCGAGAATCAATAATTTCGCGAGCTTTAATATCTGTAATAACTGGCATAGCGGTCTCCGAACTGTATGCAGCCGTATTAAGGGTTAATAAATGTGGGCAGGGATTTCGCAAGTTCGTCCACTGCCTTCATTTGCGTTAAAAAAGGGTGTAATTGCTCTAAGCGTAAAGCACAAGGACCATCACACTTAGCATTATCTGGGTCGGGATGGGCTTCTAAAAAGAGCCCTGCCAACCCTTGAATCATGCCCGCACGGGCCAAATCTGCCACTTGGTGGCGACGCCCATCAGCGGAATCACTGCGCCCACCTGGCATTTGCAAAGCGTGGGTCACATCAAAAAACACAGGGTAGCCGAAGCGCTTCATAATGCCAAAACCGAGCATATCCACCACCAAGTTGTTGTAGCCAAAGCTTGAGCCACGCTCGCAAATAATCAGCTGCTCGTTTCCAGCTTCTTCACACTTATGCAATATGTGGCCCACTTCGTGGGGTGCAATAAACTGAGGCTTTTTAATGTTTATAATGCGATCCGTGGCCGCCAACGCTGCCACTAAATCTGTTTGGCGCGCTAAAAAAGCCGGCAATTGCAATACATCCACCACCTCTGCAGCCGGTTGTGCTTGGTAAGGCTCGTGCACGTCCGTGATGATAGGACAGTTAAAGGTGTTTTTAATCTCTTCAAAAATACGCAGCCCCTCTTCTAAACCAGGGCCACGGAAGGAGTGCAAGGATGAACGGTTCGCTTTATCAAAAGAGGCTTTAAATACCCAAGGGATATTTAGCGCTTGGGTCACTTCTGCATAATGCTCTGCCACTTGCATGGCTAAATCCCGCGACTCCAATACATTCATTCCCCCAAAAAGAACGAAGGGGGCTTCATTGCTAATGGGTATCTCGCCAAGCTGAATCGTTTTTTGTTCTACTGACATAAATATTGCCTTTTATTGTGCAGACGCGTTGCGCCGTGCAAGAATCGCTTGCACATAGCTAGTGAAAAGCCCGTGGCCATCACGCGGGGTGGAGGTAAACTCAGGGTGGAATTGGCAACCTACAAACCAAGGGTGTCCTTCAAGCTCCACCACCTCCACAAGGTTACCTTCTTCTGAGCGACCGGTCACCTTGAGACCAACCTCCTCCAACGCTGCCACGTAATCTTCGTTAATCTCATAGCGGTGGCGATGGCGCTCATAAATGCGATTTTCATTATAGGCTAAGGCAACCTTAGAACCCGGTGTTAGCAAGCTATATTTAGCCCCTAAACGCATCAATCCCGCTTCGCCCGTTACCGGATCTGTCTCTGGCAACACATCTACAACGGGATGTTCTGCACTGGGTAGAAACTCAGTGGAATGCGCCCCCTCTAAACCAGCAAGGCTGCGCGCCACATCCACCACTGCCATTTGCATACCTAAGCAAATACCCAAAAATGGAATCTGGTTTTCCCGCGCGTATTGCGAGGCTAGCACTTTGCCTTCTGTGCCCCTATCACCAAAACCGCCCGGCACCAAAATTCCATCGAGCCCCGCTAATAAACTAGTGCCTTTCCGCTCCACGAGCTCGGCATCGATATATCTCACATTCACTTTTGAACGCGTGGCAATGCCCGCATGAATCAATGCTTCATTTAAGGATTTATAAGCATCGGCGAGGCTGACATATTTCCCCACCAATCCCACTGTGATTTCCTGCTCGGGGTTTAATTGTGCTGCCACTACGCGGTCCCACTCTGACAAATCAGGTGTGCGGCACTCAAGGCCTAGGCGCTCCACAATAAAGCTATCAATGTCTTGCTCATGCAATACGCGCGGCACCTGATAAATAGTCTCGCAATCTGGCGTGGTGATAACCGCGCGTGTTTCCACGTTGGTGAATAGTGCTATTTTCTCGCGCGCGCTCACAGGCACAGGATGATCCGAACGGCACACCAATACATCAGGCTGCAAACCAATAGAGCGCAGCTCTTTCACAGAATGTTGAGTGGGTTTGGTTTTAATCTCGCCCGCAGAAGCGATCCAAGGCACCAAGGTGAGGTGCACTAAAAGAGTGTTTTGCAAGCCTTTTTCAATACGTAACTGGCGCACCGCCTCTAAGAAAGGCAAGGACTCAATATCCCCCGTGGTACCACCAATTTCAATAATGGCCACATCTGCATCGCCGGCGCCACGCTGGATTTTGAGTTTAATTTCATCGGTGATATGGGGAATCACCTGCACCGTGGCGCCCAAATATTCGCCACGGCGTTCTTTGTCGAGTACGTCTTGGTACACGCGCCCGGTGGTAAAACTATTAACGCGCTTTAAGCGGGTGCGAATAAAACGCTCATAGTGGCCTAAATCCAAATCCGTTTCGGCGCCATCCTCGGTTACAAACACTTCACCGTGCTGGTAAGGGCTCATGGTGCCTGGATCCACATTAATGTAAGGATCCATTTTAAGCATGGTAACGTTTAAACCACGCGCCTCTAGCAGGGTGGCTAGAGAAGCGGCTGTAATACCCTTACCCAGTGACGATACCACGCCACCCGTCACAAAAATGTATCGTGTCATGTAACCACCGCTATATAGGCCAAGCTAGATACTACCTAGCATTAATAGAAAAAACGCCCAATCATCACCAATGCGCCACTGGCTGGGTTATAACAATAAAAACAAGGAGCTGATTGAACTAGGACGGGGGTAAATAGTAACAGAGCGCGCCGCTTGCCTCAATCAGAGGAAGCAATTTTTATGGCATCACCATTGACTTTTGGGTTCTGTCCACTGCCAACTGAGCACCCAAGAATCAGCTTCTGGCTCCACGCTGAACTCATCATTCACCCCTACTCCTACCACAGCCACAAGCTGACCCTGGTAAAATAATCCTGGCGTTTGTAAACGTTGCCAAGGGGCTAATCCAAGGGCACGCCACACCTCACGAACTTGGCGGTGTAGGCCCTTAACATAGAGTTTGGCTCCTTTGGGCACAGGGGCTAACGTGAGATGTTTCACGCCCAGTGGCAAACACAGCGCTTGGTGCGACTCCAGCTTTTTAGCTTTATCCACCATCAAGGTGCCTTGCCCCCATTGGTAGCGCGCTTGTGGCACTAGCTGTATCTCTTTCTTCGATAAGGTGGCAGCAGCCTCTTGCGGGGTTAACAAAAACAAGCGACCCGCATGGCGGCAAAAAAGGCCCTCAGGCCAAGTTACTTGCGGACTGGCATCGGCACGGGCTAGCAACAGTTCTTGCCAAACACGATTTAAAACTTTCTGACTCGGGGGCTGCATACCGCGAGCCAACACCCATCGATACAATAGGTTTCGTTGGCGCTCAGGGCTAAGTGCTAACAATTCAGCAATCGAGATTCCGCCTTGGGAATCAGCCAACTGTTGCCAATCTTGAGCTGCTATTTGTTTTTGTAGCTGCACCGCGTCCTGCTGCAGCTGAGCATTACGCGCCAAGGTAGGTACCAATTGCGGCCAGCGCTGTTCAAGCTTGGGAATAATAAACTGGCGCAAGTAATTGCGGTCGGGTTCAAGGTCCTGATTGGTGGGGTCTTCCACCCAATGCAGCTGCCAATGCTGAGCGATTTGGGCCAAGTCCTTGCGTAAAAAACCCAGTAATGGTCTCCAAAGGGTATGGCCTTGGTACTCACTGCATGGTTGCATGGCGCTAAGGCCTTGGGGGCCTGCACCACGCAGCAACTGCAATAGCAAGGTTTCTGCTTGGTCGTTTTGGTGCTGCGCCAACACCAAACAACCCTGTGGCGAGGTGTGCTGCAATAACGCCAGACGCCGTTCTCGACGTGCCCTCCCCTCCACATTTGCAGTACCCGGTAAATGCAATGCCACCGCCGCAAAGTCCACCCCTAATCGCGCGCACTCTTGCTCACAATATGCTAACCAAGTGTCTGCTAAGGGTTGTAACCCATGATGAATATGCACGGCGGTTAATCGTTGTTGAGCGCCCGCCCGCAAAAGAGCGTGAAGGAGTACGGTGGAATCAAGCCCTCCGCTATAACCAAGCGTAAGAGGGCCTTTAATGGTGGCAAGATAGTGTTCACAGTGCGCCACCAAGGCTTGAGCCAAAGCAGCAGGAGTGCTAGCCATGCTGCTCCACATTGCCATAGGACATCAAGCGCTGATAGCGGCGCTCCACCAGCTCTTCCACTGGCAAGGTTTTCAAATGCTCTAGCTGCGCGATTAAAGCCGAGCGAATAGCCTCAGCCGTGGCTTCATAGTCACGATGGGCACTTCCTAAGGGCTCTGGCACCACAGTATCCACAATGCCTAACTCATGCAGACGCTCAGCATTAATACCCATAGCCTCAGCCGCTTCTGGCGCCCTTTCTGCGCTGCGCCACAAAATAGAAGCGCAGCCTTCGGGGGAAATCACCGCATAAGTGCTGTATTGCAACATTTGCAAATGGTCACAAACACCAATGGCTAAGGCTCCCCCAGACCCGCCCTCACCAATCACGGTGGCAATAATGGGCACCTTTAAGTTAGACATCACTAGCAAGTTGCGAGCAATAGCTTCACTTTGGCCCCGCTCCTCTGCATCAATACCTGGAAAAGCCCCCGGTGTATCAATAAAAGTGAGGATGGGGAGGTTAAAACGCTCAGCCATCTCCATTAAACGCAAGGCTTTGCGGTACCCTTCTGGTTTGGGCATGCCAAAATTGCGACGCACTTTTTCTTTTACCTCACGGCCCTTTTGGTGGCCAATCACCATTACAGGCTCACCATTCAAGCGCGCGATCCCGCCCACAATGGCGGGGTCATCAGCAAAGGTTCTATCGCCATGAAGCTCATCAAATTCATCGAAAATTAAACCAATGTAATCCAATGTGTGCGGTCTTAGCGGGTGGCGTGCCAACTGTGAAATTTGCCATGGGGTTAAGCCGCCAAAAACCGATTCTAAGAGAGACTGACTCTTTTCTTCTAGGCGTCGGATTTCATCTGAAATATTTACGTCCACGTCCGTGCTTGCGTGGCGCAACTCCTCAATTTTAGTTTCTAGTTCGGCAATCGGTTGCTCGAAATCAAGAAAGTTGGGGTTCATAATCAGCCTCTACCATTAAATTTTGGGGCAGTGTACTAAGAAATCCATGGTGTGGTCGAGATTTGAGCCCAAACCAAGGGGAATATTCGTTTTTTGTAACACTTTAGTAGTCAATTGTTGCCTGCTCAGGAGAAAGCTCGTCCCATAGGGTGTGGAGCAATGCTTGCTCTGGGCGCACACGCCAGGCCTCGCCCAAGGTGACTTCAGCCTTTGCCTCAGGGTGTTCGATTTCCACCAACACGGGGCAACTTCCACCTTGATAAGGTCCAAGGAATTCGCGTAGCTGCTGCGGCAGTTCCTCGCTCACCGTTAACCGCAGGCGTAGCCGTCGCGCAAAGCGCTCCCGTGCTTGGGCCATGGTGAGGATTTCATCGGCAAGGATACTAACACCGCCGGTGTATTCATCAGGGCGCACTGCCCCACGCACCACTAGCAAAGCGTCTTTTTCGATAACATCGGCAAATTCTGCAAACACACGCCCAAATACAGACACTTCCACACGGCCAGTTTTATCATCGAGCGTCATAAAGGCCATGCGCTCACCACTGCGTTTACTGCGAGTGATGCGCAGCTGCACCACCAGCCCCGCCACTGTGGCCACGTGGCCTTTCTCAGTGGGGGTTAAACGATTAAAGCGAGAGCTCACAAAACGGCCTAGCTCATTCTCAAACTGGTCGATGGGATGCCCAGTTAAGAATAAACCTAGCGTATCTTTCTCACCGTTCAAGCGGTTTTCATCATTCCAAGGGCGCAGGGTTTTCCAAACCACCTCGGCCACTATGGCGTCGTCCGCTGCTGGGCCACCAAATAAATCCCCCATACCAGCTGCTTCGTCTTCACTTGCCTGCTCCGCTGCTTTCATGGCATCGGGAAGGCTGGCAAGCAAGGAAGCCCTATCATCAAAATGTTTGTTAGGACCTAGCTGGTCTAGCGCACCGGCTTTTACCAAAGCTTCCATGGAGCGACGATTCATGCGTTTCATATCCACGCGGCGGCAAAAATCAAACAAGTTTTCAAACACCACGCCTTCATCGCGGGCTTGCACAATGGCCTCGATGGGGCCTTCACCCAGCCCCTTAATGGCGCCAAGGCCGTACACCACGTGGCCTTCATCGTTGGCGATAAAGCGGTAGCCACAATTATTCACCTCGGGAGGAAGCACTTTCAACCCCATGCTGTGGCATTCATCCACAAAGGTCACCACTTTATCCGTGTTGTGCATCTCCGCAGAAATCACCGCCGCCATAAACTCGGCGGGGTAATGCACTTTTAACCACGCTGTCTGGTACGCCACTAAGGCATAGGCCGCTGAGTGCGACTTGTTAAAACCATACCCTGCGAATTTTTCCACCAAGTCAAAGATACGGATAGCCAGTTCGCCATCAACACCATTAGCTCGCGCACCCTCTTCAAAGGCTTTGCGCTGAGCGGCCATTTCTTCCACGTCTTTTTTGCCCATAGCGCGGCGCAATAAATCCGCTTGACCTAGGGAGTAGCCGGCCAACACCTGTGCAATCTGCATCACCTGTTCTTGGTATAAAATCACCCCATAAGTGGGCTCAAGAATGGGCTGCAAAAGCTCGTGTTGGTATTGCGGATCTGGGTAAGCTAAGGGCTCGCGACCGTGCTTACGGTTAATAAAGTTATCCACCATGCCCGACTCCAGCGGGCCTGGGCGATACAAGGCCACTAGAGCAATAATGTCTTCAAACACATCGGGCTTGAGCTTTTTAATCAGCTCCTTCATGCCAGAGGATTCCAACTGGAACACAGCGGTGGTATCTCCGCGCTTTAATAGCTCAAAGGTATCCGCATCATCGAGGGGAATATCGCTGCTGGTGATGGGCTCAAGCCCTTCCTTAGCGCGCTTTTTATTGGCCGCCTTAATGGCCCAATCAATAATGGTGAGGGTTCTTAAACCTAAGAAATCAAACTTCACTAGGCCCGCGGCTTCCACATCGTCTTTATCAAACTGGGTGACGAGATTATCGCCCTGTTCGTCGCAATGCAGGGGGGCAAAATCCGTGAGCTTTCCAGGGGCAATTACCACCCCCCCTGCGTGGCGCCCCACGTTGCGGGTGAGACCCTCAAGCTTTACCGCCATTTCCCAAATTTCATTAGCAGCTTCTTGGTCACCATGGGGCTCACCGCTTAAAAACTCCTCAAGCACATCTTCCTGTTCTCGGGCTTTTTTCAGCGTCATGCCAGGCGTGCCGGGGATCATCTTGGATAAGCGATCCGCCAATCCATAGGGCTTGCCTTGCACCCGTGCCACATCTCGCACCACCGCCTTAGCGGCCATGGTGCCAAAGGTAACAATTTGACCCACAGCTTCGCGGCCATAGGTGCGCGCCACGTAAGCAATCACGTCATCCCGCTGTTCCATGCAAAAGTCCACATCAAAGTCTGGCATGGATACCCGTTCAGGATTAAGGAAACGTTCAAACAGCAAATCATATTGCAATGGGTCAAGATCGGTAATTTCAAGCACCCAAGCCACCAAAGAACCTGCCCCCGACCCCCGCCCAGGCCCCACGGGAATATCGTTTTGCTTC
Organism: Alcanivoracaceae bacterium; assembly: GCA_027324795.1. GTDB lineage: Bacteria > Pseudomonadota > Gammaproteobacteria > Pseudomonadales > Alcanivoracaceae > CALEAR01. The sequence goes on from DAHVSB010000038.1 coordinate 13,805, forward strand.
GCCCAACGAATAAAGTCCGACACAATTAAGAAGTAACCGGGGAACTTCATTTGATTAATAACGTTGAGCTCAAAAGCAAGGCGGTCCAAGTATTTTTGTTTGCGCTCCACATAATCTGAAGCGTTAGGATCTAGCACTCCCTCAAGGCGCTTCTCGAGCCCTTCATAGGACACTTTTTCAAAATACTCGGCAATGGTCATGCCCTCGGGCACGGGGAAGTCAGGCAGATAGTTGTTGCCAAGCTCAATATCAATGGAGCAGCGTTTGGCAATTTCCACTGTGTTAGCCAAAGCCTCAGGTAAATCACTAAAAAGCTCCGCCATTTCCTCGGGAGATTTTAGGTATTGCTCTTCCGTATAGCGTTTTTCACGACGCGGGTCCTCAAGGGTGAAGCTCTCGTGAATACAGACCCTCACCTCGTGGGCTTCAAAATCCTCCGCACTCATAAAGCGCACATCATTAGTGGCAACAATGGGCAGCCCAAGTTCAGTAGCTAAGTCCACAGAAGCGTGCAGGCACTCCTCGTCGCCAGGACGACTGGCTCTTTGTACTTCTAAGTAAAAACGGTTCGGAAAGTGGCGAGCACACCAAGCAGCCAGTTGCGTGGCTTGCTCCACTCGGTTACTTAACAATAAACGGCCCACAGGGCCGAAGGTTCCCCCTGATAATAAAATCAAGCCATCGTTTAACTCCGCTAGCCACTCAGCCTTCACCAAAGCTTTGCCGTGTTGCTGGTTCAGTTGCCAAGCGCGGGAAATTAATACGGTAAGGTTTTTATAGCCTTGGGTGTTTTGCACCAAAACGCATACTGGCGTGGCGCCTTCTATACCTTCAAACTGCACCCATAGGTCGGCCCCAGCGATAGGCTTAACCCCTGCCTTCATGGCGGCATCATAAAACTTGATTAAACCAAACAGGTTTGAATCATCGGTCACGGCCACCGCCGGCATATTCAGCTCAGCGCAGCGCTTCACCAACGGTTTCACCCGTATTACGCCATCCACTAACGAATAATCTGTATGTAAGCGCAAATGCACAAAGCTGGGGTCTGTCATGGAATGTCTCTTAATGATGTGTGTCTATGCCTAGGGCGCGCGCCACGGGTGCAAAGGAGCGCCGGTGTTCCATAATGGCGCCATGGGTGGCAAGCGCGGCCAAGTGCGCCTGGGTGGGATAGCCCTTGTGACGGTCGAAACCATATTCAGGATAACGCTGATGCAATGCTAGCATTTCTGCATCGCGAGCCACCTTTGCCAAAATTGAAGCGGCACTGATGGCTGGCACCCTGCCATCACCCTTTACCACGGCTTCTGCAGGCACGGCAAACTCAGGACAGCGATGACCATCCACTGCGATGGCATAAGGCTGCTGTGGTAAGGCCTTCACCGCCCGCTGCATAGCCAACATGGTGGCGTGCAAAATATTCAGCTCATCAATTTCGCCAGGCTCTGCGCGCCCATAGCTATAAGCCAAGGCCTTTTGTTTGATTTCCACTGCCAAGGCCTGGCGTTTCTTTTCAGTGAGTTTTTTACTGTCATTCAACCCTTCAATGGGTTTGTTAGGGTCAAGAATCACCGCCGCCGTGACCACAGCGCCGACCAAAGGGCCTCGCCCTACTTCATCCACACCTGCAATCAAGACTCCTGGCTGCCACTGAAACCTGCGCGGCACCCAAGGTTCATCGAGTTCATATTCAGCAAAAGGGTGCATTATTGTGGCACCTCAATCAACTGGCGCACCACCTGCGCTGCTGTAGCGCTAGCATTTTGGCGTAACTGCAGATGCAGCTCTGTAAAGCTACGTTGTAGCGCACTGACTTGGGCGGGGTTCTCAAACCAATTAAGCACGGCGGCGCATAGGCTTTCTGGAGTCATATGTTGTTGAATTAATTCTGGAATTAAAGGTGTCGGGCACAATAAATTAGGCAAAGATACGTGCTTAACCCGAATCAATAGCGACAACAGCCAATAAGTAATAGGCCCCAAACGATACCCCACCACCATGGGCTTTTTGTATAAGGCGCCCTCTAGTGTGGCGGTGCCCGATGCCATCATCAATACATCTGCCGCCGCCATCACAGTGCGACTTTGCCCATCTAGCACCAACATATTTTCTAAGCCCGCTGCCTGAATGCCCGCCTTAATTTCCTGTTTACGCAACTCATTGGCTGCAGGAATCACCACTTGTAGCTCGGGATAGTGCTGTTTTAATAGCCTAACAGCCTGTAAAAAATCAGGCAGCAAGCGCCGCACTTCACCGCCGCGGCTGCCTGGCAATACAGCTAGCACGCGCCCTTGCTCTGCTAAGCCTAGGGCTCGTCGCGCCTGTGCTTGGTCAACCTCCATGGGAATATCATCCGCCAAGGGGTGCCCTACAAATGTGGCCGGTACGCCAGCTTGCATATATATATCGGGTTCAAATGGAAGCAAGGTGAGCATGTGTTCCACCCCTGCTTTAATGGTTTTTATCCGCCCCTTACGCCATGCCCAAATGGAAGGACTCACATAATGTACGGTGCGCACGCCTTCACGGCGCAAACGTTGAGCTACACCTAGGGTAAAGTCTGGGGAATCAATGGTGATACATACTGCCGGCTGAGCCGCTAATATAAAGTCCACTAGCTCACGGCGTAAGCGGAACAGCTCGGGTAGCTTTGGCAGCACCTCTGTTATTCCCATCACGGAGAGCGACTCCATGGGAAACAAGCTTTCGCCGCCTTCGGCTTCCATTAGGGGGCCGCACACACCGATGAACTTGGCGTCTGGGTAATACTCACGCAAGGCGCGCATCAAGCCGGCGCCTAATATATCACCGGAAGTTTCACCGGCCACGATAGCAATCACCAATTGTGCACTCGGTTGTGCCATCTAGGCGTCTCCTAATGGGCTTAGTATGAAGTTCGATATCGCCCTTAATTAGGGCAAAAAGCTAACGAGTAATACCTCGCTCTGAACGTCGCAGCGACTCAATAAAAACGCTGAGCTCAGGGCTTTGTTGCTCTTGTTCTAAAAGATCAATGGCTTCATTCAAGGTGTTGCCGCGTCGGTAAACAACTTTATAAGCATTACGCAGCTGTTGAATCACTTCTTTGCTCCAACCTCGGCGACGCATTCCTTCAAAGTTCATACTTCTAGCCGTCGCTGGGTTACCGCCCACCATTACATAGGCAGGCACATCCTTAAGCACCAAGGAACAACCGGCTGTCATGGCATAAGAGCCAATTTTGCAAAATTGATGCACCCCCGTCATACCGCCAAGCAGCACACCATCACCAATATGCACATGCCCAGCAATCCCACAGGTGTTTGCAAAAATATTATCGCTACCAATGATGCAGTCATGGGCCACATGCACCGCCACCATAAATAAGTTGTTATTACCAATGCGAGTTAAACTGTTGTCTTGCACAGTGCCTCGGTGGATAGTGACGTGCTCACGAATCACATTGTTATCACCAATTTCTAAGCGCGTGGGTTCACCACGGTACTTTTTATCTTGGCAGTCTTCGCCAATGGATGTGAACTGGAAAATTTGGTTGTTCTCGCCAATTACAGTAGGCCCTTTGATAACAGCATGGGGACCCACCACAGTGTTATCACCGATGGTAACCTCGGGACCAATGATACTGTAAGCACCCACGCTCACGTTGCGACCGAGGTTAGCGCTTTTATCAATAATGGCAGTTGCGTGTATCATTTTGCTCAAGCCCCAAAGTCACTGATTACTTTATTATTTGTTTTGCTTGCATTAGCACTTGGCTTACACATCAACTTTTTGCTCAGCAACCAAAGTTTCTACGCTAGCCACCAATTGATCTTCCACATAAGCTTCACAGCTAAATTTAAGAACATTGCGCTTACGGGTAACTAAACGTGCGTGCATCACCAACTGATCGCCTGGGGTCACAGGACGCTTAAAGCGTGCTTTATCTGCGCCCACCAACAAATAGTTATATCCTTCTGCAGGGCTTTTATTCTCTGAAACAAAACCTAAAACGCCTGCGGTTTGTGTCATGGCTTCGATGAGCAAGACACCCGGCATCACGGGGTCGTCAGGGAAATGCCCATTAAAGAATGGTTCGTTGACAGTAACATTTTTAATACCTACAACTTTTTCACCGGGAACCAGTTCTAAGATTCTGTCCACCAACAAAAAGGGGTAGCGTTGCGGGAGATACTTCTTCAACTCATTAATATTCATCATAGCTACGTCATCTCACCCGAACTTGGGCCTCTCATTACGTATTTGTTGCAGCGCAAATTTAATCGTGGTTTTGTTGCTGCTTTTCCAGTGCCACCACACGGCGATACAATTCATCCAACTTGCGAAAACGTGCTGTATTACGGCGCCAGCGTCTTTCATTATCTGCAAGA
>DAHVSB010000039.1 GCA_027324795.1 Alcanivoracaceae bacterium
TCATAATCCTGGAGAAAATCAACTTCGTCCAGTATAACAATTGACTTTCCAGACAGCAACGAGTCAAACTTGTTCTTGACCTCATCAATGTCATGGCCTCTGCTGGATATCCTTGTCAGATGCCTGTATATCTTTATGGAGGTGGGATTTTCCCTCACGTTTATGTAGTAATCCAAGCGTGGTGAATCACATCCATATAATCATAATGGCGGTACTCTGCAGAAAGGATAACGCCGCCAATGGTGCCATCAAGATTTAAACGAAAGGTATCCATTTCCACCGCGCCGTCGGTGCGCTTGCTCGTTGCGTTATATTCTTCGTACTTAGCAGTAAAACGCACGGCGCCGCCCACATGAATGCCGTCTTGGCTTGCTTCAGGCTGTGCGGCCTCTTCTAAGGCATCGATTTGGGCCTGCATTTGCTCTACTTGTTGTTGCAGTGCAGTAAGACCGGCATCTTCTGCTAGAGCGGGCGCGGTTATAATTGCGCCACCTAACAAGGCGACAAGGCGCAACGGCTTTGGCATTTTTCTCTCCTATCAATGCGTTTGCAACGCTGCCCTTGTGCTTTATTTGCGCTCTGCAACAGCACTCCCAAGGGCAAGTGTTCAACCAAAGCCAACAAGCCTAACTAAAACATGAAGAAATTTCAGAAACGTTTAGCGCACCACACCTTCTATAGGGGAAGAAGCGCTCGCATAAGCGCGCTTAAACATGCGGCCTGCTAAGTGAGCTTTTCGCCCCGCTTCCACCGCTGCGGCCATGGCCTCGGCCATCAGTACAGGCTGCTCCGCCATGGCAATAGCAGAATTCAGCAACACTCCCGAGCACCCCATTTCCATGGCTTTAGCCGCATCACTTGCGGTGCCAATACCCGCATCCACAATCACTGGCACTTTAGCTTCTTCAATAATCAGACGCAGGTTGTGAGGGTTTAAAATGCCAAGACCCGAACCAATTAAAGAGCCCAAGGGCATAATGGCCACACATCCCATTTGTTCTAAAGTTTGCGCAGCGATGGGGTCATCATTCATATACACCATCACCTGAAAGCCATCAGCCACCAATTGCTCTGCGGCAAGCAAAGTTTGGTGCATATTGGGATAAAGGGTTTTGTCGTCACCAAGAATTTCTAGCTTAACGAGGTCGTGTCCATCTAATAGTTCCCGCGCCAAACGGCAGGTACGCACCGCTTCTTCTGCTGTGTGGCAGCCTGCGGTGTTAGGCAGCAAGGTAAATTCTTTAGGTGAGATTACGTCGAGCAAATTAGGCTCATCTGCATGCTGCCCAATATTGGTGCGACGAATTGCCACCGTGACTACTTCTGCGCCACTAGCACTAATAGCGGCTTTTGTTTCTGCAAAATCCTTATATTTCCCCGTACCGACTAAAAGGCGTGATCGAAAGCTATAAGTACCAACTTGCCAAGTTTCTGAGTGTGCCATGAGCTATATCGCTTTTATTACGACTGATGTTTACGGTGGTGAATCAACCACCACCAATTGCTTGAACAATTTCTACTGTATCACCGGCATCGATGGTGTATTCACGGTGGCTGTCACGGGAAACAATGTCACCGTTCACTTCCACCGCTAAACGCTGCCCCGCTAGCGCCAGTTCAGCGAGCAAATCATTAATAGTAGCACCCGCAAAGGTGTAGCTGTCACCATTTAATTGTATTTCTTTCATTACAACCTCCATGCAACCCATGCCAAGTTCAACCAAGCCACTATCATGGTGAGCCCACCTAGGGGCGTAATGGGGCCGAGCCAACGCTGGCCAGTGAGCACCAGCAAATATAAGCTGCCACTAAATAGGATGGCCCCCACCGCCAATAGCATAGCAGAATGATTAACGCCGTTGCTCTCGGGAAACAACCGCAGCATAACACCCATTACTAACAAACCTAATGCTGCATACAGGTGATAATCCGTGGCGGTTTTCCACACCGCTAGCTGCTCAGGCCCTACACGTTTCACCAGGCCATGGGCACCAAATGCGCCAAGAGCAATGGCCAATGCCACCCCCAAGGCCCCGATAACAAACCAAGTTTTCATGCCCATAGATATTCTCAGACAAAAACGCCGCCCTAAGGCGGCGTTTTATACAGTTGGCTAACTATGCCACCATGGCGGCTCGTAGTTTTTTCATCGCCGCACTCTCAATTTGACGAATGCGCTCTGCAGATACTTGATACTTATCCGCGAGCTCTTGCAGCGTGCTCTTTTGATCAGCCAGCCAACGGCTTTCAACAATTTCGCGACTGCGATCATCAAGCTCAAACAAAGCCTTTGTCAGATAACGGCTATTTTGCGCTTCCCAATCTTCATTCGCCACAATATCAGCAGGATCTTGCGTCTGGCTTTCTAAGTATTGCGCTGGGTGATAAGCGTTATCGTCATCATCGTCCATGGGCCCATCAAAAGAGGCATCATACGCACCCAAGCGTTTTTCCATCTCTTGCACGTCTTCTACGCGCACGCCTAAATCTTCGGCAACACGCTTAGATTCGTCCAAGGTTAGACGGGCAAGCTCTTTTTTAGCGCCACGCAGATTAAAGAAAAGTTTACGCTGCGCCTTGGTGGTGGCCACCCGCACCACGCGCCAATTGCGAATCACATATTCATGAATTTCTGCTTTAATCCAGTGCACTGCAAAGCTCACCAAGCGCACTCCTACATTTGGATCAAAGCGTTTCACGGCCTTCATTAGGCCCACGTTACCCTCTTGTACTAAATCAGCAAGAGGTAAACCATAACCTGTATAACTGCGTGCAATGTGCACCACAAAACGCAAATGCGCTAGTACTAAGCCTCGCGCGGCTTCCACGTCCTCGTGTTCAAACCAATTGCGTGCCAGCTCCTGTTCTTCTTCCACTGTTAGCACAGGTACGGCACTGACTGCTTGAATATAAGCATCAAGGTTGGCACCTGGTGCAAGTAACGGCACAGCTTCCCACTTTTGTAATTGTTGAGTCATGTGCACTCCTTTATATATGTAAATCGGCTGCCAATTAGCACTCTAATACACAGAGTGCTAAAAGTAGCAAAAGTTCCCTCAGGCTACAACAACTTTGCTAGAGCAGGTACGGATCCACGTCTTGAATATGACGAGACACGGCTAACCAAGCACCTATAAGCCCGAGCAGGCCTGCAAAAATAGGCACCACCACCACGTTCGTCCAACCAATACCCACCAAGATGAATTGACTTTCATAGAGCAAAATAAGTTCATCCACGGGCTGGCCCACCCAAAACAATGCCAGCTGCACTAAAACCACGGCCAATAAACCGCCTAACACGCCGTAGCAAAACCCGGTGTATAAAAATGGACGGCGCACAAAACCGTCTGTACCGCCCACAATCTTTACCACTACAATTTCTTCGCGGCGGCTCTCAATGCCCAAGCGAATTGTGTTGACCACCACCAGTACCACCGCCACTGCTAACGCTAATGTCAGCACGCTCACTATTCGCCCCACTGTTTCTAACATGGCATGCAAACGCTTAACCCAAAGCACATCTAATTGCACCAAATCTACGCCTTCGGCTTTTTCTAGCTCTTGGCTCAGTTGCTCTAGTGCCACCGCATCTGTGGATTTAGGGTACACCATAAGCAGCGGCGGCAAAGGGTTTTCGGGCAAGGCATCCAAGGCGTCGCCAAAACCAGAAAGTGTTTTAAACTCCTCTAAAGCCTGCTCACTGCTTACAACCTCCACCCGCTGAATATCTTCCCGCGCACGCCACTTATCAGCTAACGCCTGTTGCGTTTGGGGGGAAGTTTGCTGCTTCAAAAACACCGATAAATGCGCATTACCATCCCAGCCTTGTGTGGCCTGCTGGGCGTTGGTCAGCAACACACTTAATCCGGCAGGAAGCGCTAAAGCGATAGCAATCACTAGCACTGTCATAAACGTAGCTAACGGTGCTTTAAGTAGGCGCTGCCATGCGTCGCGGGCTGATGCCTTGTGATGTAACTGCCACGCTTGCAGCTGGTCTTGCCAGCGTTGCTCTGTGCGGCGAGCCCCCTTGGGTTGGGGCGAAGCCTTTTTACTACCGTGACGCGCCATATACTCTCCCTTAAGAAGCCACCAATCGCCCTTGCTCTAATTGCAAGCAACGATGCTGATATTCTTGAATCAACACTAAATCGTGAGTGGCAATAAGCACCGTAACACCCACGCGGGCAAAATCCTGGAATAAATCCATAATTTCTGCGGACAACGCTGGGTCTAGGTTTCCAGTGGGTTCATCAGCAAGCAATAAGGGGGGCTTATTCACCACGGCGCGTGCAATACCCACACGCTGCTGCTCTCCACCGGACAGCATTAGTGGGTTTAAATGCTGTTTATCCAACAACCCCACTTTGTCTAAAGCAGCACTCACTCGGCGGCTAGCGTCTTTGGGCGAAAACCCTGCAATAATCAATGGTAACGCCACATTATCGTGCACAGTGCGGTCGAATAATAATTGGTGGTTTTGGTGCACCATGCCTATTTTTCTGCGCCAGTAGGGAATCCCCGACGTATTAATATGATTAAGGCTTTGTCCGTGCACACGAATATCGCCAGCGGTGGGCCTTTCAATCATCATAATGAGCTTGAGCAGGGTGCTTTTACCCGCCCCCGAATGGCCGGTGAGAAAAGTGAGTTCGCCCGCGTTCAGACGCAAACTCACTCGGCTCAAAGCATCGCGATAACCGCCTGCCACCGGGTAACGCTTACTCACCTGCAAGAACTCAATCATGATGCTTACTCTATATTGGCCACAACATCATCAAACAATGCATCGACAAAGGCATCCGCATCAAAGGGGCGCAAGTCTTCAAGCTGCTCACCCACGCCAATAAACCGGATGGGCAAACCAATGCGCTGCGCCAAAGCGAATAAAATACCGCCTTTAGCTGTACCATCGAGTTTAGTAAGCACCAGCCCTGTTACGCCCACTGCCTCGCGAAACTCCAACGCTTGATTAATGGCATTTTGACCGGTGCCCGCATCTAGCACTAGCAATACCTCATGAGGTGCATCAGGAATTTGCTTTTTCATCACGCGCGTCACTTTCGTAAGCTCTTCCATTAAGTTGGCGCGAGTGTGCAAGCGTCCTGCAGTATCGGCGATTAACACATCAACATTACGTGCTTGAGCAGCTTGTACGCCATCAAAAATCACTGAAGCAGAATCTGCACCACTATGTTGAGCAATCACGTTAATACCATTACGCTTGCCCCACACTTGCAGCTGCTCCACAGCTGCGGCGCGGAACGTATCGCCCGCTGCAAGCAGCACTGATTTTCCAGTACGGCGCAAGCGCATGGCTAGCTTGCCAATCGTGGTGGTTTTGCCCACGCCATTCACACCCACCACCAGAATCACGTAAGGTGATACGTCCGCGGGCAAATGGAAGGGTTGCTCCACAGGTTTTAGCAAAGCGCGCAATTCTTCTTTTAGCGCAGCGAATAAAGCATCGGAGTCGATTAATTCTTTTCGACTTACCTTATCCGTCAGCGCCTGAATGATGACATCTGTGGCTTCAACCCCCACATCTGCCACCAACAGCTGGGTCTCAATTTCATCGAAGATTTCATCATCGATTTCTTTGGCACCCACCAAAAGGTCAACCATGCTCTTACCAAAGCCCTCACGGGTTCGGCCTAGCCCTTTACGCATACGGCGCCAAAAGCCGCCCTCGTTTTGCGTTTCTTGCTCGTCTACGTTAGAAACTTCGTCTGTCATAAGTGGTCTTTCAATAAGTCATCAATAAAAGGCAGCAATACTTTTCTATGAGACGCTGCCGAGTGGTATCCTATCACCCGCCAATGCTCCAAGCACTTAGGCGAATAAAATGAGAATGTAACATAAACCCCTAAAGGCGGCTGTTATAAAGTGTGTGCAAATAATGAATAAGGAGGCACGGTGCCAAAACGAGTCTTACTACTAGCACTTTTTGTTGTCCTGCAAAGCACGTTTGCATGGGCTAGCTCAATGTCGGAGTCTCGCACTTACAGCTACACTTTGGATAACGGCCTCGACGTTATTGTACGCGAAGACCACAGAGCTCCGGTAGTCACCGTCATGGTGTGGTACCGAGTCGGCAGCATAGATGAACCCGCCGGTATGACAGGTATCAGCCATATGCTTGAACACATGCTGTTTAAACACACCAAACACCTCACGCCTGGTGAATACACAGAGCTAGTTGCTCGTTACGGCGGTCGCACCAATGCTTTTACTTCTTACGAGTACACGGGTTATTACCAAGAGTACGAAGCGAGCCGCTTGCCTTTGGCCCTAGAGCTAGAAGCTGAACGCATGGCTAATTTAGTGATTCATGAGGATGAATTTTACCGCGAAGCCAAGGTTGTTCATGAAGAAAGGCGCCAGCGCACCGATGACAATCCTAATGCACTTGCTTGGGAAAAGTTTGCGGCCATTTTACGCCCGGGCACTGGCTACGCTCACCCCGTTATTGGTTGGCAACGAGACATTGAAGGCTATGAGCCAAGCCAAGCTATGCATTGGTACGAGCAATGGTACGCCCCCAACAATGCGGTGGTTGTAGTGGCCGGCGATGTTAACGCTGAAGAAACGCAGCAGTTGGTGCAAAAATATTTTGGTGCACTTAAAACAAAAAACTTACCCCACAGGCCTGCACCACAGCTAGCTCCCCCTGCGGGCGAGCGGCGCCTAAATCTTCAACTCGCTGTGCAGGTTCCCACCTTATACATGGGTTGGAATGTGCCCTCTTTAGCGACTGCCACCGATGATGAGGATTTCTATGCCTTAATAATGCTTGCCGGTGTATTAGACGGTGGTTACAGCGCCCGCATTGAAAGCAACATTGTGCGCGGCCAACGCCTAGCCGCTGGTGCCGGCGCTAGCTACCAAGGCGTTGCGCGGGAAGATGGTGTATTTACCATCCGTGCCACTGCCAACCCAGACGTCAGCCTAACCCTGTTAGAAAAGAAACTCATCGAAGAGATTGAGCTTATAGCAACAACGCCACCCTCAACAACAGAGCTTGAGCGCGTGCGCGCCCAGGTTTTGGCAAGCAAAGTTTTCGGTCAGGACTCTGTGTTTGGCCAAGCCATGGAGCTAGGCTATTACGCCATGGCGAACATCCACTGGCAAGAAGCGGACAAATTTGCCGACAAACTCGCTCAAATCACCCCCGACATGGTGAGCAAGGTCGCACAGCGGTGGTTAATACCCGAACGCATGGCCGTGGCCCACGTACAACCTCAACTTAAGGAGGAACAATAATGTCTGCCTCCCGTTTACCTGCGCTACTTATTGTTTTTTTACTGGTGACCTCTGTGATTGGGGCGCTAATGTTCGCTGAGTCGGACAAGGACAGTACCTCGCTAAAAGAAGCAACCGGTGTGTTCCCCACTTCTCTTGCCGACATCAACACTCATAGCGAAGCGCCAAAACTTGCCATCCAAACTTGGGAGACACAGGCTGGCACCAAGGTTTTGTTTTTACCCACACAACAATTGCCCATGTTGGATGTGCGCCTAACATTCAACGCAGGAGGAGCGCGTGATGGCGAATTAGCTGGCCTTGCGCGGCTTACCAACGCCATGCTTGACCAAGGCACAGAACAGCTCGACGTAACCGCCTTGGCCACCGCCTTCGAAAATCTTGGCGCGGATTTGAGTTTAGATAGCTATCGAGACATGGCTGTGGCCTCTCTTACCACCCTCACCGATGAAGCTATTCTCGACAAAGCGCTAGCGTTGTTTACCCAGGTGCTCACCGAACCAAGTTTCCCTCAAGAGAGCTTGGAACGTTTACGAACCCGCACGCTACAGCAATTAAAAATGCAGCAGCAAACTCCTGGGCCTCAGCTAAGCCGCGCTTTTCAAGCGGCTCTGTTTCAACAGCACCCTTACGCGCAACCCACGTTGGGTACGGAAAGTAGCTTACAGCAAATCAATACCGATACATTGCGCCACTTCTATAACACCTATTACACCGCGGCCAACGCCACCCTTGCCATTGTGGGGGATGTTAGCCGTGAGAAGGCAGAAACGCTGAGCGAACGCATTACCGCCAAACTCCCCGCAGGTGAAGCGGCGCCAACGCTTGCGCAAGCCCAGCCGCAAGCTGGAAGCCATGAACATATCACCTTTCAATCTAGCCAAACTCATATCACCTTGGGGAACCAAGTGGTGGGCCGCGAGCACCCCGACTACATTCCCTTATACGTGGGCAATCATATTTTAGGTGGCGGCAGTTTTAGCGCTATTTTGATGGATGAGGTTCGCCAAAAACGTGGGCTGGTTTACGGTATTTACTCTAACATTAGCCCCATGGCAGCGGCGGCGCCCTTTACGATTCAACTGCAAACGGCAAACAACAACAAAGACGACGCTTTAGCGCTTACCCTCAGCTTATTAAAAGACTTTATTGCGGAAGGCCCCACAGAGTCGCAAGTGGCGCTTGCCATTAACGACCTCACCGGTAGTTTTGCATTAAGCACTGCTTCCAACAGTGCGCTAGTGGGCCAGCTCAGCGTGATTGGTTTTTATAACCTACCGTTAGATTATCTTGCTAATTTGCACCATGAATTACAGCAAGTGAGCGCGCAGGATATCAAAGCGGCCTTTGCCAAACACCTTGACCCTGAGCAGCTCGTCATGGTGAGTATTGGTCCTGAAGCCCCCGACTGGGACAAGCAAAATGAGCAAGAATAGCGTGCGCATTATCGGAGGCCGCCACCGCGGCCGCCGTTTAAATTTTAGCGACCCCAAGGGTGAAGTGCGCCCTAGCAGCGACCGCTTACGCGAGACCCTATTTAATTGGCTACAGTTTGAGCTTAACGGCGCCCAGGTGCTCGATGCTTTTGCCGGCACAGGGGTGTTAGGTGCTGAGGCTGTTTCTCGCGGGGCCGCCCATGCCACTTTCTTAGATATCACCCCGCAGCGCTGTCAACAGCTCAACGCAGCCCTTACCCCAGTGCTTGGTGCACAGGGCACTGTTATTTGCCAAGACGCCCTTGTTTGGCTCAAAAACGAAACGCCCAAACACCCCTTCCATCTCGTATTTATCGACCCGCCTTACCACTTGGGACTCCAAGAAAAGTGCTGCGCCGCGTTAATGAACAAGCCTTGGCTCGCCAATAACGCCTTAATTTATGTGGAAAGTGATAGCAAGCTTGCGGCTCCTCCAGTGCCTGCTCAATGGCAGCTAAAAAAAGAAAAAACCATGGGACAAATCAGAGCTCAGCTCTACCAATTAACAGCCTAATTGTGCAAAGCCCCTTACGTAGGCTAACTTATGCACATTAGTAGTTAGGAATTTTCCATGTTTTTGCATAAAAACCAGCGCCCCAACATTCGTCCTCTTCGCTCTGTACTTGAGGCGGGCGAACCTATGGTGGTGTTGGTGGCTCACGCTAAAGGGGGTTGCGGCAAAACCACCTTGGCCACTAATACGGCGAGCATACTAAGCCAACATCAGCACAGCGTTAGCTTGCTCGACTTAGACCCGCTAGAATCCTCTTTGTACTGGCTAAAACAGCGTGAAAAACAAAACGCCCCGCATATTCATGGCCAACAATGGCCCAAGGAAATGCCCATTTCCTATGGCCGTGTGCGCCAGCGCATACTGCAGCAATACAGCCACATAATTATGGACGCTCCAGCCGGCACCACAGGCCCAGCACTCGACCATTTAGTACGTGCTAGCCAAGCGATTCTTATTCCGGTGCTACCTAGCCCTATTGATATCCACGCCACCACACGTTTTATTAAAGAGCTACTACTAACACCAAGTTACCGCCAGCGTCCGCGACGCATTGGCATAGTGGCGAATCGCGCTAATCAAAACACCCTGCTCTTTGATGACCTCAAAAAGTTTTTATTAAGGCTAAAGATTCCCTATTTAACCCACCTGCGCGACACCCAAATGTACCCGCAAGCTAGCGGCATGGGCCTCGGCATTCATGAACTCAACAACAACCGTAACAAAGAAGATAGTGCGCATTGGCAACGCATATATCAGTGGTTAGAAGTTCAACGCCAGCTGGCCCTGCTGATGCCGAGCCAGCTTTAATCTAGCCCCAATGTAGTGCGCCATATGGAAAATTGCGCCTCGTCACAGTGGGGAAAAAACTGATGCCACCAGCAAAACCGCGACGGGTTAACGGTGCTATCCGGCGCAGGCACCATGCGTGCTAGCTGCTGATAAAGCTGCTTTTCCAACGCTAGTTCTTTAGCTAACGCAGCCTGCTTGTCAGCGCCTGTTAGTGTGCTGCGCTCACCCCGCATCTTGGTTAATTGTGCCTCCATCGGCTCCACCTTTTTCTTAATACTTGCCAACAAAGGCGGACTATATGGCTGCCCGCGCTCCGCTAGCCAAGCACCTAATAAAAAATACACCACAGGACCATGCTGCCGCTGCACATCTAGCGCCAAGGCCTCTACCTGCGGCTTTTGCCACTGCGTTAAAGCAAAATCCCAAAAGCTATTCATCGAGCAACCCACCGAAAAAGTGCATAATAGCCCCACCCTAACTACACTTGCGATTTTTTCATAGGATTAACCAAGCCCCCATGTTGCACTTACAAAACATTGCGCTACGCCGCGGCACTAGCCTCTTACTGGATGAAGCTAATATCACCTTGCACCCTGGTTGGAAAGTAGGCTTAGTGGGTCGCAATGGTTGCGGCAAGAGCTCTTTAATGGCCTTGCTCAATGGCGTGGTAGAGCCCGACAAGGGCGAATACCTAAAGCCAACTGGCTGGCGCATTGGCACCATGGCTCAAGAAGTGCCCGCCCTGCCTGATGCTGCCATTGATTATGTACTCGATGGTCACACCTCGTATCGGGCTCAGCAAGCAGCCCTTGCCCAAGCTGATGCCGCGGGCGATGGGCATGCCATAGCACAAGCCCACAGCGAGCTTGAAGCTATGAACGCTTGGAGCATTCCTGCCCGTGCTGCTTCAATTTTAGCAGGCTTAGGGTTTAGCGAGTCTGCCCAACAACAACCCGTGGCTAGCTTTTCTGGTGGTTGGCGAATGCGCTTAAACCTTGCCCGCGTTCTGCTAGCCGATGCCGACTTATTATTGCTGGACGAACCCACCAACCACCTGGATTTAGATGCTGTTTTATGGCTCGAAGACTGGCTCCGCAGCTACCCCGGCACCTTGGTGCTGATTTCCCACGACAGGGATTTCCTAAATGCTCTTTGTAGCCATATTTTGCACATTGAGCATCAACGACTCACTCTTTATGCAGGTGATTACTCCACTTTCGAAAAAACACGCGCCGAACGCATAGCTCAACAAGAAAGCGAACACCGCAAACAAGAAGCAGAAGCAGCCCATTTACAAGCCTTTATTGACCGTTTTCGCGCCAAAGCAAGCAAGGCACGCCAAGCCCAAAGCCGCATTAAAGCGTTAGAGCGTTTGCAAGCCCAAGCGCCACTTAAAGAAGCCGCGAGTTTTAGTTTTACCTTCCATGAGCCCGAAAAACTACCCAACCCCATGGTGCAATTGCGTCAAGTGGACTGTGGTTATGGCAACACAAACATTCTTAACCAAGTGAACCTCACCCTTGGCCCCGACACCCGCATCGGTTTGCTAGGCCCTAATGGCGCGGGTAAATCCACCCTTATCAAAACCCTAGTGGGTGAACTCGACCCATTAGCGGGGGAGCGCGTTTATGGTAACGATTTGATTATCGGTTACTTCCACCAGCAACAAGTGGACGCCTTGCCCCAAGATGCTCACCCGCTAAAGCTAATGCAAGCAGCACAACCCCAATGGGAAGAAGCACAAGTGCGCAGCGAACTTGGCCGTTTTGGTTTTCACGGTGATGATGTGTTCGCCACTGTGGCTCGCTTTTCTGGAGGCGAAAAAGCACGTTTAGCGTTAGCGCTTTTAATTCAAAAAAAACCCGCGCTCTTATTACTTGATGAACCTGCCAACCACCTAGATTTAGAAATGCGTGAAGCATTAATCTATGCGTTGCAGCAATACACCGGCGCCATGTTGTTGGTATCGCACGACAGACATCTGCTCGACACCACTGTGGATGAGCTTTGGCTCGTGGCCGAAGGAGAAGCGAAGCCCTATGAAGGTGATTTAAATGATTACGCCCGCTGGTTAAGAGAAAGGTTCCGCAAAACGGACACCACTCCAGTAGAGACTTCCCAAGAAGAGCGCCAGGACCCACGCCTCAAACGTCAACAAGCGGCGCAAAAGCGCGCCCAACTTAGGCCGCTAAAACAGGCGCTAGACAAACTCGAAAAACAGCTAGCAAAGTGCGAAGAAGCGCTTGGTGCTATCAATGAGCAACTGAACGATGAAAACCTCTATCAAGGAGAAAATAGCGAGCTGCTACAGGCCACATTAAAGCGCCAAGGCGAGCTCAATAACGAGCATGAGGAACTCGAAGAACGCCTGCTCATGGCCATGGAGGAGTATGAGCAGGCAGAACAATCGCTTAGCTAGCTTGGGCTAAGCGCAATACTTCTTGCACCAGGTTTTCAATACCCCCGGCCGCTTCGCGAATGCGAGTGGCCTCCATATAAGCTGGCGTGGTAACAAGCTTATTGGCTTCATCCACGGCAATCTCATGCACTTGCTTTGCTTCATGCACAGCGCCCATAGCCTCCACCGCAGCGGCAGTATCTTTGTCGGTCCCTATGGTGCAACGCACGCCTTCACCAAAAATTGCCGCACTCATGGTGGGCGCAATGCAAATTAGCCCCACAGGTTTGCTCGCCCGGTGAAAGGCTTGAAGAAAAGCCTTCACTGCTGGGTTCATCTGCATCTCCGCACCTTTAAAGGCAAAGTCACAGAGATTTTTGGCCACGCCAAACCCGCCCGGCACAATAATGGCGTCGTAATCTTCCATCTTGGCTTGGGCCAAATCCAAAATCTCGCCTCGTGCCAAACGTGCGGCTTCCACCAGCACATTACGGTTTTCACCGGGCATTTCTTCTCCGGTGGCATGGTTAATCACATGGTGCTGAGGAATATTAGGCGCAATGCACTGATAGCTCACATCCGCTTTATCTAACGCTAAAAGAGTCAGCGTGCCTTCATAAATTTCTGAGCCGTCATACACACCACAACCAGCTAATAACACGGCTATACGCATTTTATTTCTCCCGTTGAGTTACTTTGAACTGAGCAGCTGGGCCTTTTTCAAGCAGGCCAAACACATGCTGTGTACCTGCTCCGCAGGCTACTACTAGCTTCATAAACTGCTCCACTTTTATTTCAGGGTGGTAAGTCACTAAGGACTCATCAGCGAAATAAATAAAACCCGAGGTGGGGTTCGGCCCCGTGGGCATAAATATGCTCACCCGCCCATCTTCGTGTTTGCTGGTGACAATACCCATCACCGACACATCCACCTCACGACCATATACCCAAACACGCACCACCTCACCACGGCCAAACACAGAGTTCTCATCCGTACCCAGTAGCTGCACAATAATTTCACGGATGGGTCTGTAGCCCGGCAAGCGCGACATAATGCGATTTTCTGTCCAGCCCCATAACAAACCACCTAAGCGAGTGGTAACAAAGTTTCCCGTGATAAAACAAAACACCACCAATGCGGCCACCCCGAGCAGATCTGCGGTAAACGGGCTCCAGTCGAATTTATTAATTAATATTTTAGCGATGGGGGACGTAAACTGCGCCGCCACCCCGTACACCCATTTAAATACCACTGTAAGAATGGCTAACGGCAGGAGTACCACCAAACCACCCACCAAGGATTTCCTTACAAAACTGCCAGGCTTAAACCCTTCTTGTGCCATTAGCGATGCTCCTTCGCGGCCTCGTATTCAATATTGACGACCTCATACTCTTGTCGCCCCTTAGGTGTGGTAAATACCACCTCGTCGTCCACCTGCTTGCCTATCAAAGCTCGTGCCAACGGCGAATCCACACTAATCCAACCGCGCTTAGCATCAGTCTCATCAGGGCCCACAATGCGAAAACGTTTTTCTTCATCTGTGTTGATATCGTATACGGTTACCCAAGCAGCAAAGAACACCTTACTTGCATCCTGCGGCGGCCTATCCACTACCACCATGTCATCTAAGCGACGTGATAAAAAACGAATGCGGCGGTCAATTTCTCGCAACTGGCGTTTGCCATAAATGTATTCAGCGTTTTCCGACCTATCCCCCAACGCTGCTGCTTCTTGTACAGCTTGAGTCACCGCCGGCCGCTTTTCTTTCCACAAATATTGCAGCTCTTCATTCATAGCGCGATACCCTTCGGCGGTAATATATTTTGACGCCGGTTTTGCCGGTGGGCGCCAACGACTCATGCAAACATCTCCTCTTGCCGTCTAAAGCTCTTAAATTCTAATGCATTGCCTGAAGGGTCTAGTACAAAAAAAGTCCCCTGCTCACCACGTTGGCCCTGAAAACGCACCTGAGGAGATAATAAAAATGGTACCTGGTGCGCGATTAGGCGTTCCACTAATGCATGCCATTCTCCCCACTCTAGCACCACGCCAAAATGAGGTAGGGGTACCTCTTGGCCATCGACTTCGCTATAAGCCACCACCTCTGGCATAGCAGCCACTTGGTGTGCCGACAGCTGATGGCCAAACAAATCAAAATCCACCCACTGTTCTGCGCAGCGGCCAGGCATAGCACCTAGATGGTTTTCATAAAACACCCGTGTAGCAGCTAAATCTAACACAGGAAAAGCATAGTGAAAGGGTCCTAACATATTGTTTTACCGATAATAGCTTAAGGCTTTATGTATTAAACATAAACACTATAAGTAATTTGTGCCATGCCTGTTACAATGGCTACCGTTTTCCATTTACCTGGGAGAAATCATGACACAAGGTCACTTTAACCGCGCCCCCTGGCCAGCCACCCGCTTACGCCGCATGCGCTATGATGACTTTTCACGCCGCTTAATGCGAGAAACCACCTTAACGCCAAACGATTTAATTTGCCCTCTCTTTGTCGTGGAAGGCAGCAACCATCGTGAAGCGGTTCCCTCTATGCCTGGGGTTGAACGCCTTAGCATCGATTTGTTACTTAAAGAAGCAGAGGCCCTCGCCAACTTAGGCGTGCCAGCGGTGGCTTTGTTCCCTGTAACGCCGCAAGAAGCAAAAACCCTAGACGCCTCCCCCGCTTGGGATGAAAACGGTTTAGTGCAACGCACCGTACGTGCCTTAAAAAAGGAGCTGCCTGAATTGGGAGTAATTACCGATGCAGCCCTGGACCCTTATACCACGCACGGCCAAGATGGCATTATCGACAGCAACGGCTATGTGCTCAATGACGTCACCGTGAAAGCGCTAGTAAACCAAGCCATTAGCCACGCTGAAGCCGGCGCCGACGTGATTGCGCCAAGCGACATGATGGACGGCCGCATTGGCGCCATTCGCAACGCATTAGAGCAAGATGGGCACATCAACACTCGTATCTTGGCCTATTCAGCCAAATACGCTTCTGCTTATTATGGCCCCTTCCGCGACGCAGTGGGTTCAGCAGAGAACTTAGGCAAAGCGGATAAGACCACGTATCAAATGGACCCCGCTAACCGCCTTGAAGCGCTGCACGAGGTCGCACAAGATTTAGCCGAAGGCGCCGATATGGTTATGGTAAAACCAGGCATGCCCTATCTTGATGTAGTGCGCGAAGTAAAAGACACCTTTGCCGTACCCACTTTTGTTTATCAAGTGAGTGGCGAATACGCTATGCATATGGCAGCCTTCCAAAATGGTTGGCTAGATGAAGAGGCGATTATTTTAGAATCCCTCACTAGCATTAAGCGTGCTGGTGCCGACGGCATCTTAACGTACTTTGCGCGTAAAGCTGCTGAGCTTTTACGCTAATATTGCACCCAACGTTGGGCAGCTTGATTTTTACCGAAGCTGCCCACACATACACATATAACATTGCCAATACTATTTGCAGGAGCTACGCCATGAGCGCAGAAATTATAAACACCACCGATAGCAACTTTGAAGAAGACGTACTCAAGGCCGACGGCCCCGTTCTAGTGGACTACTGGGCGCCTTGGTGCGGCCCGTGCAAAATGATTGCCCCTATTCTCGAAGAAATCGCCCAAAACTTTGCTGGCCGTTTAAAAGTCGTAAAGCTCAATATCGACGATAACCCAGAAACACCACGCAAATACGGCGTGCGCGGCATCCCCACGCTCACAGTGTTTAATAACGGTAGCGTGGAAGCCACCAAAGTAGGTGCTCTTTCTCTTTCGCAGCTCACCGCGTTTTTAGATAGCACCATTTAATTTAATGTGCGCCACTGCGGCCCTTCTGCCGTGGTGGCCTCTTAAATTATTTTATGTTCACAAAAGTCACAACAAAAGCTAGACAAACCCATTTTTTTGGTGTTACATACTCCAACTAGCTACGCGCTCTCTTTAGCCTCTGGCGCCTCGCCATGCTTAATAACCCCGATAATATCAACCAAGTGCGGTACCACTTACGCCGCGAAAACTAATCTTTTGGACCTCTATTAAACTAATGAACCTCTCTGAATTAAAGCAGAAGCCCATTGCTGAGCTGCTCAATATCGCCCACGAAATGGGCCTCGACAACCTTGCCCGAACACGAAAACAAGACGTTATTTTCTCCATATTAAAAAAAGCTGCTAAGAATGGCTCCGATATATATGGAGATGGCGTACTAGAGATACTTCAAGACGGTTTTGGCTTTTTACGTAGTTCAGAAGGCTCATATCTTGCAGGTCCCGACGATATTTATGTTTCCCCGAGCCAAATTAGGCGTTTTAACTTGCGCACGGGGGATAGCATCTCTGGCAAGATTCGCCCTCCTAAAGATGGTGAGCGATATTTCGCCATGTTAAAGGTCAATGAAATTAACTATGACCGCCCCGAAAACGCCAAAAACAAAATCCTGTTTGAAAACCTCACCCCTCTCTTCCCCACAGAACAACTCGTTATGGAGCAAGGCAACGGCTCCACCGAAGATATTACCTCACGTGTTATTGATTTAGTGGCACCCATAGGTAAGGGCCAGCGTGGTTTGATTGTTGCACCACCAAAAGCGGGTAAAACCATGCTCCTACAACAGGTGGCGCATTCTATCTCTCGCAACAATCCCGAAGCCCACTTAATTGTGTTGTTGATTGATGAGCGCCCTGAGGAAGTGACGGAAATGTCACGCACCGTGCGCGGCGAAGTGGTTGCCTCCACCTTTGATGAGCCCCCCGCTCGCCACGTACAAGTGGCAGAAATGGTTATCGAAAAAGCCAAACGCCTGGTGGAACACAAGCAAGACGTGGTAATTCTCCTCGACTCCATCACTCGCTTAGCGCGTGCGTACAACACAGTACAGCCTAGCTCCGGGCGCGTACTCACCGGTGGTGTGGATGCCCACGCTCTCGAACGCCCTAAACGCTTTTTTGGTGCTGCGCGTAATATTGAAGAAGGCGGCAGCCTCACTATTCTTGCCACCGCCCTTGTGGAAACTGGCTCGAAAATGGATGAAGTGATTTTCGAAGAGTTTAAGGGTACGGGTAACATGGAGCTGCACCTTGATCGCCGTGCTGCTGAAAAACGTGTATTCCCTGCGATTCATATTAAGAAATCCGGCACCCGCCGCGAAGAGCGCCTGGTACCTGAGGATGATCTTAAGAACATGTGGATACTGCGCAAAGTGCTCCACCCCATGGAAGAAATTAACGCCATCGAATTCTTAATTGATCGCTTGAAGCAAACTAAAACTAATAATGAGTTCTTTGATTCCATGAAGGGGGGCAAGTAGTTGCCCTCCTGAGCCGGACAGGCTCATGTTCTTTACGCGGAACCGCGTGGGTTGCTCTAACACCGGGCGGGTGGGTAGCCCTAGCACCGGGTAGGTGCCACTCAACGGGTTCTAAACGTACTGCATCAGCAATAAGCACTGCGAGCACGCGCAACCGCGTAGGTTCCCGCTACCGAGAGTTCTTAAAAACCACTGCGCCAAGCAAGCTTGCATAAATGATTTCCTTCAG
>DAHVSB010000003.1 GCA_027324795.1 Alcanivoracaceae bacterium
AAGACGCAGTACAAATTAAGGTGCACCCCGATGGCGCCGTGCGCGTGCATGCACCCACCTCAGCCAGTGAAGCAGAGGTGCTGAAAGCAGTGAAAAAACGCAGCCGTTGGATATACCAACAACTGCGGGATTTTCGTGAACTGAAAAAACATTCTACGCCACGTCAATACCTCAGCGGCGAAAGCCATTACTACTTAGGCAAGCAATATTTGCTAAAAGTGTATGAAGAGCCAGATGCCATGGAAACCGTAAAAATGCTGCGCGGAAAACTAGAAGTGCAAGTGCGCCAAAGGAACAGAGATAAAATACGCTGGCTGCTAGAGCAATGGTATCGAGTGCGTGCTCGTGATGTATTTCAGCGTCGTTTAGATGCCTTGCTAGAACAAACCCTGTGGGTGAAGCACCCGCCAATAATTCACTTGCGCAATATGCAAACCCAGTGGGGCAGCTGCTCCCCAAGCGGCCGCATTACTCTTAACCCCAATCTTGTAAAAGCCCCCCGTGAATGTGTGGATTACGTGATTCTTCACGAACTCTGCCACTTGGCAGAGCACAACCACAGCGAGCGGTTTTATCGGTTGCTCACCCGTGTAATGCCCGAGTGGGAGCTAGTGAAAGACCGGCTAGATGCCATGGCGTCGCGGATTCTGGCGCCTTAAAAAGTGGCCGCTGTGAGTGCCGTTACTCCTTAATAGCCACCTTCACCGCACTGCTCGCTCGCTTGGCTTTGGCCCGCGCTGCCTCGATGCTTTCCGCCTTAGCCACAGCTACACCCAGGCGTCGCTCGCCATCAATATCGGGTTTGCCAAATAAGCGAATATCCGTATCGGGCTCGGCAAGAGCTTGGTTAAGGCCGCTAAAGCTAATATTGGTGCCTTTGCCTTCGGTAATAATCACCGAGGAAGCTGAGGGGCCGCGCTGTTCAATGAAAGGAATGGGCAGGCCTAAAATGGCGCGGGCGTGCAATTCAAACTCGGAAAGGTTTTGTGAAATCAGTGTTACTAAGCCTGTGTCGTGGGGGCGAGGGGACACTTCGTTAAAATACACTTCGTCATCTTTAACGAAAAATTCCACACCAAAAACGCCACGGCCACCTAATGCGTTGGTGATTTTTGCGGCCATGTCTTGGGCTTTTTCTAGTGCCACAGCGCTCATGGGTTGAGGCTGCCAAGATTCGCGATAATCGCCTTTTTCTTGGCGGTGGCCAATGGGCGCACAAAAGGAAGTGCCGCCTTCGTGGCGCACTGTGAGCAGGGTAATTTCGTAATCAAATTCCACTAAACCTTCCACAATCACTTCGCCTTCGCCACTGCGGCCGCCTGTTTGTGCGTATTGCCAAGCGGCTTCCACTTCCTCTGCGGTGCGAATAATGCTTTGACCCTTGCCCGAGGAGGACATAATGGGTTTTACCACGCAGGGTAGGCCCACTGCTTCCACGGCGGCGAGGTATTCCTCATGGTTGGCTGCAAAGCGAAAGGGGGAGGTGGTAAGCCCTAGCTCGGTGGCAGCTAAATGACGAATGCCTTTGCGGTTCATGGTGGTGCGGGTGGCAAAGGCCGTGGGAATCACATGAAAGCCTTCCTCTTCGAGCTTTACCAGCACATCGGTGGCAATGGCTTCGATTTCGGGCACTATGTAGTGGGGTTGCTCTTGGCGTACCAGAGCTTCAAGGGCGGGGCCATCGAGCATGGAAATCACATAGTGGCGATGAGCCACCTGCATGGCGGGCGCGTTGGGGTAGCGGTCCACGGCAATCACTTCGCAGCCAAGGCGCTGCAATGCAATGGTCACTTCTTTACCGAGTTCGCCGCTGCCGAGCAGCATCACTTTGATGGCATCTGTGGTTAAGGGGGTGCCGAGTGTTGTCATGTGAGTCCTTTAAATCATTTGTGGTTAAGGCAGCAAAAGGTGCTGCGCGATAACGAAGCCACTATCATACTATGCGGCATGGCTTATGCCACATGAAAAAACCTTTTAAGAAGGCAGAGCAATCAATGCAATTAGGTGCAATAGATGCAGCAAGAGGATGAGTTTTGGATGCGGCGTGCCTTGGCGTTAGCAAGGCAGGCTGCGGAAAACGGTGAGGTGCCCGTGGGGGCTGTGGTGGTGATGGAGGGGCGAGCTGTGGGCGAAGCCTATAATCAGCCCATTACTCAGCAAGACCCAAGCGCTCATGCGGAAATATTGGCACTGCGACAAGCTGCCAACGTGGTGCGAAACTATCGCCTCTCAGGAGCCACTTTATACGTGACTATTGAGCCCTGCACCATGTGTTTTGGCGCGCTAATGCACGCGCGTATAGGGCGGCTAGTGTATGGGGCGCAAGAGCCCCGCGCAGGGGTGTGCGAAAGCCAATTACAGTTGCCGGAGCAACGCTTTTATAACCACCGCTTAGAGGTGCAAGGTGGCGTGCTAGCTGCAGAATGCGCCGCGCAGATGCAATCTTTTTTTGCGCGGCGGCGGAAAGTTAAAGTTAAAGCTAAGGCGCCATAGCCACTAGCTGAGCGCTGCTGCCCCAATGTTGTTCAGCCCATAGCAGTGCGTGGTAGTAGTGTTGCACCGCTTCCACATAGTACACCGCTTGTGCGCCGCCGCGGGCATAGCCATAGCGGGCATGTTGATAGTACTCGGGCTGGGTGAGCAAGGGCAAACGTTTGGCCACTTGCGCCCAATTGTCTGGGTTATCGCCTTGCTCTGCGGTGAGTCGACGCGCATCGAGCAAGTGGCCGTAGCCGGCGTTGTATGCAGCAAGTGCCATCCAAGTTCTATCCGGCTCACGAATACTTTCTGGCATCCGTTTGTGAATCCCTGCTAAGTACGCAGAGCCGCCATAAATGCTAGCGATGGGGTCGCGCCTGTCGGCTACGCCCATTTCCCGCGCAGTGGGTCGGGTCAACATCATCAAACCTTCCACGCCGGTGGGGCTAACCGCATTGGGGTCCCAATGGGATTCTTGATAGCCCACTGCGGCGAGAAGCTGCCAATCAAACACATATTCTTCTGCGGCTAGTTGAAAATCTGCGCTATAAAGGCTGAGGCGCTGTTCCCAGTGGCGTTTAAAAGCACGCGATGAGTATAAATCAAACCGTTTAATGGGCGCAAAGTAGGTGCTTGCTGTGTTTTCAATGTGTTGCTGTTGAGTTGCAACAAACTGCTTGAGTGCCGCAATCATATCGCTGTTGTCTACATTCTTGTGGCGCGACAGATGCCACTGTAGTGGCTGCTGGTTCACTTCGGCAGTGGCTTTTAGTTCTGGGAAGAAAGGGCTAAGCACTTGAAAGTGGTGGCGGCTGATTAAGCCATAATCATAGTGCCCTTGCTGCACTAAAGTAAGAATCTCTTCAGGTGTAGCAGAGGTAAGAGTGTTTACGCTGAGCTTGGTTAAAGCGCGATTAGGTTTGCTGCTAAGGGTGCTCTTTACTCCCGTTAGCGAGGCTAATGCTTCAATATTTTGCGCACTTGGCTGTTGGCGCGTTTGTACTGCAATCAATTCAACAGTGTAATAAGGCACGGTATCGCTTGGGATGCTGTTGGCACTTAGCTCGGTGGCAATCATGTCTACGTTTTGCGTATCGAGGGCGTGGCGCAATGCTTTGGGGGTGTCGTAAAGCTGAATGCTGAGCTCCACACCAAGCTCCTCGGCTAAGCGTGCAGCAATGTGGTAGTCAAAGCCAATGGCGTCGTGTTGGCGCTGAAAGTAACTGGCAGGGGTTTTAAGCAAACCCAATTCGAGGGCTTGTTTGTTTTGAATATGTGCTAAACGGTTTTGTTGCTGTGCTTGGCTAGTGTAAGAGGAAGCACTCGCGTTGGGCGTGGTGGTAAAGATGTGTGCCCAAGGAATGAGTGTGCTAGCACCAATAAGCAAGCTAAGGGCTAGGCCAGCTGTCCAATAAGTACGCTTTGTAATGTCCATGCTTCCTCCTTCCTATCGCTCAAATTGGCGAAGGTTTTTTGCTTGGAATTGAGCGCATTGTAAATAAATGTTTTGCCGGTTCGTTTGTTGATGTCTAACAATTAGGCATCTCGACGTTCGGGCTGAACCAAGAAATGATTTTTTTGCCGCCCACCTACTGCGCTCTAGCTCAAAAACGCGTATAATCGCGGCTTGCAAAATCCCTCCCTAGTGACTAACTGGAAGACGCTGAGCTATGTTCATTCTCCCTGGTTCCACTGCACTCCCTACGTTTCGCCAGCAACAATTGTTGGAAAAACTTCCGCAGTTGCACTCTATTACCGCGAATTATGTTTATTTTGTTGAGGCTGAAGCGTTAAGCGCTGAACAGCGCCAACAGCTCACCTCCTTGCTCTGCCAAGGCGATGGGGTTGAGGTGGGGAATGAAAACGGCGATGTGGTATTGGTGCCCCGCGAAGGCACGCAAACTCCATGGTCTTCGCAGGTCACGGAGTTTTGCCAACAGAATTTAGGTTTAACGCAAGTGGCGCGCGTGGAGCGCGGCATTGCTTATCACGTGCAGCTTGCAGAAGGTGGTAGTCTCACCGACGTATTGAACGTGGTGCGCGACCCGCTCACTGAAGATGTATTAACAGATTTAAGCCAAGCGGCAGCACATTTTGCTGTGGGTGAGCCGGGACCTTTAGCGCGTATTCCTGTGATTGAAGCGGGACGCGAGGCTTTGGAGGCAGCTAACCAAAGTTTAGGTTTGGCGTTGGCAGAAGATGAAATTGATTACCTGTGCGAACGCTTTAACGAGCTTGGGCGCAACCCCACCGATGCGGAATTGATGATGTTTGCTCAAGCAAACTCCGAGCATTGCCGTCATAAAATTTTTAACGCTAGCTGGCGTATTGATGACCAAGAGGCAGAGAAGAGCCTGTTTGGCATGATACGCAACACTCACCAAACACACCCAGGTGAGGTGCTGTCGGCTTATAAAGATAACGCAGCGGTGACTCGTGGCTATGCTGCACCGCGCTTTTTCCCCAAAGCTGATACTGCTGAATATCAAGAAACCTTAGAACCCATTCATTTGGTGATGAAGGTGGAAACGCACAACCACCCCACAGCTATTGCGCCTGTGCCCGGTGCAAGCACAGGGGCTGGCGGTGAAATCCGTGATGAAGGTGCCACTGGTCGTGGTGCAAAGCCTAAAGTAGGGCTAACAGGGTTTTCTGTCTCTAACCTGCGTATTCCTGGCTTTGAACAGCCCTGGGAAGAGGATTGGGGCGCTCCCAAAGGTATTGTTCCTGCTTACGATATTATGCTTACGGGCCCAGAAGGTGGCGCCGCTTTTAATAACACCTTTGGGCGTCCTAATGTATGCGGTTACTTTCGTACACTAGAACTTAAAGCGCCAGGCATTAATGGCGAAGAAGTTCGTGGTTATCACAAACCCATCATGATTGCGGGCGGCATGGGTAATATCCGTGAGCAGCATGTGGAAAAGGGTCAAATTCCTGCGGGCGCCCATGTGATTGTGCTCGGTGGCCCAGCCATGTTGATTGGTTTAGGCGGTGGCGCCGCTTCTTCGGTGGACACCACTGAAGAGGGAGCCAAGCTAGATTATGCCTCTGTACAAAGGGCCAACCCTGAAATCGAACGCCGTTGCCAAGAGGTTATCGACCGCTGTTGGGAATTGGGTGAAGATAACCCCATCACTTCTATTCACGACGTGGGGGCGGGCGGTTTATCCAATGCGCTACCAGAATTAGTCCACGATGCAGGCCGAGGCGCCAAGCTGGATTTGCGCGCCATACCCAGTGCGGATCCAAGCCTAAGCCCTGTGGAAATTTGGTGTAACGAAGCTCAAGAGCGTTATGTGTTAGCTGTTGAAGATAAGCACTTGGCCACTTTCAAGGCGCTATGTGAGCGCGAGCGAGCGCCTTTTGCTGTGCTTGGTGTTGCCACAGAGGAAGAGCATTTAGAAGTGGCTGATGAGCTGCTTGGTGAACCCACCGTTGATTTGCCCCTCGACGTGGTATTTGGCAACGCACCGAAAATGGAGCGTGAGTTTTTTCGCAGCGATTTTGAGCGCAAGCCCTTTGATATCAAAGGTATTGCGTTAAGTGATGCGGTGGAGCGTGTGTTGCATCTACCAAGCGTGGCGAGCAAAAACTTTTTAATCACCATTGGAGATCGCAGTGCCACAGGGCTGGTTGCGCAGGATCAAATGGTGGGGCCATGGCAGGTGCCTGTGGCGGATTGCGCTGTCACATTGAGTAGCTATAGCAGCTATGCCGGCGAGGCCATGAGCATGGGGGAGCGCACCCCAGCAGCCTTGGTTAATGCGCCTGCATCGGGCCGCATGGCGGTGGCAGAGTCCCTCACTAACTTAGCTGGCACTAATATCGGTGATATTGGTCGCATTAGTTTGTCGGCCAACTGGATGGCAGCAGCGGGCCACCCCGGTGAAGATCAGCATTTATACGATACCGTTAAAGCGGTGGGCATGGAGTTATGTCCTGCTTTAGGCATCAATATTCCAGTGGGCAAGGACTCTTTGTCCATGCGCACTATTTGGCAAGAAAAAGGCATTGAGAAGAGCGTGATCTCACCAGTGTCATTGATTATTACGGCATTTACCCCAGTCAAAGATGTACGTAAAACCGTGACGCCAGAGCTTAAGAACCAACCCGACAGTACCTTATTGCTAGTGGATCTTGGTGGCGGCAAAAACCGATTAGGTGGTTCCGCCTTGGCGCAAGTGTATGGCCAAATCGGCCAGTCAGCACCGGATATCGATGACGCAGCATTATTGGGCGGTTTTTTCAAGGCCACCCAAACGTTGGTGGAAGAAGAATTGCTCTTGGCGTATCACGACCGTTCTGACGGCGGTCTTTTTACCACTGTGGCTGAAATGGCATTTGCTGGGCGCAAAGGCGTGGATCTATTGATGGATTGCATCGCTGGCGATCATGAAGAGGTGCTTGCTGCACTCTTTAGCGAAGAAGCGGGTGCTGTAATCCAGGTGGCTAATGAGCATGTGGAGGCAGTGAAGGCGGCCTATGCTCATGCGGGGCTTGAAGCGCACTTGCATCACGTGGGTGAGCTTAATAACGATGATGCCGTACGTGTTCGCTTGGGCGGTGGCATTGTGTTTGAGGCAGAGCGCTTGGCATTGCAACAGCAATGGAGCGCCACTAGCTACCATATGCAAAAACGTCGCGACAACCCTGCGTGCGCCGAAGAAGAGTGGCAAGGGATGGCGGCTGACAATAACTCAGGCTTAAATGGGCTGGCCCTGACTTTCCCCATGGCGGAAAACCCAGTTGCTGATTTGGTGAGCAAAAGTGAGCAGAGCCCGCGGGTGGCAATTTTGCGTGAGCAAGGCACCACTGGTCATACAGAGTTAGCTGCTGCCTTCCACCGCGCAGGATTTGTGGCAGTGGATGTGCATATGAGCGACATCGAAGCGAAACGTGTCAACCTAGCGGGTTTCCGTGGTTTGGCGCTAGCTGGCGGCAGCACTTTTGGTGATGTGCTAGGTGCTGGCACGGCTTGGGCGCAAAAGATTTTGCGTAACAATGATTTAAAGGCGAGCTTCCAAGATTTCTTTCAGCGCTCAGATACCTTTACTTTCGCCGTGGGCAATGGCGCTCAAATGCTAGTGCAGTTGAAGCATTTAATTCCAGGCGCATCTCACTGGCCCACCTTTGTGGCTAACCGCAGCAACCAGTTTGAGGCTCGTGTGGTGCTTGCAGAGGTGGTGCCCTCGCCTTCGATCTTCTTCAAGGGCATGGAAGGTAGCCGCTTGCCCGTACCCGTAGGTCATGGGCAAGGACGTGCGCAGTTCGGTATGGAATCCACGCTTGAGGACTGCCAAGCGGAAGGCCAGTTAGCGCTGCGTTTTGTGGATTCTGAAGGTAATGCCACAATGCACTATCCTGCCAACCCGAATGGCTCCGAAGGTGGCGCGACGGGCTTTACTAGCACCGACGGACGCATTACTGCTTTGTTGCCTCACCCAGAAAGAGTGTTTCGAGTGGTGCAGCACAGTTGGTATCCAGAAGAATGGAAGGGCCAAGAAGACGCGCCTTGGATGCGGATCTTCCGCAACGCCAGACGCTGGGTAGAAGAGAACTAAGCAAACTAACGGGGCCTAGGCCCCGTTTTTAATTAGCAATAAATAAGGGGGTGACGCATGGGAAATCCAACCGTTCTATATAAAATCGCCATTCACGTGCCCGAAAGCCATGTGGAGCAAGTGAAGCAGGCAGCTTTTGATGCGGGCGCGGGGCGCCAAGGGCATTACGAACATTGCGCATTTCAATGGATGGGCGAAGGCCAGTTTAAACCGACGGCTGGTAGCAACCCTTATAGTGGTGAGCATAATAAGTTGTCGCGGGTGGCTGAATACCGCGTGGAAATGATTTGCCAAGCGGCTTATGTCAAAGCTGCGGTGGCTGCCATACGCAGTGCACACCCTTATGAAGAGGCGGCGGTTGATGTGTGGCGCTTGGAGAGTTTTTAAGGGATACGCTTCATGGGGTCTATGTCTCTTACACGTGTAGGGAAATAGCCCCGTTGGCGGTCTTTAATAAAGAATTCCAAGGTGCGCTTTACCGTGGGAAATGAAATTTCATCCCAAGGAATATCCTTGGGCATAAATAGTTCCACCTCCAAAGACTCTTCCCCAGCAGCAAAGTTGCCGTCCACCATTTCTGCTAAAAAGAACACATGCACTTGGTAAATATGGGCCACATTAAAGACAGTATATAAATCAGATAGCGCCACTGTGGCGCAGGCTTCTTCCCAGGTTTCACGCATGGCGCCTTCTTGCAGGGATTCGCCATTTTCTAAATAGCCTGCGGGCAAGGTCCAGGTGCCATAACGGGGCGCAATAGCACGGCGGCACAATAAAATTTTGCCTTCCCAGGTGGGAATAGTGCCGACTACATTGCGCGGATTTTGGTAGTGGATGGTGTTGCAATCTTGGCACCAAAATCGAGGATTGGTGTCCCCTTGAGGAATGCTAAAAGCAAGATGACTACTGCCACAATGGCTACAGAAATTCATTAATGGCTCACTAGGTTCAATGGTTGTGTAGAAGTAAATTACTCTATGATGAGCGCAAGTGCCACTTCGAGGGCTTGCTGGTCAATATTGCTACTTGCCAGTATGGGAGCCACAAGCCTAGACTGTGAGCGAGCTTTTCACCCTAGAAAAAAGAAAGAATACAAGGGGTAAAGCATTCGCAACGGAGATGAGAAGTTGAAACAACGTTTACAGGAGCGATTAGCCAGCTACCGCATGCGCGAACTGCCAAACGGTTTGGTGATGCCTGAGGCTGCCGTTTTNATGCCCTTCACAGATCAAGATGAGCCGGACTTGATACTTACCGTGCGTTCTTCTTCTATGCCCACCCATGCGGGCGAAGTGGCATTTCCTGGTGGCATGCGCGATAAAACGGATAAAGACTTATTAGCCACTGCTTTGCGAGAATCCCATGAAGAGGTGGGCTTGCCAGAGCGAGCGGTGGAAGTGTTAGGGCAACTCTCACCAGTACCCTCGTTGCATGGTATGAAGGTAACGCCTTTTGTAGGCATGGTAGACCCTAGTGCAAAATTACGGCCTGAACCGCGTGAAATCGCTGATATTTTTAAAGTGCCTTTATCGTTTTTTTTAGATTCCAAACCCCAATTGTCCCAGGAAGTAGAGATGTTCGGTAAGCGTTTTTATATGCCGAGTTATGAGTTTGATGGCAACCGTATTTGGGGGCTGACGGCGTTTATGTTGCTTGATTTTTTAAATCACGCGTTTGATACCGGCATTGTTTATGAAATAGAAGAAGAGACCATTAAAGAAGGAAGTGCAACATGATTTATGCCATAGGTGAGCGAAAAGTAGAGGGTAAAGGCGATTTTTGGGTGGCAGATAGCGCTCAAGTAATGGGGTCTGTGGTGATAGGCAACAACGTAAGCGTATGGTTTAACGCTGTGGTGCGCGCTGATATGGATACTATCACCATTGGTGATAACACCAATATTCAAGATGGTGCTGTGCTGCACGTGGATTTAGGCGTGCCTCTTAATATTGGTGAAGGCGTTACGGTAGGGCACAAAGCCATGTTGCATGGCTGCACCGTGGGGGATTATTCTTTGATAGGCATTAATGCGGTGGTGCTTAATAATGCCAAAATCGGTAAAAACTGCATTATTGGCGCCAATGCGCTAGTGCCAGAAGGCATGGAAATTCCTGATAACTCAGTGGTTTTGGGTTCGCCCGCCAAGATAGTTAAAGAAGTCAGTGACAAGCAAAAGAAACTATTTCAGCTAAGTGCTATGCATTATGTGGCGCAATCGCAGTTTTATAAAACGAACCTGAAAGTGGATGAGCGTTTTGAATAAATCGCAGGTGCCTTCACCGTGCCAAAGTATTTGTTTGCTAGATGAAGATGATATCTGCACGGGCTGTGGGCGCACAGGGATGGAAATTAGTTATTGGGGACGGTTTGCCACTGAACAGCAACAGCAGGTGGTAAAACGTGCTGCTCTGCGCCAGCAAGGGCACCAACAAGAGTGCGTGTGGCAAGCAAGCCACGCCGTGGTTAGAGACAAGATATATGGTTAACGCGCCTGTGGATTTGGCATCTGATACACCACATATTGGGCGGCCTAAGCTAGGCTTGGCGTTAGGCAGTGGTTCGGCCCGAGGCTGGGCGCATATTGGCATTATTCAAGAGCTGGAAGCCATGGGTTATAAACCCGATGTGGTGGTGGGCACTTCCATCGGCGCCCTAGTGGGTGCCGTTTATGTTAGCGGTATGCTCGAAGACTTTACGCAATGGGTGAGCCATCTGAGCTTTCGTGATGTGCTTGGGTTTTTAGATATAGGCTTTAGCGGTGGCGTCGTAAAAGGGGAAAAGTTGTTTAACTTTTTCTCAGAGCATCAAACCAACCCACTCATTGAAGAGTTGGATATTCCTTTTGCTACTGTGGCAACGGATATGGCCACAGGCCGTGAAGCTTGGATTCGCACTGGGCACGTTTTAGATGCGGCACGTGCTTCTTGCGCCTTGCCGGGATTGTTTTCGCCGGTAAGGCATCAAGGGCAATGGATGCTAGATGGCGGTTTAGTTAACCCTGTGCCAGTATCTGTGTGTCGCGCTTTAGGAGCGCAAGTGGTAATCGCTGTGAACCTTAATGGCCAGCTTGTGGGGCGTCATTTAAATACTGCTGCTATTGAGGAAGTGAGTACAGAAGATATCACGCAGGGCGAAGAAGAAACGAGCATGTGGGATAAGCTAAAAGATTACTTCGCTAGCAAAGATAACGGGGACACCAGTCCAGGCTTTCTTGATGTTATTGGCAGCAGCGTCAATATTATGCAAGACCGCATTACTCGCAGTCGTATGGCTGGCGACCCGCCTGAGATTAACTTGGTGCCCGTGTTAGCAGACTTTGCTTTAATGGATTTTCATCGCGCTAAAGAGGCTATCGATGAAGGGCGGCGCCTAGTTCGTGCCGCCGAGGAAAGCCTGCGTTGGTTGCTAAAGGACAGTTAGTTTTTCTTGCGTTTGTTGGATTTGCGTTTTTTGGGTGTAACCAGCCGTTTAACCTTTGCGGTACGCACGCGGTTGTCTTTAACCTGCATCACTTCAATAACATAGTCACCTAGGCGCACACATACGCTGTGCTCAGGGATGTTTTGTAGCTCTTCTAGAATAAGGCCATTAAGTGTTTTAGGGCCATCCACGGGGAGCTGCCAACGCAACGTGCGGTTGATATCACGCAGAGGAGTGCTACCGTCAATTACGTGGCTACCATCAGGCTGGGGAATAATATCAACATAGTGATGTTCAATGTCTGTGGTAAAGTCACCCACAATTTCTTCTAGAATATCCTCGAGGGTGGTGAGTCCGAGCACATCGCCGTATTCATTCACTACAATGCCTAAGCGTTTCTTTTGGCTTTGAAAGTTAATCAACTGTTGGTGCAAACTAGTGGCTTCGGGCACAAAATAAGGCTCGTCACTGAGTTGAAGCAAATCCGCTTTGGTAAACTCCTCGTGTTGCAAAAAGCGCCCCACATTGCGCAAATGCAAAATGCCCACAATGCTATTCAGGTTGCCGCGATAAATGGGTAAACGGGTGTGGTGAGTGCTACTGACCAGCTGAATGATATCTTGTAAGTCATCCTCTAAATCAATGCCTTCTACTTCGCTGCGCGGTACCATAATGTCTTCCACTTGCACTTTTTCTAAATCTAAAATGCTCAGCAGCATGCGTTGGTGACGTGGGGGAATAAGTGCACCGGCTTCATCAAGCACAGTACGTAATTCCTCGGGGCTTAGATTGTCGCTATCGGTATTGCCTGTGCTTATCCGCAGTAGCCTAAGGGCTAAATTGCTGATGCCAGTAATTGCCCAAATAACTGGGGAGAGCAGCCACATTAACGGTTTTAAAATAAGGCTAGAAAACAGCGCGACTTTTTCTGGTTCTTGGGCGGCGTAGGTTTTTGGCGTGACTTCTGAAAACACCAATAAAACCAAGGTAAAAACCAAAGGAGCGATGGCAGCACCCGCGTTACCAAACCAAGAAATAGCCAAAATAGCAGCAATGGTGGCAGCGTAGTTGTTTACCATGTTGTTGCTAAACAAAATGGTGCCCAGTAAACGGTCCACTCGGGATAAGAGCTTTTCTACGCGTTGCGCACCCTTGTGCCCAGAGCGAGCCAAATGGCGCAACCGGTAACGATTAGCGGCAAGTAGCCCTGTTTCGCTGGCAGAGAAAAAACCGGATGCCAACAATAAAATAACGAGGACAATAACTAAAATATGATCTGGGATGTTCGTCAAGAGAATTTAAACCAAAGCTAAGGACAGCCTGCATTGTCTGCAGTATCACCTTGCCCTGTCAAGATGCAGAGTTTGAAATAGCCATTGCTCACTGGGCGAGTAAGTATTCGAGTACAAATTGAGAGCCAAAAAAGGCCAATAATAAGGTGGCAAAGCCAATCAAGGTGAGATGGATGGCAGTGAGCGCGCGCCAGCCAAACAAGTGACGGCCGGCCAACAAGGCCCCTAATAATAACCAAGCAGCTAATGTCAGTACTGTTTTGTGCGCCACTTGTTGGGTAAATAGGTCTTCCACATAAATAAACCCAGTAACGATAGCGGCAGTGAGAATGGCAAAGCTAGCCCATAGCAGCTCAAATAGCATGGTTTCAGAGGTTTGAATGGGCGGGAACGAGGCTAGCGCACCTTGTAATCGTCCGCGTTTAAGTTGCTTGTGCTGGAAAAGTAAAACCAGAGCCTGTGCCGCAGCAATGCTAAACACAGCACTCGCTAACACGGAAAGCACCACATGTGCACCCAAGCCGTGCAGTAAAATTTGGCTTGGTGTGTTATAAGCTAGCCAAAATAAAGGCAGCATGGACAAGGCGCTTAGAGGATAAACCAAGGCGCTAACCCATTCTAAGCGGCGATACAAAGAGGCAAAAGTAATAATAAGTGCGCCGGTGCCAGCCACTAAGGAGGCCATGGGGAAAAAGCCTAAGGAAATGCCTTGTGGGCTTACTAGCTGAAGCCATAGAAACACAGAATGAAGACCTACAGCCACAAGGCCTAATACAAAAAAGGACAGACGCTTAGTGATGCGCTGCGTGTGCATTTGCTGCCAGGCTTGGGTGGAAGTCATTAAATACAACACCGCAGCCATGGCGCCGATAAAATGTGCAAGTTCCATAGGATTTATTCTCATTCGCGGCCGCTTAGTGTGACACAAGAAAGTGTTTTTTTGAAGCCTGTGGTGCCTTGCATATGTTACTCAAGCGCGGTTTTGTGCTAGGCTAGCGCATATTTTAAGGCCGCTTTAACCACTCGCTAAGCCAAGGTGTCTTGGCGAGAAGCCAATGGAGAACTCCATGTTTGAAAGTTTGAGTGAGCGCCTGGGTCAATCGCTTAAGAATTTAGCGGGCCAAGGCCAACTAACAGAAGATAATATTCGCGATACCTTGCGCGAAGTGCGCCGTGCTTTGCTCGAAGCAGACGTTGCACTACCGGTGGTGCGTGATTTTATAGAGCAGGTAAAAGAGCTTGCGTTGGGGCAGGAAGTACTGCAAAGCTTAGATCCAGGTCAGGCTTTCGTTAAGATTGTAAATGACCAACTCATCCGTGTGATGGGGGAAGAAAACCAGGGTCTTAATCTACACACTCGCCCCCCCGCAGTGATTTTGATGGCGGGTCTACAGGGTGCGGGTAAAACCACATCTGTGGCTAAGCTTTCACGCTTCTTACAGGAGCGTGAGAAGAAGAAGGTTATGGTGGTGTCTGCTGACGTTTATCGTCCTGCGGCTATTGATCAGCTCGAAACACTAGCAAAGGAAGTAAAGGCGGAGTTTTTCCCCTCGGAATCTCATCAAAAGCCGGTGGATATTGCGCAGCAAGCGCTTGCCGAAGCGCGTCGCCGTCACGTGGATGTGCTGATTGTAGATACGGCTGGACGCCTCACTGTTGATGAAGAAATGATGGCGGAGATTAAGCAGCTCCATGAAGCGGTTGAGCCCGTGGAAACCTTGTTTGTGGTGGACGCCATGACGGGGCAGGATGCTGCTAATACCGCTAAAGCTTTCAGTGATGCGTTGCCATTAACGGGGGTTATTCTTACCAAAGCAGATGGTGATTCCCGTGGTGGTGCAGCTCTTTCTGTGCGTACTATTACCGGTAAGCCCATTAAATTTATGGGGATGGGTGAGAAGACCGACGCCTTAGAACTTTTCCACCCCGAGCGTATTGCTTCTCGTATTCTGGGCATGGGGGATATTTTATCTCTTGTTGAAGAAGCTGAGCGTAAGCTAGATAAGAGTAAAGCAGAGCGCATCGCGAAGAAGTTTAAGCGCGGCCGCGCTATGGATTTCGAGGATCTCAAGGATCAGTTTCAGCAAATGCGCAATATGGGTGGCATGACCTCGTTGCTGGATAAGCTGCCTGGTATGGGTGGTCTCGCAAAAATGACCGAAGATCCAACTGCGATTAAGCAATTCAAGCATATGGAGGCGTTAATCGACTCCATGACAGTGGAAGAGCGCCGTAAACCAGAATTGATCCGAGGGTCGCGCAAGCGTCGTATTGCCGCTGGTGCTGGCTTAGAAATGCAAGACCTTAACCGACTGCTTAAGCAGCAAAAGATGATGAGCAAAATGATGCGCAAGATGCGTGGCAAAGGCGGCATGCAGCGTATGATGCGAGGCCTTGAAGGCATGGGCGGCCAAGGTGGAATGGGTGGTCCAGGTGGCCTGCCACCGGGTGGCTTCCCAGGTTTTTAAAGATAAAAGCCAAAGGGGCAAAAATAGGGCTTTCAAATTCGTCTAAATATCGTTACAATTCGCGGTCTTTCGGGGTCCGCTTGCCCGGATCTCTGGTGGTGCTCGTAAAAGCATCGCCAAGTGAGCCGAGTTTAACCAAGTAGAGTGAGATTATGGTAACCATTCGTTTATCCCGCGCTGGATCTAAAAAGCGTCCTTTTTACCACATGGTAGTCACTGATAGCCGTAACGCACGTGATGGCCGTTTTATTGAGCAAGTGGGCTTTTTTAACCCAATTGCACGTGGTGGTGAAGAGCGTCTGCGTGTAGAGCAAGAGCGCGTTGAGCATTGGATTGGTCAAGGTGCTGTTGCATCTGAGCGCGTTAAATCCTTGCTCAAGGAGCATCAAAAGCAGAACGCCTAAAGCATGAAGTTGCTTGATCAAGATGCATTGGTCGTGGGGCGTATTACTAGCGCTCACGGCATTAAGGGATGGGTAAAAATTATGTCTTTTACCGATCCCATTGAAAATGTTTTTTCTTACCAGCCTTGGTTCTTACGTGGAGCTGAAGGTTGGCAGCCAGTGGAGCTCAGTGGCTCGCGGCAGCAAGGCAAAGCATGGGTCGCACAAATTAATCAGTGCAACGATAGAACCCAGGCCGAGACTGAGTTTGTTGGTCGCGAAATAGCTATCCCGAAAGACGCTCTACCTCCCGCGGGAGAAGGTGAGTACTACTGGCAGGAGTTGGTGGGATTGCGAGTGCGTCTTACCAGCGGCGAAGATGTTGGTGTGGTTAAATCTCTGCTTGCCACAGGCGCAAACGATGTGCTTGTAGTAAAGGGAGATCAACACAGCTTAGATCGCCGCGAAAGGTTAATTCCTTGGGTGCCAGAGCAATTTATTCTCGAGGTAAATCTTGAGGAAGGTTGGCTAGAAGCAGATTGGAGCCCAGACTTTTAATTAACGGTGGGCTTCATGCAACTAGCGGTGTTAACGTTATTTCCTCAGATGTTTGCCGCAATTACTGAACACGGTGTTACAGGGCGTGCAGTAAGGGAAAGCAAATTAACGTTAACCCCTGTTAATCCACGGGACTTTACCACTGATAGGCATGGCACCGTGGATGATCGCCCTTTTGGGGGTGGGCCAGGCATGGTGATGAAGATCGAGCCACTGGCCAAAGCGCTAGCAAGTGCCAAATCTATTGTGGGTGAGGATGCATTGGTGGTTTATTTAACCCCCCAAGGCGAGCCCTTAACCCAAGGGTTGGTGGACGAGCTAGCACAGCGCAGCAATGTAGTATTAATTGCAGGCCGATACGAGGGAATTGATGAGCGCTTCATTGAAGCAGAGGTTCATCGAGAAATCTCTATTGGCGATTATGTACTGAGTGGAGGTGAGCTCCCCGCCATGGTGTTAATCGATGCTATGGCAAGGAAGTTACCCGGAGTACTAGGGCATCAAGACTCAGCCACACAGGATTCATTTTCTGGTGAGCTGGATAATTTGCTTGATTGTCCGCACTATACCCGCCCAGTGGAATATGCAGGTCGGCATGTTCCTGATGTGTTGTTAAGCGGGAACCATGAAGCCATCCGTCGATGGCGGCTTAAACAAGCCCTAGGACGCACATGGCAACGACGACCCGAGTTATTGCAAGCACGCCGAGCGGCGGGCTTGTGTAAAGAAGAAGACGCTTTGCTCGCTGAGTACATCGAAGAGCATAGCACTGATAAAAGTAATACTGAGTAATTACAGGAGCAGGCAGTCATGAGCGGCAAAACACCTTTGGTGCAAGAGATAGAACAGGCGCAATTGCGTACCGATTTGCCCGATTTTGCACCTGGCGATACCGTCACAGTGCAAGTAAAAGTACGTGAGGGAAGCCGAGAGCGATTACAGGCATATCAAGGTGTAGTGATTGGCCTGCGTAATCGTGGTTTAAACTCCGCATTCACCGTGCGCAAAATTTCTCATGGTGTAGGCGTTGAGCGTGTTTTCCAAACACACAGCCCTTTAATCGATAGCATTAAAGTGGACCGTCGCGGTGATGTGCGTCGCGCTAAGCTTTACTACTTGCGTGAGCGTTCTGGTAAGTCCGCACGTATCAAAGAGAAAATTAGCACGGCTAAATAGTTTAGCTTGGCTATTAAAAAAGCAGCAGTTATTGATTAACTGCTGCTTTTTTGTGCCTGTTAAATGGCTATTTTTTATGTAAGTATTGGTACGCACCTAAAATAATTGCAGCCCCGATGGCAGCGGTAATAATGCTGACGATGCTTAGGTCGTTTACAGAGCCGCCCACCCCGCTAACATTAGCTAGCCACCCACCCACCATGGCGCCAGCCATGCCTAAAAAGGTAGTGACAACACAGCCTTGGGGCTGTTGGCCTGGCATAAAAGCTTTGGCAATTAATCCGGCAATGAATCCAAGTGCTGCCCAAGCAATAAGTCCCATTTTATTGTCCTTTTAGTGATTAAACGTTAATAAAGTGTAGCAAAACATGAGCGCTTCCAACCACAAAAAGATTCACCCAAAACAAGCCGCGTTGCTAGAGCAGTGGCTAGATAGCTTATGGTTGGAAAAAGGGTTAAGCGAAAATAGTTTAAGCAATTATCGCCGCGATATTGCACGGTTTATGGAGTGGCTAACGACGCAAAACGTAAAGGTGGTAGCAGTTACCCGTAGCCAAATATATGACTATCTAGCAGCTCAACATAGCAGAGGCTTGAGTGCTCGCACCCTGTCGCGGCATCTATCAGCGTTGCGGGGTTTCTATTTGTGGCTGCTAGATAAGCAGCTAATCACTGAAAACCCCGTGGCACAAATTGAGCGGCCCAAGTTAGGGCGGCCTTTGCCTGCAACAATGACAGAGGCAGAAGTGGAGGCCTTACTGGCTGCGCCAGATGTTAGTGAGCCTCTGGGGCTTAGAGATAAAACCATGCTTGAGGTGCTATACGCCACGGGGCTGCGAGTGTCGGAGTTGGTGGCACTGCATATTAGCCAGCTAGATTTGCGTCGTGGCGTGGTGAGGGTGGTTGGCAAGGGCAACAAGGAACGCCTGGTACCCTTAGGAGAGGAGGCTGTTAGGTGGCTAGAGCAGTACTTGCTACAAGCGCGTGAACAATTGCCGGGCGCTGTACCAAATGGGGTGCTGTTTCATGGCCCAAGTGGCAAGCCCATGACTCGCCAAGCTTTTTGGTATCGGATCAAACGGCAGGCGATTAATGCTGGCATCAGTAGTGATATTTCGCCCCATACCTTACGCCACGCTTTTGCTACGCACTTACTAAATCACGGCGCGGATTTGCGTGTGGTGCAGTTATTGCTAGGGCACTCAAGCGTGAGTACGACACAAATTTATACCCATGTGGCCACAGAGCGCCTTAAGCATTTGCACTCTCAATATCATCCACGGGGTTGATGGCTGTAAAACGTGAAATTTATTGGGATATACGGTAACTTAGCTTCTCTTTTAAAAGCACGAATGACGGCTTTAGGGCGCAGAGGTTGCATTTTAAAGCGCATTAAGGCGCAAGCTATTTTATAGGCTCTCTGATTTTTAAGTGAGGAAACCAGATTGAAATCGGTAAAAGTAGGTATAGCAGGTTTAGGTACCGTTGGTAGCGGCACAGTCAATGTATTGCAACGTAACGCCGCTGAGATTACCCGCCGCGTTGGACGTCCGATTGAAATTACCCATATTGGTGCACGGCGCCTCAATCCCGCTTGTGATATTGGTGATATTAAGGTTTCTGAAGATATTTTTGCTTTAGTGGATGATCCCGAAGTCGATATTCTAGTGGAGCTTATTGGTGGCACTACTACAGCTAGAGATTTAGTGCTTGCAGCCATTCGCAATGGTAAGCATATCGTTACCGCTAACAAAGCGCTTATTGCTGAATACGGCAATGAGATTTTTCAAACCGCCCAAGAGCATAATGTGGATGTGGGCTTCGAGGCATCTGTGGCGGGTGGTGTGCCTATTCTTAAGGCCCTAGGTGAGGGGCTAGCTGCTAACCGCATCAAATGGGTGGCAGGTATTATCAATGGCACGGGTAACTTTATTCTTACCGAAATGCAGGAAAAGGGCCGTGATTTTGCTGAGGTCTTAGCAGAAGCTCAAGCTCTTGGTTATGCCGAGGCAGATCCTACCTTCGACGTGGAAGGTATCGATGCTGCGCATAAACTGACTATCTTAGCTTCCATTGCTTTTGGTATCCCGTTGCAGTTTAGCAAGGTATACACAGAAGGCATTACACGCATTACCACAGAAGATATTAGTGCTGTGGATTATTTTGGCTATCGCATTAAGCACCTTGGCATTGCCAAAGACACAGGCAATGGTATTGAGTTGCGTGTGCACCCGACTTTGATTCCCAAAGAAGTGCTGCTCGCCAATGTTAATGGCGTGATGAACGCGGTAATGGTGGAAGGTGATGCTGTTGGCCCCACCTTGTATTACGGTGCTGGCGCTGGCTCTGAGCCCACCGCTTCAGCAGTAGTTGCTGACATCATTGAGCTTAGTCGTGCATTAACAGTAGATCAGGTGGAGCGCGCGCCTTTCTTGGGTTTCCAGGCCGAGCAGCTGTCCACTGATGAGGTGCTTTCCATCGAAGATGTGATGTGCCCTTACTATGTGCGTTTGCATGTGCAAGATAAAACTGGCGTATTAGCCGATATTACTCGTTTGCTAAGTGCGGAAGGGGTGAGCATTGAAGCTATGTTCCAGCGCGATACAGATGAAGAGGGTTATGTGTCCATCGTGCTGATGACCCATCGTATTCGCGAAAGTGCACTACAAAATGCATTAGAAAAAATAGCTGAGCTAGAGGCAGTGGGTAATGAAATCATGCGTATTCGCGTGGAGGCATTAGACGCTTCTTGATACTGCTTTTCTCTTACTATAAAAGCCTGCGCTAAGCTCAGGCTTTTATATGCTTATTGCTTATTCGCATACTTGAGGTTTTTTCAATATAATCCCGTCATTTATTCAAGTTGTTTAATGCACGCAAATGATTAGATAACACTCCATCCTGAGCGATCCTGCCACACACACGAGGAATGAGCATGTTGGATGCGGCTGACGTTAACGCTGTGTTTCAAAGTTATGGCCGTTGTTGCCGGAAAGAGCGTTTTTTCGAAGATTTTTACGATATCTTTTTTAACTCATCGGATGATATCAAAGCCATGTTTCAAAATACTGACATGGCGCAACAGTACCATCTATTAAGAGCTGGGCTATTGTGGTTAATCATGCACGCACGCGGTGCTTCTGATAATAAACTACGCCAACTGGGAGGTAGCCATGATCGCAATGGCTATAACGTGCGCCCAGAAATGTACAATATTTGGCTGCGTTCGCTCTTGCTTGCCATCCGCAACCATGATCCTGAGTTTGTGCCGGAGCTTGCAGAGCAGTGGAAGCGCGTGCTCACTCCGGGAATTGATATTATTCGTGGTGCTTACTAAGTCTTAAGGCTTAGTCCAGCGATTAATGCGCCTTTGCAAAGCGAGCAAGAATGGAATGTGAGCGCCGAGGATGCCTTTCCCAGTGGTTAAGAGAGCTCCAGCTAAATCGCGCTCGCGGTCAGCCCAGGCATAGATGCTTAGAAAACCAAGGTGCCCAAACGCCTGGGCGGTTCCCGGGCCATAGATGCTCAGTAAAGGTGCACCAAGCATAAATCCAGCGCTAAACTCCATGGGCAAAAATAATGATCTGTCTAAGCGCGTGCCTTTGCCGGTACGAGCGGTGGCGCGTTGAACAGTAACCTTGTCAAAAACTTTCTTGCCTTGATAGGTGCCATCTGCCAACAGCATTTGGAAGAAACGGCTGGTTTCTTCCGCTGTGGCATAAAGATTGCCCGCAGGAATGGTGGTTTGTCTAAACTCAGCGGTATTAGAAATATCCACAACAGTTTCTAAATCAGTGCCCACAGCATGTTCTAAAAAGCGATTTAAGATTGCAGAAGGTACGCCTGTGGCCACATTCATTGCCGGCTTATAAGCCGCGTCTAAACCATAGGTAAAATATTTCATACCCATGGGTTGGCGTACTATTTCATCGAGAAACTGATTAAGTGTTTTGCCTGTGATTTTCTCAATCAGTACGCCTAGCACAAACCCAGCGGACACTGCGTGGTATGCCTGTTGGCGGCCGGGGTTCATGGGCTCTGCTTCATACAATAGCTTGAGGATTGCATCAGGTTGGAACAGCACTTCGCGGGGAGTGTCTTTGGGCGGCTTAGCGATACCGGCCCTGTGCGTAAGCAAGTGCTGGATTGTGGTTCTGTGTTTACCATTTTGCCCATATTCGGGTAAGTAATGAGCCACTGGTTTATCTAATTCTAATTCGCCTTGGGTGACCAAGTGATGTACTAGTAGTGCTGTGACCGCTTTGGAAGCAGAAAACAAGCAAATAGGGGTGTCTAGTGCTAAGGGCTGGCCGAGCTCAGGGTTTTTATAGCCTACAGCTCTGTGATATACGGCTTCACCCTTGTGGTGCAAATGTAGGCTCACAGCAGGGTTCATGCCTGTGGTATAAAGCCGTTGTTGCGCTCGCCAAATGCTTTCTTTGCCGTTGGCATCTAAGGTGGGAGAAAAAGCCTCATGGCCCACGGCTTTCGGGGGGGTGTTTAGGTTAGGCAGCGTATAACGTAAGCGCTTTAAATAGTACTCAAGCATTATTTGTCCTCGTGAAAAATAGGAAGTTAGTGTGCACCTAACGCCCACGAGACGCCAAGACGCCGCCGCCTAAGGGGTGCGACAATATGGCCAAATTATTACTTTGTGCCAATCACACCCGCCGCCACAAGGGCGTTATATTGTTCTCGATTTTCTTCTAATAAGGGGAGCAATACATCCTCGTTATGGGCATGTAGCTCAGGGCCCGGCCATTGTGTGCGCCCAGGGGTATTTGAAAGCTTAGGAATAATGGCTGGAATTGTCAGAGGCTCACCGTTAATCTCCACTTGTTCAAACAAACCGCGAGAGTGAAAGTGCTCGTCTTCAAACATGTCTGCTGCAGAGTAAATAGGTCCAGCGGGCACTTCTGCTTGCTCTAACTTGGCTAAAATTTCATCGCGGCTATGCTGGCTGCACCATTGTTTCAGCGCATCGTCGATAATGGCCTCATGCTCCACGCGGCCAGGGTTGTGCGCAAGGCGGGGATCTTCGGCAAGGTCAGGACGTTGTGCCGCGTGCATCAAACGCTTATAAATGGAGTCGCCATTGCCACCGATTACGACAAAATGGCCATCTTTACACACGTAGGTGTTGGTGGGCACA
Organism: Alcanivoracaceae bacterium; assembly: GCA_027324795.1. Taxonomy (GTDB): domain Bacteria; phylum Pseudomonadota; class Gammaproteobacteria; order Pseudomonadales; family Alcanivoracaceae; genus CALEAR01. Next base: position 22,492 of record DAHVSB010000003.1, read on the forward strand.
ATGCCTGTCACCGTGGTGCCAGAGGGTTGGCGCACCAAGTTGGCACCGGAAAACTCAGGAATAACACCTTCTAATAAGTTAAAGATAGATTCAAACAAGGCCACGTCCACCACTTGGCCCGCCCCATTTTTTTGTGCTTGCAACAGAGCAAGCACGATACCAAAAGCAGTGTGCAAGCCAGCTAAGGAATCACCTAAAGAAAGATTGGTGCGCACAGGTGGTTGGCCGGGGTGGCCATTAACATAGCGCAAGCCGCCAATACCTTCGGTAACAGATGCGTAGCCAGGCTTGTGTGCATAAGGCCCCGTTTGGCCATACCCAGAAATGCGCGCATAAACTAAAGAAGGGTTTGTATTGGTGAACTCTGCTGGCCCTAAGCCCCATTTTTCCATGGTGCCGGGTCGAAAGTTTTCGATCAGTACTTGGCTTGAATTAATCAGCTTTTTGGCTAGCTCACGGCCTTGGGGCTCTCGCAAATTAAGGCTAATGCACTTTTTGTTGCGGCCTAAACTACGCCACCAATAAGAAGTACCATCCTCATCAAGTGCACGCCATTGGCGGATTGGGTCGCCATTGGGCGGTTCAATTTTGATGACTTCTGCGCCGAAATATGCCAGTAAGGTTCCAGCAAAGGGACCCGCCAACAGCTGCCCCATTTCGATCACTCTAATGCCTGAAAGTGGGGCTTGTGCTGCTGACATGTCGATTCCTTATGGGTTGATGGCAGTTTCGCTCGGTTGCCAAGGTTGAGTTGTTACAGCAATGCCATGGGCTTGTTGCTGATAAAATTTGTGAGGCTCTGTGCCTAGCTTGTGTGGGAACCAAAGAGTGATGGGAATATTTGCAAAGCGTAAATCTGCCCAGTCCACGCCCTGTTTTTTGGCTTCAGCCACTAAAGCGGTGAGAACTTTACCATGATCCACGGGGTCTGGAATGGCCAAAGTATCTTTTAAGCCGGCACGAATAAGTGCATTGAGTTGCTCTTTCTTCATGCCCACATATTGCATGCGGCCCATATCGGTAATAAACGCTTCGGTGAGTTGTTCATTGCTTTTGGCAAAGTCTTTGAGAGTGTTATGCACTATTTCATCATATTTATGTAGCTTGCCGTTTCGTCCTTGTTCTTCATAAAACAAGAAAGCGTCGCCTAGTTCGGTGATGCGTTTGGGCAATGTGGGGGCCGCTTTGAGTAAATCGAACACAGTCATTGGCAGGTTTTTACCTTGAAACCCAAGTTCCAAAGTGGGGGCGCCATTGATGCGGGGCTCCTTGTACACCATGTTAATTTCTGTGCCTTCAAGGTATTGATCGAACAAGCCGTTTTCTGTCACAGGAATGCCATGGCTAAATAAGAAACCCCAGCCTTTATTGGAGTCCACTGATAACCAGTCACCGGGCATGCGTTGTGCGTTGAGAAGCTGCTCAAAAGAGCTGGTTTGGCCATCCACACGAGCAAACTCTTGGTGCTTTTCAAACACGTTAGCAAATGTAACGTTGGCGTTTTCGGTGTGTTTTAGCTGCAAAGAAATATCGAGCTTGGGTTCTTTCAGCATGCCGACAAAGTGTCGTAGTGTGCTGATGCTGCTGATATCAAAGGGAATAGGGATGTTGGTGGCTTGTTCATAAAACTGCACTTGCAGAGGGTGGGTGAGCAAAGTTGGCATGCCCATATACCATACACGAGCACGAATAAGCACGGTGGAACGCACGGGGCCGTCTTTGACGCCTAAAGGCAGTGCTCGAATATTGTTCGGTACTTCTAGGCTAAAGCGCAAATTGCGACTAAGAATACCGGTGCTTAATTTAACGTTTAAATCCCCTAATAAGTTTTGACCTGCTTCAGGTCCTACCTTCGATACCATGGTTTCTACATCGAGCAAGTTTTTGGGGTTAAAGTCGAGCTCAAAAACTGTGCTACGCACCTGGCCTTGTTCCATGTCGACGCTGATATAAGGGTTGAACGTTTTGCTGGGGGCTTGCTTAACAAGATAGGCATACCGAGTTTGCCCCTCGGCATCATTAAGGGTTAGCTCGGAGATAATGTGCGGCTGCGTGCTGTCGGTGAGCGGCTCAAGGCCGGCATCACGAAACATAAAGACTAGCTCATCGAAACCATCAAAATGACCAGGTGCGCCCTCGGGTTCGTTTTTGCTCACATCTTCCACCCAAATAAGCCCTGTCTCATCGTATTCGTCAATTTGAAATGGAATTTCTTTTAGCTTGCCGTCTTTTATTGCCATCAAGGTCAGGGTGTCGTTGGCTAAACCTTGTGCTTGTGGGATATCTACCGCAGGAATAATCACGGGTGCGAGGTAGGTATAGGTGTTGGTTTCTAGTCCATGCACCACCTTGTCCATATCCTCGGGGCGAGCGTTGATCAACTGCGCTTGGAAACGCTGTAAGGCCTCTGGATCGTTTTTGTAGATTCTAATAAAGGTGTTAAGAAACCTTTCGTCCACCGGCGTGTTGGCAAAGGAAGGTAGGGCCCAGCTGAGAAAGATGAGCATAAAAATCGGTAGGTAGTGTTGGGGTCGCATTATAATTATTCTCTTATCAGCGGATCGGGGTAATGTTTTGTTATACTGTCACTTTTTGTTGGTTGAAAGACACGGGTAAGCATAGAAAGAGAGGTACGAGAGTGCAAGGACTGTTAAGCCTAGATGATTTGCACAATACACTACGTGGTTTGTTACCTAAAGCCAATTTAGTGCCCACCGCTTTGCCATTAGTGCCAAGCATCAGTTTATATTTATTGGACGACGTGTGGCCACGGGAACAAATTGAAGCCCCTGTCATTAATGCGTTGATGGCGGACCCTCCTTACTGGACTTTTTGCTGGGCTTCAGGGCAGGGGCTAGCATGGTGGTTGCTAGAAAATCCTCAACTAGTGCAAGGAAAAACAGTGGTGGATGTGGGGTCAGGCTCAGGGGTGGTAGCCATTGCAGCGGCGAAAGCCGGGGCTAAACACGTTATCGCATGTGATATCGACACCAACGCATTAAGTGTGGCCAAGTTGAATGCCGAATTGAATGGCGTTGCCATTACTTTGGCGTCAAGTTTGGCAGAGTGCATTGAAGAGGCAGAGGTTATTACTGCAGCGGATATTCTCTATGACCCTGAAAACATGCCGTTGTTAGCGCTATTTCGTGGCGCTGATAAAGTCCTGCTAGCTGATTCTCGGGTGCCCAATCTCAATCCCAAAGGCTATCAACGCTTAGGTACAGTGAAGGCGGTGACATGGCCAGATCTTTCTGAGCTTGAGCATTTGAATACGGTGCGCCTGTTTGCAGCGGGCACTGCGGAACCAAGCGCATAGGCGCAGGTCAGAAGATGATGTCGTGTTAATAAGAAAAGAGGTAATACAGTGAAAGCACGTTTCTCTTTTTTTTGGAGTTGCTTGGGGTTGTGTTTGTTGGCCTTGCAAGGTGTGCAAGCCGCACTGCCTTCGAGTTTGGGTGACGGCACAGAGCTCCCGTCGTTAGCGCCTATGCTGGAAAACGTCTCGCCTGCGGTGGTGAATATTGCCACTTATGGGCGTGTGCGCACCCATAACAACCCGCTAATGGAAGATCCTTTTTTTCGTCATTTTTTTAATTTGCCAAAAGATTATGGTCAACAGGAAAGACGCACTCGCAGTGCCGGCTCTGGTGTTATCGTGGATGCCACGCGCGGATATGTGCTTACCAATGCGCATGTGGTGAAACAAGCAGAGCAGGTGGAAGTGGTGCTGGTGGATGGCACTACGCTAGCAGCCGAGGTGGTGGGCACTGACGAACAAGTGGACTTGGCTGTGCTTAAGGTGCCTAGCCAAAACCTGGTGGACATTGTTATCGCTGATTCCACAGATCTTAAGGTGGGTGATTTTGTGGTGGCCATTGGCAACCCCTTTGGTCTTGGTCAGACAGTGACTTCGGGGATTGTTTCTGCGTTAGGCCGCACGGGCCTACGTCTCAATGGGTTCGAAAACTATATTCAAACTGATGCATCGATTAATCCCGGTAACTCTGGCGGCGCCTTGGTGAACCTAAAGGGCGAGTTGGTGGGGATTAACACCGCTATTATTGCCCCTGCGGGCGGCAATGTGGGCATTGGCTTTGCCATTCCCACTGAAATGGTGTCTTTAGTGATGCAGCAGCTTATAGATTATGGCGAGGTGCGTCGTGGTGTATTGGGAGTAAAAGTCCAAGATGTTACCGCTGAGCTGGCGGAGGCGTTCTCCTTAGAGCAAAAGCAGGGCGTGGTGGTTAGCCAGGTCATCAAAGGTAGCGCGGCGGAGAAGGCAGGTATCAAAGCCGGTGATGTTGTGCTTTCAGTGGACGGTAAGCCGGTGCTTAGGGCCTCTGATTTACGCAATCGCGTGGGACTTTCCACCGCGGGCGAAAAAGTAGTCTTGGAGGTACTAAGAGAGGGTAAAAAACGCTCTGTGGAAGCTGTGATTATAGCTTCCACGGCTGCCAAAGAGAGCGGTGAAACTTTCAGCCCGCATTTGTCTGGCGCTAGTCTCGTGGATGTTGAGGCAGAAGAGCTAACCTATGCTGAGGCTGGGGTGATGCTGCAAGAAGTGCAGCGAGGAAGCCCCGCATGGCGTGCGGGCCTGCGCGAAAAAGATGTGATCGTTAACGCTAACCGTCAAGATGTGGTGGACATGGCAAGCTTAAAGGCCGCCATTAACAAGGATGCACGCACATTAATGTTGCGGATTGTGCGCGAAAACGGTTCATTTTTCGTGGTGCTGCGCTGATGTATCAAAATGCCCCAGCACAGTGCGCTGGGGCACTACGCTTAGCGGCCCGCTAAAATAGCATCTGCGGCTTTTTCGGCAATCATTACCGTGGGCGCATTGGTGTTGCCCCCAATCAAGGTGGGCATGATGGATGCATCAATCACGCGCAAGCCGTTTAGGCCGTGCACTTTTAGCCCCTGAGGCTCTACCACTGCCATATCATCGATACCCATTTTGCAGCTACCCACTGGGTGGTAAATGTTGTCGGCTTTCTCGCGCAGGAAGGCTAATAGCTCGTCATCGCTTTGTACCTTGGGGCCTGGAAATATTTCTTTGCCAAGCATAGGAGCCAAGGAATCAGATTCTAGGATAACCTTACGCATTAACTTCACGCCTCTGAGCATGGTGGCCATGTCGTCGGGGTGGCTTAAGAGGCGTGGGTCGATGAGAGGATCATGGTTTGGATTGGCGCTATTTAAACCAATTCGACCGCGGCTTTTGGGTCTGAGCACACAAACGTGAGTGGAGAATCCCCAGCCCATAGCAAAAGGAAGGTTGAGTCCGTGGTTGTCTAGCAATGCCGCAGTGAGATGCAGTTGCAGGTCGGGAATCTTTTCTTCTGGGCGGGACTTAATAAAGCCGCCAGCTTCGGCCGCATTGGACGTAAGCGCTCCTGTACGGTTAGCAAAAAACTGGTACAAGGCTTTGAGTTGGGTTGGTAGGGCCGCTGGCGATAGATTGAGCGAGCCTTTTTGGCGCGATTTATGCACCAATAAAACATCGGGGTGTTCTTGCAAATTCTCGCCAACACCTGGTAAATCGTGCTGCTGGGTGATGCCATGCCGTTCGAGCTCAGCTTTGGGACCTATGCCTGATAGCAATAGCACCTGTGGCGAATTAATAGCACCACCAGATAGCAAGGTTTCACCAGCGTGAACGGTCTGTAACTTTCCTTGATGCAGATATTCGGCACCGAGTACCGTTTTGCCATCAAGCAGCAAGCGTTGCACACGTGCCTCGGTGATAACTGTAAGGTTGGGGCGCTCCAAGGCTTCATGAAGGTAAGCGCGTGCTACACCAAAACGCTCTCCTCCTTTTTGCGTTACTTGGTACATGCCTACACCTTCTTGGTTGGCGCCATTAAAATCTTCTGAATAAGGCAAGCCAGCATCGACGCAGGCCTGCACAAATGCCTCGCTGACTGGATGGCGATAGCGCAAGTCAGCAACGTTTAGGGGCCCGCCAACTCCGTGGTAATCATCGCCGCCACGCTCTTGATTTTGGCTGCGTTTAAAAACTGGCAGTACCTCGTCCCAACCCCATCCTTTATTGCCTAGGCTCTCCCAGTGGTCATAGTCCCATTGGTGCCCGCGTGTATAAATCATAGCATTAACGGAGCTTGAACCCCCCAAGGTTTTCCCACGGGGGATATATATTTTGCGCTGATTAAGGGCTTCTTGTTCGGTGGTGTAGTAGCGCCAATTACGCTTGTTAGAACGCATGAGTGCAATAATCCCAGCCGGAATTTTCACCAGCAATGAGTCATCAGTTGGGCCAGCCTCGAGAAGGCAAACGTTATTGTTAGGATTTTTAGATAATCGATTGGCAAGCACGCACCCGGCTGAGCCCGCGCCAATGATGAGATAGTCGAAAGACATGGACAGGTTCCTGTGGCAAAAAAGCAGTGTTCAAAGGCATTATTTCTAACGAATAAGCAAGTTAAAACGTGCTAGTAGCATAGCGACTGCATGCTTTGTTTTGCAACTGAAACATTCACCGGTGTTAACATTGATGACGCAATCTAGGGTTTTGCTGCCAATGCTAAAGCACTGGCAGTGTCTTTATGCAGTGCGGTGCAAGGCGTCGAGAAGTTTTTCGGCAAAGGCCCAAGCATCTTCCTGTGTGAATTGTTGTTGGTGGTAGCGCAAAGCGAGATGTAAACGATGGTCGTATACCATGGCGCCCAAGGATACGCCGGTGGGCATTTTGCAGGGCGGCGAGAAAAACCATTCTTTGATGGTTAGGGCATCATTGCGTAGCCGTGGTAAAGGCTCCAAGGTACCCACCACGGCTGTACCTGTGAGGCGCCCACCCGTGAGAGGTAATAGGCCTGGCACTATCTGCCGCAGCCAAGCGGGCAAGCGCCGTGCTTCTTGCGCTAAATCCACAAGCAAGTGCAGCATTCCTTCATCAAGCAATTGCCCCGTTTGCTGCTGCATCAGCGCTAAGAGCTCCTTTGCGTTTTGTCTGTCTTTGGCTTGGCTGCTGATATTCACCCACATGGAGAGGTTGCTAGCGATACTTTCTTGCCAGGGCTCTTTACGGGTATCAACGGGATGGATGAAGCTGATGTAGCCGGTTTTTTGCTCGTAAGATTGGTTCCAGCTTTCCACTGCTAGGTGTAATGCAGCGAGTACTTGGCTTGAAAAGCCAACGCGGGTATCAGTTTGCAAATTCAATGCTTTGGTTTGCGCGGCAGTAAACACAATTGGCGCAATGCCTACACCTGTAGCGCCTTCTTTGCCGGTGGCGGCGATACGAGAGGCAGGCTTGAGGGTGGCGCTTAGCGCTTCAAGTAATGTGCCAATAGCTTTTAATCCATCGCTATGCTCAGTGAGGCTATGGTACTGATTGCGGATGGCTAAAAAATGATTGGCTGAGTGCCGTGATTGCGGATGATTATAGTGGTTTAAGATGGCATACAGGAATAATTTGAGCCCCACGCTATCAGACGCTACGCTGCTCGCTTTGAGCATTAAAACGCTTTCGTCTGCTCCAATCTGCACTAGTAAACAGCGAAACGGTGGCGCCTCCACTAAACTGATGGCGCCGCTATAAAACTCATCGCGCAAGCGGGTAATGTCATCTTCGTCATTTGCCGTTTTTGTTACTAAAGGAGCTTCTTGTAGGGGTTCGTTGTACTGCCAAAAAAACTGGCTATCGCTATCGCTGTAGGCTGCCATAGCCACTTGCATGATGGGATGCTCATGCGCAGCCGCTAATACCGCTTGCTGAAGCCGCTCTGCATCCAATTGTGGCGCAACGCGGACTTCCATATGCTGCACTAAAGGTGAGCTAGGCTGATCGAGATGAAACAGCAGTTCATCGTAAATATTAAGTGGAAACCTTGGCGGAATAGCGGTCATGATGCTCCTTTATATGGCCTGATTTGCCAGCGAAAAATAACGAATGGCTTCCCTAAGATACTGATGTCGTTGCAAAATGAGAAGTGCTGTTTATTCTTGCAGTGCCTCAAGCTCGGCCCAACGTTCAAACTTCTCTTCTAAATCAGCTTGCTTACGAGCTAGTTTTTGAGTGGCCTCCGTGATAACTGTATGCTCTTGCTGATAAAAATCGGGTGCCGCCATGGTAGCTTCTAAGGCTGCAATTTGTGTTTCTAGGGTTTCCATTTCCTCTGGTAGACGCTCCAGCTCTAAGCGCTCGCCGTAGGTGAGTTTGGATTTTTTAGGTGCAGTCTTGGGCTGGGTTTGAGGTTTAGGCTCTGGCGTTGGTGTGTTTTCCTTAGGCGCTGGACGCTGGGCAAGCCAATCTTGGTAGCCACCTACATAGTGGCTTAAGCCCCAAGGCTCAAACACTAGGGTGCTAGTTACCACATTATCAATAAATTCACGGTCGTGGCTCACCAGTAACAGGGTGCCCTCGTATTGCAGCAGCTGTTCTTCAAGCAAATCTAACGTATCGGTATCTAAGTCGTTGGTGGGCTCATCGAGCACTAACAGGTTAAAGGGCCTAGTGAACAGTTTTGCCAGTAATAAGCGGTTACGCTCTCCGCCAGAAAGAGATTTTACCGGTTGGCGAGCGCGGCTAGGTTCAAACAGGAAGTCCTGCAAATAGCCAATCACATGCTTGGGCTTGCCATTGATGGTGAGCATATCGCTACCTTCGGCCACGTTGTCCACCACGGTTTTTTCCTCATCAAGGGTGTCTCGGAGTTGGTCAAAATAGGCCACCTCCAAGTTGGTGCCTAAGCGCACGCTACCCTCGGTGGGGGGGAGTTCGCCGAGCAAGGTTTTTAATAAGGTGGATTTACCACAGCCATTGGGCCCAATAATACCCACCTTATCGCCACGCCACAGGGTGAAGGAAAAATCCTTAAAGAGGGGCTCTGCGTTGTAATGCTGGCCAATGTTTTTTGCCTCTAGCACCAAGCGGCCAGAACTGTGAGCCTCTTGCATATTCATGGCCACTTGGCCTTGGCGTTGGCGGCGTTGGGCGTGTTCGCGGCGCAGGGCCTTAAGAGCGCGTACACGGCCTTCATTTCGAGTGCGGCGCGCTTTAATACCTTGGCGAATCCAAGCTTCCTCTTGGGAGAGTTTTTTATCAAACTCCGCCTGTGCCTTTTCTTCCACTTCTAAGGCGTGGGCCTTGCCTTTAAGATAAGCCTCATAGCTACCGGGCCAGCTGCTGAGTTGGCCGCGATCTAGCTCAATAATGCGAGTGGCTAATCGGCGGATAAAGGCACGGTCGTGGGTAATAAAGATTAAGGTGGCGGAATAGCCCAGCAAAAACTCCTCGAGCCACTCAATGGCCTCCATATCGAGGTGGTTGGTGGGCTCATCTAACAGCAAAATATCAGGGTTTTGTACTAGCGCTTGGGCGAGCAAAACACGGCGTTTCATACCGCCAGAAAGGCCTGCAAACTCTTGCTCACCCTGCAAAGATAAGCGTGATAAGGTGGCTTCCACTTGCTGTGAGAGATCCCAGGCGCCTGCGGCATCAATTTCCACCTGCAAACGCTCGAACTCGCCCATTAGGTTGGGGTCTTGTGCCAACTGCAGGCTGAGGTGTTGGTATTTGGCAAGAAGCTTGCCTTGTTGTCCTAGGCCTTGTGCCACCACCTCATAGATGCTGCCTTGGGCATCTTCGGGGACTTCTTGCACCAAGCGGGCAATCTTTAGCCCAGGGTTGTGCTCAAGGTGGCCCTCATCAGGTACAATATCGCCAGCAATCACTTTCATCAGGGTGGATTTGCCCGCCCCGTTGCGCCCCACCAAACAAAGGCGTTCGCCTTTTTCCACAATGAGGTTAACGCCATCCAGCAGAGGGGCAGCACCAAAGCTTAAGCGAATATTGCGTAAAATAAGTTGTGACATACAGGCTCTACGTAATGAATAAAAGCGCTAGTTTAACATTCATGGTGTGGACGTGCTTTAACACTTGATGGAGATTACAAAAGAACATGAAGGATAGGGCTAGAAAAATATGCTTTCTGGATTAGAGGTGCGCCAGCGTGATGTTGTGGGCACAGTGCCTGAGGCGCCTCATTTATCACCTTTGCTCCGTCGCATTGTAGCGGCACGCGGAATCAATAAGGCTGAAAAGCTCTCTTTATCGTTAGCTGATTTACCCGCCTTCACCTTGCCCGATGAAGCTAAGGCGGTGAGCCTGTTGTTGCAATCGCTGCAACAGAATGAAGCGATTGTAATCGTTGGCGATTACGATGCAGACGGTGCCACCGCCACAGCATTATTGTATCGTGCATTAACAGCATTCGGCTTTAGCCGAGTGAGCTATTTCGTGCCAGACCGCTTTGTTTATGGCTATGGCTTGTCACCAGCTATTGTGCGTGCTGTTCATGAACAAGGCCCTGTGGATCTGATTATCACAGTGGATAATGGTATCACTAGTGTGGAGGGCGTAGCGTTAGCGCAAGCTCAGGGGGTTAAGGTGTTGGTGACGGATCATCACCTACCAGGCACACAGCTGCCCACTGCTGAAGCGCTAGTGAACCCGCGCCTGGAACCTCATAGGCCGGGGCAGCATTTGGCTGGAGTGGGGGTGGTGTTTTATTTGCTTGCCGCCTTGCGCCGTGAGCTGCGAGCGCAGGGTCACCCAGGGGGTGAGGTTAATATTAGCCAGTGGCTTGATTTGGTGGCAGTGGGCACAGTGGCGGATGTGGTGCGTTTGGACCACATCAATAGGATTTTGGTGGAACAAGGGTTACGACGTATTCGTAGTGGCAACACCTTGCCTGGTATCAAGGCGCTATTAACGGTGGCTGGGCGCGAGCCACAACAGTTATGCGCGCAGGACCTTGGTTTTGTGGTGGCGCCTCGCCTAAACGCGGCTGGCCGTTTAAGCGATATGGCACAAGGCATACGTTGTTTATTGGCAGACAGTGAAGCGCAGGCCCGTGAGGATGCCGAAGCCTTGGATGCTATTAATCGCCAACGTCGGCATATTGAGCAGGGAATGCGAGAAGAGGCGTTAGCGCAAGTGGAGCGGTGGCAGCAACAACAACTACCGGCTGTGGCCTGCTTGTATGAGTCACATTGGCATGAAGGGGTGGTGGGTATCGTTGCGGCGCGCGTGCGCGAAGCGATACATCGCCCAGTATTTGCTTTTGCTCCGGCGCAGCAAGCGGGCCTTGTTAAAGGTTCTGGGCGTTCAATTAAGGGGTTGCATCTCAAGGACCTACTTGAGCGCGTGGCGGCTTTGCGCCCTGGCTTGTTACAAGCCTTTGGTGGCCATGCTATGGCAGCTGGTGTAACACTGCCGAAGACTGCATTGTCCGAATTTAGTCATGCGCTGCAGGTAGCCATGGCAGAGGTAGCCACAGAAGCCTTGTTTCAACCAATCATTGAAACGGATGGTGAGCTTCAAGAAAACGAGATTAACTTGGCCTTGGCAGAAGAAGTGCGCTTTGCGTTTCCTTGGGGAACAGGCTTTGAACCTCCCACCTTTGATGGTGAGTTTGAAGTGTTAAACCATAGAGTGGTGGGGGAAAAACATTTAAAATTAACCTTAGGTTTGCCGCGCCGTAGCGGTGTGGTGGATGCCATTTATTTTAACCCGCCTGAAGCTTATTTAAGCGGCGGCTTTCATCGCATTTATGGTGTTTACCGTTTAGAGGTGAATGAGTGGCAAAATCGGCGCAATGTGCAGCTGTTGTTTGAGTATTTGCAACCACGATAAACTCAGGCGCATAAAACGCTATTTACCTTATGGCGTTTCAGTGCAAGTATGACAAGCCCCACGAATATGGGTAGCATTGCTAATTTACTCTTGTGCCCAAAAGGCATGGTTTTTTAGTTAGGGAGAACCCCGATGAAAACAATTCATAAGCATCGCTTGGTAGCGGATAATGAGATACAAAAAGTAAAATTGTCCCCCGAAGGAATCGTGCGTGAGGTTGAATATATTCAACAAGAAAGAGCGATTTATATGTGGGTGGAAGTCCCCGCAGGCAGTGTCATCGAAAGTAATTTAATAGAGCGTAGCTTCCGTGTGTTTCGTACCGGTGATGGGGTTCCAGACCATGCGGTTTATATTGGCACAGCATTAGATGTGTTAGCGCCCGAAGCCTATCACGTGTATGAACTAACAGAGTAATTTTGTAGCTGCCATTGTTTCTAGGGTGGCGCTATTGTTTTTTTAGGAATTAAGAATGGAAGTTAACCCATTAAAATCGCAACTAGCAGACCTCGAGGCGCGCACCAAAGCGCTGAGGGGGTATCTTTGACTATGAGTTAAAATGCGAGCGCTTAACAGAAGTTGAGCGCGAGCTCGAGGACCCTAGTGTTTGGGAAGATCCCGAACGTGCTCAATCTTTGGGCCGCGAACGTTCTCAATTAGAGGCTGTGGTAAGTACGCTGCAAACGCTGGCCCAGGGGCTTGAGGATGGCCAAGCTTTGCTTGCCTTAGCACTGGAAGAGCAAGAAGAAAGCCTGTTAGAGGATTTAGCCGAAGAATTAGCAGCGCTAGAAAGCCAAGTGGCAGATTTGGAATTTCGTCGTATGTTTTCGGGCGAAATGGATGCCAATAATGCTTATCTTGATATTCAGGCAGGTTCTGGGGGTACCGAGGCTCAAGATTGGGCTGAAATGCTATTGCGAATGTATTTACGCTGGGCCGAAAGAAAAGGGTTTACCACAGAGCTTATCGAGGTATCCGGTGGTGATGTGGCAGGAATTAAGAGTGCCACAGTGCATATTAAAGGCGAGTACGCCTTTGGTTGGCTGCGCACAGAAACAGGGGTGCATCGACTTGTGCGTAAGTCGCCTTTTGATTCAGGTGGTCGCCGCCACACTTCCTTTACTTCTGTTTTTTTATCGCCTGAAATTGATGACAATGTGCAGATTGATATCGATCCTAGCCAAGTGCGCACTGATACCTATCGTGCCTCGGGCGCTGGTGGCCAGCACGTTAACCGTACGGATTCGGCAGTGCGCTTAACCTACACCTTTACGGATGAAGGGGGCGAAGAGCACACAGTAGTAACCCAGTGCCAAAATAACCGTTCCCAACATCAAAACCGTGATCAAGCATGGAAGATGCTGCAAGCAAAGGTGTACGAGCTAGAGATGCAGCGCCGTCGCGCGGCCCAGCAACAGCTAGAAAGCACTAAGTCAGATATTGGCTGGGGCAGTCAGATTCGCTCTTATGTGCTTGATGATGCACGCATCAAAGATTTGCGCACAGGGGTGGAAAATCGTAATACCCAAGCTGTGCTCGATGGGGATTTAGACCCCTTCATTGAAGCTTCATTGAAAGCAGCCCTGTAATTTTGCCGTTTATAACGGCTTCTTATTGTTTAAGGTATTGTTATGTCCGACGAGCAAAACGTCACCCAAGAAGAAAACCGCCTGATTGCCGAGCGTCGAGAAAAGCTTGCTGCTATTCGTGCAGAAGGTAATGCATTTCCAAACTGCTTTCGTCCCAATGCGAAGGCGCAAGAGTTACAAGACAAATACGGTGAGCATGAACGGGATGCTCTAGAGGAGCTGGGTATTGAGGTGGCGGTGGCGGGCCGTTTAATGCTTGATCGAAAATCCTTTAAGGTGCTGCAGGATGTCACGGGTCGCATACAAATTTATGCCACAAAAGAAGTGCAGCAAGATACGCGTCATTGGGATATTGGCGATATTGTTGGTGTAAAAGGTAAGTTGTGTAAATCAGGCAAAGGGGACTTGTATGTGATGATGGATGAGTATGTATTACTCACCAAGTCCTTGCGCCCACTACCTGAAAAGCACCATGGTTTAACCGATACAGAGCAGCGTTATCGTCAGCGTTATGTGGATCTCATAATGAATGAGAATACCCGTAAAACGTTCCAAATCCGCACCAAGCTTATCCAAGGAATTCGTCAGTATCTCGTAGAGCGCGGGTTTTACGAGGCTGAAACTCCCATGTTGCAGGTGATTCCAGGTGGAGCCACAGCGCGACCCTTTGTGACTCATCACAATGCGTTAGATCTAGATATGTATCTGCGCATTGCGCCAGAGCTGTACTTAAAGCGCTTAATAGTGGGTGGGTTTGAGCGTGTTTTTGAGATTAACCGTAACTTTCGTAATGAAGGACTCTCAACGCGTCATAACCCAGAATTCACCATGGTGGAGTTTTATCAAGCTTATGCGGATTACCATGAATTGATGGATTTAACCGAGGATATGCTACGTACTTTAGCGGAGCAGTTGCTCGGTGGCACAGAGGTGCAATACCAAGGCCAAACATTTGATTTTGGCAAACCGTTTATTCGCATGACGGTGTTTGAGTCTATCCTGCATCACAATCCCGACATTACCGCAGAAGAATTAAATGATATTGAAAAAGCGCGGGCTGTGGCTGAAAGACTAGGTATTACACTGCGTGATGCCGATGGTTTGGGTCGTATTCAAACAGAAATTTTTGAAGAAACAGTTGAGCACAAGCTGCTACAACCTACTTTTATTACTGCTTATCCTACAGAAGTTTCGCCCTTGGCTCGCCGTAATGACGAGGACCCTTTTGTTACGGATCGGTTTGAACTCTTTATTGGCGGGCGTGAAATTGCAAATGGGTTTTCTGAGCTTAACGATGCAGAAGACCAAGCAGAGCGCTTCCGTCAGCAGGTGGCAGAAAAAGAGGCAGGTGATTTAGAGGCCATGTTCTACGATGAAGATTATGTTGTTGCTCTTGAGTATGGAATGCCACCCACCGCTGGAGAAGGGATAGGTATTGACCGCTTAGCCATGCTTTTTACTGATTCACCTTCTATTCGAGATGTGATTCTCTTTCCTCATATGAGGCCACAAGCCTAGTTTATGTTGGTATGACCAACGAAGGTGATGCCTTTTTTAATCCCCTGCGGAGCAGGGGTAACGCCAGCTCAATTGAGCAATGGGAGATTGATTGTGACAGCTACCATCAAATATCAAGGACGACAGGCGCGGAGAGAGGGCAGTGAACAGCGCCGTAAGGCCATACTAGAAGCGGCATTACGGATTATTATTAGTGATGGCATCCGCAGTGTTCGGCATCGCGCTGTGGCGAAAGAGGCAGAGGTTCCACTCTCTGCCACTACTTATTACTTTAAAGACATTCACGAGCTAATCGCAGACAGTTTTACTCTATTCGCTGAGCGTGCCATGGAAGAAGTGATTAAGCCTTTCCACGAAGAAGCACTCAGGCTGATGGAGTCGGTCCCTGAAACGGATAGCGAGGAAGGGCGGCAGCAGCTAATAGATGTGTTGGCAACTGCTATTAGTGCCTATATCGAGCAAGGCGTCCATGGGAGACGCGAGCATAATTTAGCTGAACAGGCGTTTTACCAAGAAGCCATGATTGAAGACAATCTCAGGCGTTTGGCCATTCATTATCGCCAAGAGCAAATTAAGGTGTTGTGCCATGCTTGTGATCGCTTAGGCGTGGCTGCGCCACAGCTTGCGGCAGAGCTAATCTTTAGCCAAGTACTAGGCTGGGAACAGGAATTATTGCTCGACGCCGATGCTTTTCAGGAAGGCACTTTGTTTCAAAGGGCCCAATATTTATTGCGGTTGGTGTTAAATTCATGAACGCATGGCTGCCACAGCATTTGGCTGGGGAGTGGAAGGCGCTGTGTCAGCGTGAGATGAGCAAGCCTTACTTCCAGCAACTGGCCAATTTTTTAGCCGCTAGAGAGACAGCTGGCGCAACTATCTTCCCACCAAAAGCAGATTGGTTTAACGCTTTTGTGCACACGCCCTACGCCGAAGTTAAAGTTGTTATTCTTGGTCAAGACCCCTACCACGGAGCCGGGCAGGCCCATGGGTTGAGCTTTTCTGTACCTGCGGAAACACCGCTGCCCCCTAGCCTGCGTAATATATATAAAGAGCTAAGTACGGATTTAAGTATTGCTATGCCAAGCACGGGGAATCTAACTCCGTGGGCGCAGCAAGGTGTGTTGCTGCTTAATGCTGTGCTCACCGTAGAAGAAAAGCAGGCGGGTAGTCATGCTAAACAGGGGTGGGAGATTTTCACAGATAACGTCATTGCGCACTTAGCTGAGCATAAGCAGGGATTGGTGTTTGTGCTATGGGGGGCCTACGCGCAGCAAAAGGCGAAGCATATTGATTTAAGTTCGCACAAGGTTATTGCAGCGCCACATCCTTCGCCTTTGTCGGCTCATCGAGGATTTTTCGGCACACGCCCTTTTTCTCAAATTAACGAATATTTAGTTGCTCAAGGGCGAGAAGCTATTGATTGGCACTTGCCATAGGGTAGAGATTGACCGAGCTTAAAATGCTCGGTCAGAGGGGTTTGCAGGTTGCTAGACGTTAAAGCGGAAGTGGATTACATCACCGTTGGCGACCACATAATCCTTTCCTTCAAGCCGCCATTTGCCGGCATCTTTTGCACCTTGCTCACCCTTGTGGGTAATAAAGTCATCGTAAGCAGTGACTTCGGCGCGAATAAAACCTTTTTCAAAATCCGTATGAATAACGCCCGCCGCTTGGGGAGCTGTGGCACCCACTGGAACAGTCCAAGCACGAACTTCTTTTACACCGGCGGTGAAATAGGTTTGTAAGCCTAAGAGTTCATAGCCTGCGCTTATAACTCGATTAAGCCCTGGTTCTTCCATGCCTAAATCAGCTAAAAACTCAACTTTTTCATCCTCATCGAGCTCTGCTATCTCGGATTCAATTTGTGCGCAAATGGCTACAATTTCAGCCCCTTCACTGGCAGCATGCGCAGCCACTTGGTCAAAAAGCGCATTGTCCTCAAAGCCGTCCTCTGCCACGTTGGCAATATACATGGTGGGCTTAAGGGTAAGCAGGTTATAAGAACGGAGCAGTTTGCGCTCGTCATCGTCCAAAGCTACAGTGCGCGCTGCTTCCCCCTCATTGAGCACGGGCAGAAGCTTTTCAAAGACTTTCACCAAGGCAATAGCCTCTTTGTCCTGGCCTTTGGCAGCACGTTGAGCGCGCTGCATGGCGCGTTCAACAGATTCTAAGTCTGCCAGAGCAAGCTCAGTATTAATGACTGCAATATCATCTAAAGGTGAAACTTTGCCAGAAACGTGAACAATGTTGTCATCATCAAAGCAGCGCACCACGTGGGCAATGGCATCGGTTTCACGAATATTGGCTAAGAATTGGTTGCCTAGCCCTTCACCCTTAGAGGCACCCTCCACAAGGCCTGCGATATCCACAAACTCCATGGTGGCTGGCAGGGTGCGTTCGGGCTTTACAATCTCCGCTAAAGCGTCGAGACGCGGGTCGGGCACGGGTACAACACCAGTGTTTGGCTCAATGGTGCAAAAAGGAAAGTTTGCTGCATCGATACCCGCTTTGGTTAGCGCATTAAACAGGGTGGATTTCCCCACATTGGGTAAACCAACAATACCGCACTTGAAGCCCATGCTTCGTCTCCTATGGAATGGTAAATCAATAAAAATTAAGCGCGGAAACTATTGAGTTCCGTCATTGCACGGCTAAAGTGCCCGTCCAAAATATCTTTGGTGTGCCGCAGCGCCTCATCAATGGCTCTATCTATCAGTGCTTTATCATGAGCGCTAGGTTTGCCTAACACATGGGGGGTGACCAAGGCTGAATTGCCTGGGTGGCCAATCCCGACGCGCAAGCGTGCGAATCCTTTTTGGTTGCCGTGTTGGCTAATAATGTCGCGCAAACCATTATGGCCTCCATGACCGCCTCCCGTTTTTAGCCGTATTATGCCGGGTGGCAAATCCAATTCGTCATGGGCCACAAGAATTTCTTCCACTGGGATGCGGAAAAAATTTGCTAATGCCTGGGTGGATTGCCCACTTTTATTCATATATGTGGTGGGGATTAATAGGCGAATGGTGCGCCCATTATGATTAAACTGCCCCGTGTAGCCGAAATATTTTCGTTCTTCAGAAAGGGCAACGCCCTGGCTTCGTGCCAAGGCGTTTAGGTACCAAGCACCCGCATTGTGACGGGTTTGTTCATATTGTTGGCCTGGGTTTGCCAAGCCAACAATCAGTGAAATAGGGGTAGTCACAATGCTAACGCCTTATTCCTCGTCGCTGCTTTCTTCTTCAGCTTCGCCTTCTGCTGCTTCAGTTGCTTCTGCATCATCAGCTGTTTCTGGCTCTTCTTCACGCTGTTCGATCACAGACACCACCGGCTGGTCGTATTCTTCGCCGTGTTGTAGCACTGGTATTTCAACGCCTTCAGGCAGAACAATGTCTGACAGGTGCAGTGACTCGCCGATCTTAAGCTTCGCAACATCTAATTCTAGAGTTTCTGGAATATCTTTTGGCAAGCAGCTGATTTCAACATCGGTGAGGTTACGTGTGAGCAAGCCGTTTTCTAAGCGTACACCCTCGCACTCTTCTTCGTTAATTAAAGTAATACCAATGGTCAAGGTGAGTGCTTGGCTTGCATCGACGCGCAAAAAGTCGGCGTGCATGGGAACACCCTTGGAAGGGTGACGCTGTAGATCACGCAAAATAACAGGCTCTGTAGCACCATCTACCACTAAATCAATGATTTGGTTGTAGAAGCTTTCGTTCTCGAGGGCCTTAACAATGTGGCGCAGTTCAATGCTAATTTGCTGCGGATCTTTTCCAGCACCATAAATAATGGCGGGAACACGTGCGCCTTCGCGACGTAGGCGGCGGCTCGCACCTTTCCCTACATCGGAACGGCTTTGTACTTCAAGTGTTAACTCATTGCTCATGAGTTAGTCTCCTTTTAAGTCTTGTAGCTCCTGCGACCGGAGTATACAAGAGGTTAATGAAAATTGGGGCTGCATTATCCAATGGATTACAGCAAAAAGCCAGTGCCTCTATGCACTGGCTTATACAAGTTCTGTGGTGTTTTACACCAGCTCTAAGCGGTCAAACATGGCGGAAAGCGATTCTTCGTTATTAACACGACGAATGGTCTCAGCCAGCATGGGTGCTAAGGAGAGTGCGCGAATTTTATCGCAGTTACGGGCTGCGCCAGACAAGGGAATTGTGTCCGTAACCACAATTTCGTCAAGGGTTGAATTGCAGATGTTTTCGATGGCAGGGCCAGAGAGGACGGGGTGAGTACAGTAAGCCACTACTTTACTAGCGCCACGTTCTTTTAGTGCATCTGCGGCTTGGCACAAGGTGCCTGCGGTATCCACCATATCGTCCACGAGGATGCAGGTACGGTCTTTTACTTCACCAATAATGTGCATTACTTGGGATTCGTTGGCCTTGGGGCGACGCTTATCGATAATGGCTAAATCGGTGTCGTTTAATTGCTTGGCTAAGGCGCGGGCTCTTACTACGCCACCAACGTCCGGCGAAACCACCATAGGATCGATGTAACCTTTGCGCTCAATATCTGCCACGAATAAAGGAGTGGCGTAGACGTTGTCCACGGGAATGTCAAAAAAGCCTTGGATTTGATCTGCGTGTAAATCCACTGTTACCACACGGTCTATGCCAGCTGCGGTGATCATGCCAGCTACCACCTTAGCGGTGATGGGAACACGGGCTGATCTAACACGACGATCCTGGCGAGCATAGCCGAAGTAAGGAATAACGGCGGTAATACGGCTCGCGGATGAACGGCGAATGGCGTCGGCCATTACCAGTACTTCCATCAGATTGTCATTGGTGGGGCGACAGGTGGGCTGCACAATAAAAACGTCTTTACCGCGGACGTTTTCGTGAATTTCCACAGAGACTTCACCGTCTCGAAAGGTGCCTACAGCGGCAGCACCAAGGGGAATGTTTAACTGACGTACCATGGCCTGAGCCAGTTCCGGGTTAGCGTTTCCGGTAAAGACAACGAGTTTGGACACGGGTTCCCCCTGAGGGATCTAGACGGGTTACAGAAGTAATACAATGAAAAGATGGCTGGGGTACCAGGACTCGAACCTGGGAATAACGGGATCAAAACCCGCTGCCTTACCAACTTGGCTATACCCCAACACTAACCTTTGTCGCTTTGTTGTTGCTGTAGTACATCGTGTAATGGCGATGAGTTGCAGCTCGTTGCGACGAAACCTGACCAACCATGTGGTAATTGAGCGAGCATTCTAGCACCTTTTTCTAAAGAGGCAACTGGTGCGAAAACTGCTGAGCCCGTACCGCTCATTTGGCTGGTACCAAATCTTTCTGCCAACCAATCCAACGCTTTTTGGACGGCGGGATAACATTCTGTTACCACGCTTTGGCAGTCGTTCTTGAAGTGAGTTTGTTGCCCCTCCTCAAGAAGTGGCGCTAATTTAATTATTGGTGAGTTCCTTGTCAAGCGCGGATGTTGAAAAATGGTTTGAGTGCTCACAAAAACACCAGGAACCACGATTATATAGTGTTTTTGTTCGATATTTGTGCTGGTTAGCACCTCGCCTACACCTTCTGCAAAGGCGGTATGTCCATGAATAAAGATAGGAACATCCGCCCCGAGGGCCAACCCAAGTGTTTTGAGCTGCTCTAGGTTAAGGTTGGTTTGCCATAACTGATTGAGGCCGAGCAGGGTGGTGGCGGCATTGCTTGAACCGCCACCCAGTCCTGCCCCAGCTGGAATTTTTTTGTTCACACTAATGTGGGCGCCCATGTTGCAACCGGTGGTGCTTTGTAGCAGCTTGGCTGCCCGATAAATCAGGTTATCTTCGACCTTGCCTAATGCAGCGGGGGCCTCAAGCGTAATATTAGTGGAGGTGGTGGACTGGAAAGTGAGAGTGTCGCAATAGTCCAAAAAGGTAAATAGTGTTTGCAGGGTGTGGTAACCGTCGGGCCGCTGCCCAGTGACGTGCAAGAACAAATTGAGTTTGGCTGGGGAGGGGAGTTGTAGTGACGTCACGGTGCAGGGTTCCATTGTTGGATAACTAAGGTGAAAGAGTCGTCGTTATGGCTAGCTTTTAACCGATGAGGTAACCAATAACCTTGTACTTGTTGCCAGCGGTCGAAGCGCAATTGCCAGCCAAGCTGAGTGAGTTCTTTTAAGCGCCCTGCATCATCTTTTATAAGCTCAGCAGGGCTTTGAGGCCAAGGGAGTCCGCGTAACCAATAAAGCAGCGCATCGGCGGGCAGAAGTAGGCCCGTAAGTTCATAGGCTAAGGATTCGGCATTGGGTGCGCTGATGTTACCCTTGTTCGACGTGAGCTCTGCAAGCCCAGGTTGCCAGTTAAGCTCTGCGCTGCCTAACCCCATGGGGCCAGAAAACCGAAGATGCCCTCTATCGTTCTGCTGTTGCCAGCGCACGGTGGCTGAGCCGCCATCTTGTGCTGATTTATATGCAAAGCGCCCGTGAGCCTGCCAATGGGTTAGCTGCGTAACGTCTTGCTCTGGCACAGTGGGGGAGGGAGCCATTTGGCAGCCGCTGAGCAGTATCAATGCATAGCAGATGAGAATAAAAGCGCGGCGCATATAAAACCTCTATTGCTCGTTGAGTGATGGGTGGTGCTGTTGAATGTTTTCTGCTTCAGCTTCAAGGCCAAGTGCTTGCAATACCTTTATCAAATGCGCAGCCACCTCGTCATCTTTCATTGCCTCGTAGGAACGTTGTAGGTAGTGGAGCGCTTCTTCGTTGCGTCCTAGATGAAAAAGCACCCAACCTTTGGAATCAAGAATAGCGGGGTTGTCTGGCTCAAGCTGCAGCGCATCCTTGATGTAAATATAGGCCTCTTCGTGGCGATCAGTGCGGTCAGTTAAAATGTAGCCTAAGGCGTTGAGAGCGGCAGCATTGAGCGGATCATGCTGCAAAATAAGACGCAAATCACGTTCTGCCTGAGGGATATCATCGTTTTGTTCTGCCATGAGGGCGTGAAAGTAGAGTAAATCAGAGTTGTCGGGGTAGTGTTGCAGGGCGCTGTGTAAAATAGCCAATGCTGCCTTGGGTGAATCTGGACGCCATAAGTCAGCTTCTGCCAGATAGAGATCTAAGGCGTGTTCAGGATATTTTTGACGTAGCTCGTGAAAGGTTGTTTCGCTCGCTTCGTAATTTTTCTGTAAGTGGTATAATCGCGCCGCTTGGAAACCGGCTTTTAGATTGGCCTCACGGGATTGCGTTTTTTGGTAGTAAAATAAAGCAGTTTCATAGTCTTGGGCTTGCTCCGCGTTATGACCTAGGTACAGACGAATATCGTCTTGGCGGTATCCCTCAGTGAGCAGTTGTTCAAGGGCTTGTCTGGCGGTTTGCGACAAACCTTGTTCCATGGCAAAAATGGCCAAAGCTAAACGAAGTTCTTGTTCATTAGGGTGGTGTGTTGCAAGCGTTGTTAAAGCGCGTTGGGCATTTTTTTCTTTACCCGCCTCGATGAGCAAACGGATATGCTGTGCTTGTAAGCGTAACTCAGAGGGATGCAGTTGGGATTGCTTGTTGCTATAACGCAAGGCTGCTCTGCGGCGGTGAGTGTCAAAAAGTAACCGTGCCTTTAGCAGTTGTGCTTCAACATGTTCTGGCGTAATGCGCAGAGCTTTATTTAATGATTTAAGCGCCGATTTTGGCTGCTGGTCATCTTGTTGTTTGAGGGCTTTGGCATACCATAAGGTGCCTTGTTGTGGGTGCTTGTCTGCTAAAGATGCCAACGCTGCTACAAGTAAGGCCGTGTGCTGTTCGCCAATTCCTTGGCTGTGAGTGAGCAGGCTAGTGAGGCCATGTTCCGGCTCTAGCTGTAATAGCAGATCGATCTGCTCAGTGGCTTGTTCTACTTGTTCAAGCATAATATGGGCCAATGCAGCCGCTTCGTGCGCAGTGGCGTTGTTGGGAGTTTGCTTTAGCCAGTGGTGAGCTTCGTTAAGCGCCATGTCAGCTTTGCCTAAATGCAGCGCAAGCAGAGTGCTTTGTTCACTAATAGCTGGGCTTTGGCTGTGTTGGGCGTGGCGCTGATAGTAGTCTAGCGCGAGCGGGAATAGGTCACGTTGCAGACTGACTTCAGCGATAAGCAGGTCTCCAAGAGCAGAGTCTGCATAAGTATAAGAAGCAGGGGTGGCCGCTTCTTTTTTACTGGTGGCAGGGATGGTGTTTATACTGGCGCATCCCGCCATCATGACCAAAACACATAAGTGCAACGTGCGCTTGAGCATTATTGAGAGTCCATTGCGAAGTGAGCTACATAAAGCGAAACAGAGCATAAAAAAGCATGAATACTATGCCCTGATATCTCAACATTGTTTTACCGATTAAGTTCCCTCAAAATGCGTTGGCATTAAAGGGCAGGGGTTTAACCTATCACGATGAAATTATTGGCAACAGGCGTTAATCATACCACCGCGGCAGTAGAGTTGCGTGAGCTGTTAAGTTTTCCCGAGGGAGAGCAGGCGGCAGCGTTACAAGCCCTGCGGCAACAGCCAGGTGTGCGCGAGGCCGCGTTGTTGTCCACATGCAACCGTACAGAATTGTATTGTTTAGTGGAAGCAGACGCACAGGACAATTTAGCCCACTGGCTTGCTCAATGGCATCAGTTGCCCCTTGAGCAAGTCAAACAAGCGCTTTATCACTACGAAGGCGCCATGGCGCTACGACACATGATGCGCGTGGCAGGCGGGCTGAATTCCTTGGTGTTGGGCGAACCTCAAATTTTGGGACAAATGCGTGATGCCTATAGTTTAAGCCAAGAAAATAACGCGCTAGGCTCTGAGTTGCAACAAGCGTTTCAGCAAGTTTTTGCGGTGGCAAAAGCAATTCGTACCGATACCGCCATTGGCGAAAACCCTGTTTCTGTAGCCTATGCTGCCGTTTCTTTGGCGCGTCATATTTTTGCTGATCTAGCCGGTAGCCGCGCTTTGCTGGTGGGCGCGGGTGAAATGATACAACTGGTGGTGCGGCATTTGGTGGAGCAAGGGGTTACTGATATCACCATTGCCAACCGAACTGTGTCTCGAGCACAAGAGCTGGCGGCTACGGTAGCGGGCAAGGCCATAGGGTTAGAAGCATTGCCTGATGCGCTCGCAGATGCAGATATTGTTATTGCGTGCACGGGCAGCCCTAAAACTGTCATTGAAAAAGCAGAGGTGGCGCGCGCACTAAAACGCCGCAAGCATAAGCCTATTTTTATGGTTGATATTGCGGTGCCTCGTGACGTGGCACCGGACGTTGGCAAGTTGCAGGATGTATACCTTTACTCTGTGGACGATTTGCAACAAGCCATCGCTGAAAACGTCCGGCAACGCGAAGCTGCTGCACAAGAAGCTGAGGCTATTATCGATAGGGCTGTGGCAGGCTATGCACGGCGATTGCGAGAGCGTGATGCTGTGCCAAGTATTAGACGTTATCGCCAACAGGTTGCCGCACTGGGTCAGCAGGAGCTCACAGAGGCGCTAGCCTTGTTGCAAAAAGGACAGGATCCTGCAGCGGTATTGCAACGTTTTGAGCACCGCTTGACCCGCAAAATCATGCATCAACCCACTGTGAAATTACGAGAGTTTGCAGCAGATAGCCGTGAAAATGCGATGCAGAATGCGGATGAATTGTTATTAACGCCAACTTCGAAGAGTATCGAGATCTAATGAAAGAAAGTTTACAAATTAAATTACAAGGTCTGTGTGATCGTCATGAAGAGTTAGCGGCGTTAATGTCGCAGCCGGATGTGATTAATGATCAGAAACGCTTCCGCGAATTTTCCCAAGAGTATGCCGAGCTTGGTGATGTGGTGAGCTGTTTTACTCAGTGGCAAGAAGAGCAGGAAAACTTATCTGCCGCTGAAGCCATGATGGCTGATTCTGACCCAGATATGAAAGCCATGGGTCAAGAAGAGCGTGAAGCCATTACCCAGCGCCTGGTAGAGCTAGAAGATGAGCTGCAACGCCTAATGTTGCCTCGCGACCCAAGAGATAAAAGCAACGTATTCTTAGAAGTTCGCGCGGGCACTGGCGGTGACGAAGCCGCTATCTTTGCCGGTGATTTATTTCGCATGTATAGCCGTTATGCGGATTCTCAAAATTGGCGCATCGAAATGGTAAGCAGTAATGAAGGTGAGCATGGCGGCTACAAAGAGGTTATCTGTCGTATCATCGGAGACGGTGTTTACTCGCGCTTAAAGTTTGAATCTGGCGCCCATCGAGTGCAGCGTGTACCTGCCACTGAATCTCAAGGGCGGGTTCACACCTCGGCTTGCACTGTGGCAATCATGGCAGAAGCAGAGGAAGTGGAAGACGTGGAAATTCGCACTGAGGATTTACGCATCGATACCTTCCGGGCTTCGGGTGCGGGCGGGCAGCACGTTAACGTAACTGATTCTGCCGTGCGTATCACACACTTGCCCACAGGATTGGTGGTTGAGTGTCAAGAAGAGCGTAGCCAGCACAGCAACCGCGCCAAAGCCATGGTGCTGTTGCGTTCTCGATTGCTGGACTCTATCCAGCAACAACAGCAGCAAGAACTTGCTGCCACACGTAAATCTTTAGTGGGCTCTGGAGACCGTAGTGAGCGTATTCGCACATATAACTATCCTCAAGGGCGCCTTACTGATCATCGTATTAACCTCACCTTGTATAAGCTTGCCGAGGTGATGGAGGGCGATATGGATGAGTTATTAGATGCGTTACAAGCGGAGCATCAAGCGGAGCAATTAGCCGCCATGAGCGAGAGCTAGTTATGATGTTGGCACAGTGGTTGCAGCAGAGCCAACGGCAGCTTGAGGCTGCTGGCTCTGAAAGCGCAGCCTTAGATGCGCGCTTGTTGCTAGCGCATGTGCTAGCTAAGCCCACCAGTTATTTATTCACTTGGCCTGAGAAGGCACTGGCTCCTGATGAAGTTAACCAAGCTGCGACTTTACTGCAGCGCCGTTTGCAGGGTGAGCCCATGGCTTATATCTTGGGCGAGCAAGAGTTTTATGGCTACCCGTTTTATGTTTCCCCTGCTACTTTGATACCTCGTCCAGATACAGAATTACTGGTGGAACGAGTCTTAGCGCTAGCGCCTCCGAGTACTCAGCAGGTGCTTGATTTGGGCACGGGCTCAGGTGCTATTGCTTTAAGCTTGGCTAAGGAGCGCCCTCATTGGCACCTTACCGCGGTGGATAACAGCCTCGATGCACTAAGGGTCGCAGAGCAAAACAAGCAACGGCTCGGTGCGTCTAATTGCGTTTTGTTGTTCTATCATTGGTTTGAAAAAATTACCCAGCGCTACGATTTGATAGTGAGTAACCCGCCCTATATTGATCCTAAAGATCAGCATCTCACTCAGGGCGATGTGAGATTTGAGCCGAGTAGCGCCTTAGTGGCGGATGATAAAGGGTTGGCGGATATCGCATATTTGGTAGGCGCAGCGCAACAGCACATTTGCCCAGGCGGTTTGCTGATGCTAGAGCATGGTTACGACCAAGGCCAGCAAGTACGAGAGCTTATGCTTGCAGCAGGCTGGCAGCAAGTGCAGACGGAGCAAGATTATGGCGCACGAGACAGAATCACTTATGGCTATGCAGGCTCCTTCCTTGAATGATGAAGAACTGTTGCGGTATAGCCGTCAGATATTTCTTAAACAATGGGATCTAGAAGGCCAAGACAACGCTAAAAAAGCCCATGTGCTCATAATAGGAGCAGGTGGCTTGGGTTGTCCTGCTGCGCTCTATTTGGCTGGCGCAGGTATTGGCAAGTTAACTCTTGTGGATGATGATGTGGTGGAAATTAGCAACCTCCACCGTCAAATTGCATACCGCGAAAGCGATGTAGGGCTGCCTAAAGTTAAAGCGCTTAAGCAGCAACTCCAGTGCCTTAACCACAATGTCAAAATCGATACGTTTCAGCAGCGAGTGGATGAAGCTTGGTTGCTTGATTTTTTAGATACTTCCATTCATTTAGTGCTTGATTGTACAGATAATTTCAGTATCAGAAGTGCACTCAACCGAGCTTGCCAAAGGAAGAAAATCCCTTTGGTGTCGGGCGCCGCTATTCGCTACCAAGGGCAGGTGGCATTGTATGATTTTACCCGTGCTGAGCAAGCATGCGCTGTGTGCTTGTATGGAGAGGGGGAAATGCCCGATGCTTACTGTCATGAAGCAGGAATCCTTGGGCCAGTGGTGGGGTTGATGGGTACTCAACAAGCGTTGCTCG
Source organism: Alcanivoracaceae bacterium (assembly GCA_027324795.1). Classification (GTDB taxonomy): domain Bacteria; phylum Pseudomonadota; class Gammaproteobacteria; order Pseudomonadales; family Alcanivoracaceae; genus CALEAR01. Next base: position 49,437 of record DAHVSB010000003.1, read on the forward strand.
CTTTGCAGTGGTTGCAGGGGATCAGCCGATTAAATCAGTTGTATGTGCTAGATGCTCAACGTCTTATTTGGCGACAATTAAGCGCAAAGAAAGACAGCCAGTGCCCTGTGTGTTCCCAATAGTAAAATAATAATGCCCCAGTGAGGTTTGCTTCACTGGGGCATCTGCTTAGCTGTGACGATGATTAGTCAGAGTCAGCTAAGGTCACTGTGCCTTCTAAATAGGGTTTGACGCCATCTTTAGCAAGCAGGCGGAAATGGTGGCCTTGTTCTGTTTTAACTGGCGCAAACAATACCTTGGCAGGAATAAACATGGGCAGTTTAAAGCTAACATCCACCGTGAATGGCTGCGTTGGCAGTTGCTCTTGTAGAGAAGCTAAGCAGCGCGCTTTAGACCACATGCCGTGGGCAATTTGGCGTTTAAAACCAAACATCTTGGCGGTGAAAGCATAAAGGTGAATGGGGTTTCGATCGCCAGAAATAGCACCGTAACGACGGCCAAGATTTTCTTTTACATACCAGGTTTCATACACAGAAGGAATTGGGCTGGCTGTGCGTGGTGCGCGTTCAGTGGTCTCGCCCGTACCGCCGCCGCGACGGAACATAATGGATTCGCTTTCCCACACTAACTCCCCACCTGTGCTAACCGTAGTGATAATAGAAAACTCATAACCCTTAGCGAGTCGTGTTAATTCACCAAAGCGGCATTCGATATCTAATTGCTCTCGTTCCTTAATTGGGCGATGCTGAGTGATAATATTTCGTACATGCACCAAGCCTAGCACTGCGAAAGGGAAATGTTTGTCGAGCAGCAGTGTCATAAACAAAGGATGTGCGTGCATGTGTGGATAGGTGGTTGGCAAAAACCCATCAGAAGAGAAGCCACACACACGGCGATAAGCAGCTAGATGCTTGCTGTCAAGCACCACATCAGTGAGACGTACCGTGATGTTTGGTAGTACGGGGTTGGCGCCTGGCTTTACATTGGCGCGAACCAATGCTTTAGCAAACATGGGCATCATTGCTGGGGCTTGTTTTAATGTGCGCACTTCTGAGCTTGTCATGATCAAATCCTTTGGATGAAATTTGGCGAAAACAGGCGTAAGTATAAATGGCTAGAGGAATACATAAATTGGCCGCGCCGCCAAGGCTGATTAGCCAATTAAATAGGCAGATGAATGCTACCTACGATAATGACTTAGAACAAGCGTACTTATACCGCTCGGGTGGGCGGCTTTTTGTCTTGGCGTTGGTACTGCTGGCTATCTATGGCGTTTGTTTTCGTTATGGTGCCCTGTGGAGCAATGGTGCATGGTTGGGTATTGCTATGTCGTGGCTCTGCTTTTTAGTTTGGGGTGGGTGGCGGCAGGAGCGATTACGTAGGCGGGCGTGGTTAAAGGCTTATTGGCGCCAAAAAAGCCCTCTGCGTCGTTATTTGGCCGGCGGGGTGGTGATGTGGGGTTGGCAGCTAGGTAAAGCTGCCCTTATGTTGCCTTTCTTGTTGGTGGGGCCTTTCTTCTTTACAGACACTTGGCAGTGGTTGTGGTTAATAAGCTTAACCTTGTTGGCGCCAGTAGTGTTTAAGGGGTGGAGTCTTTATTTAGCCCGACATGTAACGCCCTTGTGGGTGCCTTTATTAGCATGGCGCATCACTTGGTGGCTGCTAATGATAACGGGATCACTGGCGTACTTGGCATTAGTCATTTCCTTCACCAATCCTAATCAATACGCCAATTTGCTCGATGAATTTTTTCAGCATAGTCGCACGCAATGGATGGCGAGTTCTTGGATGTTCGAAGGGTATCAATGGCTGAGCTTAAAAGAAGCCTTGCGGTGGGCTTTGGGCGGGCAGCTAGGCACCTTGTGGGTGGATGATGAAATGCGTTTGTTGTGGCGCGCATTGCTGCATTTGCCGGAAGTGCTTTGGTATGGCCTGTGGTTAAAGGCCATGGGGCAGTTAGCGTTTTTACCCAGCCCTTCAAAAGCGGTAAAGACAACTGCGAGCCAGTTGGCGTTGGCAGTGACACTTGTAACTGTGGCCGCTACCGCTGGGTTGGTAATCCATGCGCAGTATCAACAGCCGCACTTATTGCTGGTGGACGGTCGTTACTATGTGGTGTCCCGTGAGCAAAGCACGTTGCTAGAACAGAAAATGCAATCTTTTTGGTTACACCAACAGCAAGAGCTAATACAACAGGCCAATGGGCTGGTGGAGGAGGAGTTAGCGCAGTTATTTGCCGCTGCACGGCAGCGCGTTCCAACACTAGTGGAGCACTATTATAGTTTGGGTGCAGAGTATCAACGCGTGCTGTTGGCTGGAGCGTATTTATTGGGTGCAGCCAGTGATGACGCACAGGCTATTGAGGTGTGGCAGCGTTTAATGCCGGAACTGCAAACTGAAGATTGGTTTGATGCTTTATATAAGCGCACTGAAGAGCTAGAAAGCGCATGGTTGGTAGAAGCTGTGGGGCAGTGGCATAAGGTGTTAACCCAATGGCTAGGTGCGCCATTAGAAGAGCACGTCAGCCCCCCAGCAGCGATGGCTGCTGTTGCCCCTAATGCGTGGCAGCCGCGGTTAGAAATTGCGCAGCAGCAATTCTTAGTAAGGCAGCAAATCAGCGGCTTTGCGTTTGGCGCTGGGATAGCTGCTGGAGTTGGCACTCGTTTTGTATTAAAGCGCGCAGCAACTAAATCACTTTCTTCTCAATTATTAAGGGGGTTGGTAACTAGAGCTGGAGGCAGCGCTTTGCTGTGCTCACCAACAGGGTTAGGTGCCTTGGGGTGCGCGGCTATAGGAGCAGGTGTTTGGCTAACAACAGACTATGCTATGCTAAAGTTTGAGCAACAGCAGCAAGGTAAGCAAATGGAGCAATCCTTGTTGGCGATGTTAGAACAGCAAGAGCAACTTATGCGTCAAGCACTGTTGTATGATCCAGATAGGTAATACCCTAAGGCAGTTAGTTTCAAAAGCATAAGCGATGAAGCAGCAATAGTTTTTGGCTTATTGTCTGACAGTTTGGCTGTCTGTTGTTCCTTTTTGAGGTATACAAACTAACGCGAGCTAATCTGAGTACATACAATAAATAACATAAAGGTGAAAAAAGCATGGCTGAACTCACAGATTCTGGTGTGCTATTGCGCATGGCCTATGAAGGCATGCAAGCTGCAAATATAGATGCTGATGCGGTGTTGGCCAAAGTTGGATTAGATGCTTCTGTCTTGCACGAACCAGGCTTGAGAACTCCACACGATGCGCAAGAGTGGTTCTGGCAGGCTGCGGAAGAAGTCTCAGGCGATCCCCATATTGGGTTGCATTTAGGAGAGCATATCCCCGTTTTTAAGGGGCAGGTTCTTGAGTACTTATTTTTAAGTAGTCCTAATTTTGGTGAGGGTATCAAACGGGCTCTCAACTATCAGCGCCTATTAAGTGACGCTTCTGAAGGCGAGCTGGTTTACACTGAGCACGATGTTAGTTTGCAGCATATCTTTTTGAGTCGTCGCTTGCATCATTACAATGAATGCGGCATGGTCGGTTTGATTAAGTTCTTCCGCTTTGTTACCAACGGCGCTTTTAAACCAATTAAAGTAGCTTTTATCCATTCACAACACGCTGAAATGGCGGAATATGAAAAAGTTTTTGATTGTGAAGTGGTGTTTGATCAACCTTACACAGGCGTCCATTTTGAGCGCAGCTTGTTGATGCTGCCCTCTGCTCATCACGAGCCCGAATTGCTGCGATTGCATGAAATGTTTGCTAGCGAGCAGGTGGCGAAACTTGAAAAGCAAGATTTAGTGGGGCAGGTGAGCCGATTAATAGCAGAGTTGCTAGAATCAGGCCAAGCGAACTTAGAAGAAATCGCGAATCGCTTAGATATCAAGCCTCGGCAGCTGCGTACACGCTTGGCGGATGCAGGTACAAACTTTAACCAATTAGTGGCAGATTACCGTTGCCGTTTGGCGAAACGATTGTTGGGCGGTACCGATGAGTCCATTGATGAAATTGTTTATCTCACAGGCTTTTCTGAGCCCAGTACTTTTTATCGTGCATTTAAGCGTTGGGTGGGTATGACACCAATTGAATACCGACGAGCGAAAAAAGAGGAAGAAGAACGAGAAAATAGCGGTGGTTCTTAAGTTTTACTTAACCACTATGCAAAAAGGCTTAACTCAATATGAGTTAAGCCTTTTTTGTGCCTGACAGCTACGTGAGCTTAGGCGCCCAAGAGGCTCTGCCCGCATACACGCACAATATTACCAGTCGCTCCTTGAGAAGCTGGGCTAGCAAAGAAAGCAATAGCTTCGGCCACATCCACAGGCTGTCCGCCTTGGTTAAGCGAGTTAAGGCGACGGCCTGCTTCACGGATTGCGAATGGAATGGCCCCTGTCATTTGGGTTTCGATAAAGCCAGGTGCCACAGCATTAATGGTGATATCTTGCTTGGCAAGCTCTTCCACCATGCCGTCTACCATACCAATCACCGCTGCTTTAGACGTGGAGTAGTTGGTTTGACCCATATTACCGGCAATACCAGAAATGGAGCTAACACCAATAATGCGGCCGCCCTTGTTAAGGGTGCCATCTTCAAGAAGTTTGGCATTGATGCGCTCTTCTGCAGCGATATTGATGTCGATGACCATATCCCAAAGGTGTTCCTTCATTCCCCCCATGGTTTTATCGCGGGTGACGCCAGCGTTGTGGACTAAAATATCCAAGCCGCCGAGCTCTTTGGCTTTTTCGCTAATAAGGGCGGGCGCATCATCTGCTGTGATATCAGCACTAAGGGCGACGCCATTGAGTTTGTTGGCAACCTTGTGCAAATCTTCGCTCATGGCGGGAATATCGAGCACCACCACCTTGGCGCCATCACGTGCTAGGGTTTCTGCGATGGCGGCTCCAATACCGCGCGCTGCACCTGTAACTAGGGCAGTTTTGCCAGCTAGGGGCTGTTGCCAGTCAAACTTTTTGCCATCGAATTTTGCTGGGCGAACGCGAACCACTTGTGCGGAAACATAGGCAGATTTAGGCGAAAGCAAAAATTGTAGTGCGCTGCTGGCTTGAGATTCAGCACCTTCATCGGCGTAGATGAGGTTTGCGGTGGCACCGTTTTTGATTTCTTTGCCAAAACTTTTAACCAAGCCCACCAAGCCGCGCTGAGCAATGCGCTGTTCTAGTGCGCAGGTTTCTGGTGTGCGGCCGATGACCACGATACGACCACATTTGTCGAGCTTGCGAATCACTGGGTGAAAAAACGCCCACGCTGCTTTGAGCTCTTGCGTGTTGCTGATACCTGTAGCATCAAATACGAGAGCTTTAAACTTGGCTCTGTCTTCGGGAGCAGGCATATAAGTGTGCGCGGTTTGATGAGTGGCAGTAGCCGCGGCCTCGATGCTTTCGCTTGCAATGGCATTAGCTAGTACGTGCGCTTGGGCTGCAGGCGCCAGCTTAAGATTGGCAAAGATAGTATCCAAAGCAGTGCTGTTTTCTGCAGCACCCACGAGCACAGCACCTTTGATAAAAGAGGTGTCGCCCAAAGTGAAGCGCTCTAAAGGCGTGGGAATAGGTAAGTTAATAGCGCTGAAGACTTTTTTGCCCACAGCGGAATTGGCTAGGGCATGGTAAAAATCGCTCATAGTCCTCGTCCTGAATGCGTGAGTTAACGAAAAACATAATCAGCCTTAGCTGTTATGGTGTAGTGAAAGCGCCAAGTCTAGCACAGCTGCTGTGGCTAGCATTCGCCCCAACGACAAAACTTTAACTGAAGTTGTAATAAGTGTTCATGGGAATTGGCATTTGGGCCAATTAGACTCTGCGGTCGCTATGCTTGTCGCTGCAAGGCCATTGTACCCATCGCTTGGTAAAGGTATTGTGCCCCTGTTTTAAAGCTTAACCCGGGTGCTCAATGTGCTGCTGTTGGTTGGGCTTGCTTAATTGATAGCTATTAATTCATGAGGAGAACCCCATGCTAGCAGGGAAAAAAGTTCGCAAGGTAGCCGTGATTGGCGGTAACCGTATTCCGTTCGCCCGTAGTAATACTGCTTACTCTACAGCCTCTAACCAAGAAATGCTTACCGCAGCACTACAAGGCCTAGTGCAACGCTTTAACTTGAAAGGCGAGCGTTTGGGTGAGGTAGCTGCCGGCGCTGTAATGAAGCACTCGCGTGATTTTAACTTGGTGCGTGAGAGCGTGATTGATTCTGGTTTAGCACCAGAAACCCCTGCTTACGATTTACAGCAAGCCTGCGGCACTGGCTTAGAAGCGGCCATTCTCGTAGCTAACAAGATTGCTTTAGGCCAGATCGAAGTAGGTATTGCGGGTGGTGTGGACACTACCTCTGATGCTCCCCTTGGTGTTAATGAAGAAAAGCGCAAAGTATTTATGGAGTTAAACCGCGCTCGCACCACTGGTGATAAAGCCAAGCTAGCTCTTAAATTATTAAATCCAAAGTGGATGATGCCAGATATTCCACAGAACGCAGAGCCGCGCACTGGTATGTCCATGGGTGAGCACGCTGCGGTGACAGCAGTGGAGTGGGGCGTAAGCCGCGAAGAGCAAGATGAGTTGGCATGGCGCTCACACCAAAACCTAGCCAAAGCCTACGAAGAGGGCTGGCAGAAAGATCTGATCACACCTTTCCGTGGTTTAGATCGCGATAATAACTTGCGCGCAGATTCCACCTTAGAGAAGCTCGCAACACTCAAGCCTGTGTTTGGTGGTGCAGGTGGCACCATGACAGCTGCAAACTCTACACCATTAACTGATGGCGCCTCTGCTGTGCTGCTGGCCTCTGAAGAGTGGGCTAAAGAGCGTGATTTACCAGTGTTGGCTTACCTGACGTTTGGTGAAGCAGCAGCGGTGGATTTTGTGCAAAAGCGCGAAGGTTTATTGATGGCACCTGCTTATGCAGTGCCGCGCATGCTTGAAAAAGCAGGCATTACTTTACAGGATTTTGATTTTTACGAAATCCACGAAGCCTTTGCTTCCCAGGTGCTTGCCACATTAAAAGCATGGGAGAGCGAAGAGTTCTGCAAAGAGCGCTTAGGTTTAGATAAAGCGCTTGGTAGCATAGACCGCGACAAACTAAACGTTAAAGGTAGCTCTCTGGCAGCGGGGCATCCTTTCGCTGCCACAGGCGGGCGTATTATTGCCAATGCCGCCAAGCTTCTTAATGAAAAAGGAAGTGGCCGTTGTTTAATTTCTATCTGTGCCGCAGGGGGACAAGGCGTTGTGGCAATTTTAGAAAAGTAGTTTTATCTGATTACTTTTAATCGAAGTAATGAGGTAAAAGCCGGGCCAAGGTCAAAAGCGTTGGTCCGGTTTTTTTGTGCCTGCTTACTACTTAAAAAAACCAGAAGGGTATCGTCATTAGGCCTAACAACAGGGTGATGCCGATACAGGTTAATATAAACCGAAACGGATGGGCTTTAATCATTTGCCACTGCGTGAGATGAGTGCCTTGTTGCTTTTGTAGGTTCCAATCCTGGCGGGCTTGCTCTGCTCTATGCTGCTGGTATTGGTGTAATAAGGCGCTAGCCTCTTTTTGCTGGGCTTTGTTACGCAGCCAAATGCCACCTGGATTAAACCCCATAAAGCTTGGCGGCACCTCATAAAAATCAATTTGGTTGTCGACTAACAAGGCGCGCACTTGTTCAATTTCATCAGCGGGGGCATAGCGAAAACTAAGTAACAGCATAAATTTCTCGTTATGGATGTAAGTAGCTAGACAGCATAGCAGCAGCTTCTTGGCTCACGCTGCTCATGTCTTTGCTGGTGCCATAAATGCCATCTAGCATGAAACGACATAGACCATGCAGCATACCCCAAGTTGCTTGTGCTACGCGTAAGGGCTGTTTAGTGTGCTCAGGGTTAATGGTATCAAGCAGCGCGTGCATTCGTTCCGCATAAGCACGAAAGCTGTCGTGGGCAGTGGATTTAAGGGAAGAGGTGGGCTCCATTCGTTGCCAAATGGCGCGTCCAAACATCAGTTCATAGCGTGCTGGGTGTTCGATGGCAAAGCTAAGATAACCTTCAACTAAGTCTATTAAGTACTCATCAAGGTTGGTCTTGGCGGCCCAGGGTATATCTTGCATTAAGTAATTGAGCTGATGGAAACCTTCCTCTGCTAAAGCGCAAAGCAACGCATTTTTGTTAGCAAAATGGTGATAAGCTGCAGTGCGCGAAACCCCTAAAGCTTCTCCAAGCTTACGCAAACTGAGCCCCTCCACGCCATCGCGTTTAAGGATAATATTGGCTTCTTTTAGTAAAGCGTCGTAGAGATTGCCGTGGTGGTAGGGTTGTTTGTTGTTCATAACTGCGCCTTTTGAGTCTTGACAGTGTTAAGATACAACCCTATCTTAGCGCTGTAAAGATTGACTCACCGAAGGAGCATCCCCGTGACCACAGCACAACAAAGTAATTACCCACATATGCTAGCGCCGCTTGACCTTGGCTTTACTCAACTCAAAAACAGAGTCGTTATGGGCTCCATGCACACAGGGCTTGAGGATAGGCTGTGGCACAGAACTAAGCTCGCGGAATATTTTGCCGAGCGCGCTCGTGGTGGCGTGGGTTTAATTATTACCGGTGGGTTTAACCCTAACCGCAAGGGTTGGTTTTTCCCTTTTGCGGGTAGCATGATTCATTTGGCGGATGCGCTCAGTCACATTCCCATCACCCGCGCTGTACACAAGGCTGGGGGTAAAATTTGTTTACAGATTTTGCATGCTGGCCGTTATAGCTATCACCCCTTTTCGCGCTCTGCTTCAGCAATTAAGTCACCCATTAATCCATTTACACCAAAGGCTATGAGCACTAAAGAAGTGCGACAAACGGTGAAGGACTTTGCCAATGCCGCACGTTTAGCAAAAAAGGCAGGCTATGATGGCGTGGAAATTATGGGTAGCGAAGGCTACTTAATTAACCAGTTTACTGCCCCAGCTACGAACAAGCGTACTGATGAATATGGTGGTAGTCGCGAAAATCGTCATCGCTTTCCTGTGGAAATCGTGGAAGCAGTGCGCAAGGCGTGCGGTGATGATTTTATTATTATTTTCCGACTTTCTGTTATCGATTTAATCCCAGATGGTTCAACTCAAGAAGATGTTTTGGCATTGGCTCAAGACCTAGAAAAAGCCGGTGTTACTATTATCAACAGCGGTATCGGTTGGCATGAAGCACGTATACCAACCATTGTGACATCGGTGCCTCGAGCGGCTTTTGCTGAATCCACACGTAAAGTTAAAGAAGTGGTATCGGTGCCTGTAATTGCGTCGAACCGAATTAATGATCCTGAGGTGGCCGAGACCCTATTGGCCAACGGCGATGCCGACATGATATCCATGGCCCGGCAGTTGCTCGCTGATCCGCATTTTGTGAATAAAGCAGCAGCCAATCAAGCGGATGAAATCAACACCTGTATTGCTTGTAACCAAGCTTGCTTAGATCACACGTTTAACCTGAAGCGTGCCACTTGCTTGGTAAACCCTCAAGCCTGCTATGAGACGGAGCTTAAATACCTCAAGACCCATAAGCCTCTGAATGTTGCGGTGGTGGGGGCGGGGCCGGCTGGGTTAACTGCGGCTACTGTGGCAGCTGAACGCGGGCACAAGGTGACATTGTTTGAAGCATCAGACCGCTTGGGTGGCCAGTTTAATCTAGCTGCACGTATTCCAGGTAAAGAAGAGTTCTGGGAAACCCTGCGCTACTACCAGCGTCGTTTAGAGCGTTTAGGCGTGGAAGTGAAGCTGAATCATAAAGCAGAAAGCGATGAGCTAGAGCGCTCGGGCTTTGACCATGTAATTATAGCTACGGGTGTGGTGCCACGTATTCCGAGCATTCCGGGCATTGAGCATCCCAAAGTGGTTACCTATGCTGATGTGTTGAACAAAAAGGTGACTATTGGCCCTCGTGTGGCGCTGATGGGTGCAGGTGGTATTGGCTTCGATGTGGCGCAGTATTTAGCTCAAGATGCTAACGCGCCTTCGCCACAGCCATTGGCAGATTGGCAGCAAGAGTGGGGGGTAGAGCCTAATGATGCCACCTTGCCTGGTAATATTGTGCAGGCAAAACCTGCCCCTTCAGCCCGCGAAATTTATTTGTTACAACGCAAAACAAGCTCTTTGGGCAAAAACCTTGGCCGCACTACGGGCTGGGTGCATAGGGCGGCTATCCGCATGAAAGCAGTAAAAACCATTGCAGGTGTGCAGTATGATTATATTGATGATAAAGGGCTGCATATTACGGTGGATGGTGAGCAACGATTATTAGAAGTGGATCATGTGGTGCTGTGTACCGGCCAAGAGTCGGTGCGTAGCTTGTATCAAGAAAACGCGACGAGCATGCCAAAATTCCACATTATAGGTGGTGCGGATGTGGCCGCTGAACTGGATGCCAAACGCGCTATTCGCCAAGGGGCAGAACTGGCAGCAAAGCTATGATGGAAATTACTATCGCTCAGATGGCGGCCTTGATGGCCGCCGGTATTTTTTTCTTAACAGGGTTGCTCACAGGAGTGTGGAAATATTGGCAAATGCACCTGTATGGACGCGATCATTACTATGTGGCCATAGCCCACCGCGCAAGCCTTATGTATGCTTTTGCGGCCGTGGTGTTGGAGCGTTTGGCGGCTTACAGTAGTTGGCCTGATTTAGTGAATTTATGGGCTGTGCTAGCCAGTTGTTTGTTTTTTGCATTGGCTATAGGCACTTATGTGATGCATGGGGCGCTTAAAGATACAACTAACCAGCTAAAAAGGCCGCACAAGTTGGGCAGTTATCACTTGCCAACTTGGTTGGTTATGGGGTTTATGCTGAGTTTAATTATGGCTGAAGTTGGTGGTTTTTTAGTGCTGTTTACAGGCGCTATTCATGGCTTTTGGGGCTAGTGGCCACATTGCCTGTGGTATTCCTGAACCACATTGGCGATGGAGCGATCTAGCATATCTACCCACACACGGTATTCTAAACCGTCTGCGGAAGTGAGCACCGCAAAATCCCTTTCTGATAGGGGAGCACTGCTGTGCATCCGCGTGCCGCTGTTAGGTGGTTTTTTGTTGCTTAGTTTGAGTAACGTCATACCTGCAGAAGTTTTGAGCATAAAGAAATCGCATTCGGTGTCTTGATTCACCACTAATCCATTCGTCTTTGCAATTGCGTGCGTGCACAAAAAACTTAGTAAAAGGGTCGCACAAAATTGAATTGCCCAATGCATGATGTTATTCCTATTTTTTTATTGTTTTCATTACCTTACCAGATAAACCATAGTTTAGCGGGATCTGGTCCCGCTTATTTAGACGGTTGAACGTAGTGATTTGGCTTTAGGGTCAAAGCATGCGGTTTATTCCGGGGAATCCACAGCCACTATGCAAAGCTGCGTGTCATCATTGATGCCAAAAGCTCCTTCGCCACCTTTGACATGCCACTCGACCCCTTCGTCGCTAACGTAACGCGCGCCAGAAGCAGAGATGGCTTGTACCATCAGATACTGGTGTTCGTCTGTGCTAACCACTGCGGTGTCGCCAGCATAGGTGACCTCAATGGTGCTGTCATCTTCGCATTGGTAGATTTCTGTACGCGGCGCCTCAAATGAGAGCGAAGAAGTGTCCTCCTGCGCAGCGGGTGGTTCTTTATCGCAGGCAACAAGAGCAAAGGAAAGGGCGAGAAGGAGTAATAGTTTGTGCATTGTATTGTTCCAGTGAGTGAGAAATTCTTTAACAAAATAGCACAGGAAAGAGTTTGTTGTTGCAAAAAATAGCAAATGTGGCGGCAGTGCTGAGCTGCCGCCACAGAGGCTTAGCGTAGCTCCTGAGAGCTGAGTCCGAGTATACGGCGAGCAATAATAAGCTGTTGTATTTGCTGGGTCCCCTCAAAAATATCAAGAATTTTTGAATCGCGGGCCCACTTCTCTAGCAACTCCTCTTCTGTGTAGCCAAGGGTGCCAGCGAGCTCTGCGCAGCGAAGCGTGATGTAATTACCTACTCGGCCTGCTTTGGCTTTGGAAATAGAAGCTTGGACTGAGTTAGCTTGTCGGTTATCTGCCATCCAAGCAGCTTTTAAAACCAACCAATAGGCTGCCTCCAGTTCGGCTTCCATGGTGTAAATTTCAGCTTCCACCGCACTCACTGTGTCCACGGGGGCTTGGTAGTCCAAAGTAATATGGTCAGCAAGCAGTTCGCGTAAACGTTCTAGTGAGGCGCGGGCACAACCCACAGCCATGGCGGCGACGAGGGGGCGAGTGTTGTCAAAGGTCTCCATGACCCCAGCAAACCCTTTTTTAACATTAACTTCGGGGCTGCCGAGTAGATTTTCTGCAGGTACGCGGCAGTCAGTAAAGGTAATGGCGGCAGTGTCTGAGGCGCGGATGCCGAGTTTCTTCTCGAGACGTACCAACTCCATCCCAGGTGTGCCCCAAGGCACCACAAAAGATTTAATGGCTGCGCGCCCGAGTTTGGGATCAACGCTAGCCCACACCACGACGCTATCAGCGCGCTCACCGGAGGTGACAAAGATTTTTTCGCCATTAAGCACATAATGGTCGCCATCTTGAATAGCGGTGGTGCGAATAGCGGCAGAGTCTGAGCCACAGCCAGGCTCAGTAATTGCCATGGCAGCCCAAGTGCCTTTGAAGCGCTCTAGTTGCTCGTCGTTTGCGACGGCAGCAATAGCGGCGTTACCTAATCCTTGGCGGGGCATGGCGAGCAGAAAACCGACATCGCCATAACAGAGCTCCATCACACCGAGGCAAGTGCTCATGTTGGCGCCGTTAATTACTTGTTCTTCATTGTCACTTTTTCCCTTGCTGGCTTGGGTAGCGCCTGCACTGTTGCTGGGGTCGCCCTCATTAAAGCCGTCGAGGACAGCAGCGAGCATTTCTAGTTCCTTTGCCTCTTGGTGTTCGGCGCGGTCGTATTTCCGTGAGATAGGGCGGTATACGTTCAACGCTACTTGACGGGCGTTGTTAATAATTGGCTTAAACTTATTAGGTAAATCGATGTTCATGGGATAATCCTTTTTTGCACAAGTGGAAAGGTAAAGGGCTTACAGATGTAAGCCGCCAAATGCCACGCCTATAGCACGTAGGTCGCGGTACCAGCGTTCCACTGGGAATTCTTTGGTGTAACCATGCCCGCCAAGTAATTGCACACCATTGGTGCCCACTTCCATGGCTTTTGTTTTGCACAATGTGCGTGCTAAATAAGCCTCTCGCTGGAAGCTTTTGCCTTGAGCGGCACGGCTAACAGCACGCCAAGTAAGGATGCGCATGCTATCAATTTCAATGGCCATATCGGCAATCATAAAAGCTACCGCTTGGCGGTGGCTAATGGGCTCGCCAAAAGCTTCACGTTCATTCGCATAGGGGATTACATAGTCGAGCACGGCTTGGCTAGTGCCCACAGCCAGTGCGCACCAAGCTAAGGTGCCAAGGTCGATGAAGGCTTGATAGTCAAAGTTTTCATCGCCAAGCACTTGGTCTTTTGAAACGCGCACTTGGTGTAAGTGAAGGGGGCGGGTGTCGGCTGCAAGCAGGCCCATGGCCGGGTCTTCACCAATAGTAAGGCCCTCGGAGCCTCCTTCGATAATAAAGACTTTGGGGCCAGCATCGGTTTGAGCTGCCACCAGAAACAGCTCAGCGTCTTTGGCAAGAGGGACTAAAGATTTAGTGCCATTTAGCACATAGGTATCCCCCTCGAGCACAGCAGTGGTGCTGAGTTGACGGGGATTAAACAAGGGTGTGGGCTCGGCCACAGCCACTGTGGCCACGGGTGGTTTTTCATCCACGAAAGCAGGGAGATAGGTGCCTTGCTGTTCGCCTGTTCCCCAACGGGTTAGTGCATTGGCTACGCTGAGAGGGGCAAGAATGGCCACCGCTTGACCCATATCACCATGTGCTAAATCTTCAGCCACTAGCATGGAAGTTACAGTTGTGCTTTCTGTGGCTACGCCGCCAAATGCTTCTGGTACTGCAAATAGATTGAGCCCTAAATCTTGTACCACCGCGAGTGTATCGGCAGAAACTGCGCCGGCTTCTTCTGCTTTTTCTGCTTGCTCGCGTAGGACTTCTTTGGCGAAGGCTTGTACGGATTCACGTACCATTTGCTGCTCTTCAGTAACATTTAAGTCGAAAAGCTGCGTGGTTTCGCCGGGTAGGTGCACAGGCTTGCTGCCTTTTCTAGCAGGTGTAAAAGCGCGAGCTGTGGTGCTGATTGCTTGGAAACCGGTTTTGGTTAGGCGATAGGCCAATTGTTCTGTGATTTTTCTTAAGCCTACTTTATCGAGGAAAGTAGAACTTGCGAGTTTATTTAAAGTAAACAGGGCGATGCCCACGGGATCTTTTTGCATATCTTATATTCACTTTTGATGAGTGGAAGAGATGCATTGAGTATGGCGGCTTAGTTTTTTGCTGCATAGACACTAATGCCTAGAGGATATGGCGCAATGGTAAAGCAAGGTAGGTTAAAAGCCCGGAAATAAAAAAGCAGCCCTATGAAGGGCTGCTTTCTTGTAGCGTGATTAACTAAGAGACTTAGTTTTTAAACAACGCTTCTTCTGCAGTGGCGCGCAAAATAACTTCTACGCGACGGTTCTGTGCACGGCCTTCTGCGGTGCTGTTGTCAGCGATAGGCTCGTGTGGACCTTTACCGACTGTGCTAATACGATCAGCATCTACGCCGTAGCGCTCAACAAGAGCATCCTTAACAGCTGCTGCGCGCTGAGAAGAAAGCTTCTCGTTAAATGCAACGCTACCAGTGCTGTCAGAGTGACCTTCTAGCTCTAGCTTAGCATCGGGGTACTGGGTGAGTAGCTTGTCGATTTGGGCTAATTGCTCGATGGACTCATCAGTGAGGTCAGCTTTGCTGAGCTCAAATTCAAGGTATAGGGTCTCACGAACGTCGCGCTCAAGAACTTTCTGGCAGCCATTTTCGTCAACCAAGGCACCTGCTGGCGTATCTGGGCATTGATCTAAGTAGTCAGGAACGCCATCGCCATCGCTATCTAATGGGCAGCCTACGGAATCCACAGCTACACCTGCTGGTGTGTCTGGGCACTGATCGATTTCATCAGGAACGCCATCGCCGTCGGAGTCAATGATTTCTGGCTCTTTTGGAGCAGCTGGCTTAGCACCGAAAGCTAAGTTAATGGCAGCGTAAATTTCACCATCCACGCGATCGTCGTAGTCAGTCCACATGGGGCGTGCACCAAGATCGAGTACCCACTGATCTAGGAAGCCGCGCTGCAGACCAAATTCAACACCCACTAGCGCTTCTTCATCACGGCCATTGCCGCCGCGGTGATCAAAGCGTACTTGACCAGCAGTCAAACCTGCATATGGCTCAAAGCCTAGGAAGTTGGTGTCATTAAAGTGGTAACGGGCAGAACCCAGTATAACGCCAACGTAGGTGCGATATGGGGTGTATTTGCCTTGGGTGTCATTGCGCTCCCACCACACCTGGCCTGACCAGTTTGGATGAAAACGAACACCTGCTTGGATGCCCGGTAGTGTTACTTCACGGAAACGGTTGTCACCGTGTTTATCAAACCAATACTCACTTACGTGAGCACCAAAATAGCTATAGGATTCTGGTACTTGATGCCCAGCATCAGCTGTGGCAACAGACCCAGTAAATAATACTGCAGCCCCTAGCGCAGAGGAAAGCAGGAGACTTCTTGTCTTCATAATGACACCTGTCCGACTTTTGTTAGTAGAAAGCAACTTTTTTCTGTAATGGACCACCGCATATGTTTAGCAATGGCAGGTGCTTATTTAGCTAAGCATATTGCCAAGTATTCCATTACATAGGGGCTAATAATGTATTGTTAATTGCTTAATTGCAATTGCTGCAAATTCACTATGCGTAAAATTAAATGCATTTTTAATAAAAACTATAGATTGTGAGGCGCTTTGCCTTAAATGAGGTGCATGTTTTTCGTATAAGCGGTATACTCCGCTGCCAGTTTGGCAACTTTGATTGTGCCAACCGTGTTATCGCCCAGCAGTGGTGATTTTCAGTCCCGTTTTCAGCCCTCCTTCCTTATCTAAGAGAGATACGGCTCGGGCTTCCGCGGGAAGCCTCACTATCGGTGTGTAGTCTTCATCCTTAAACGATGAAAAGTGAATCCGGTGTATCTATATATATGCGCCCAGCGTAGCTGTGGTGCTGCAAGGTGAAAAATGTCAGAACAAACAGAAGTTCAGTCAAGTTTTGAAGACTTGGCCCTCGCCCCAGCGTTGCTGGAATCTATTCAACAGCTTGGTTATCAAACCCCATCTCCTATTCAGGCAGCCATTATTCCTCATGTGCTGGCAGGAAAGGATGTTATTGGTCAAGCGCAAACCGGCACTGGTAAAACCGCAGCTTTTGCTTTGCCTTTATTATCGAGATTTGGCGCCCACGCAGCCCAAGAGGTGCAAGTATTGGTGCTTGCGCCCACGCGTGAGTTAGCACTTCAAGTTACAGAGTCGTTTGAGCAGTATGGCAAAAACATGCCAATGCTGAGCGTGGTATCTTTGTGTGGTGGTATGGAATATCGCCAGCAAATCAGGGCGTTGCGTCGCGGTGTTCAGATTGTGGTGGGTACCCCTGGCCGCGTAGTGGATCATTTAAAGCGTGGCACATTGCAACTGAATCATTTGCAATGTTTGGTTCTTGACGAAGCCGATGAAATGCTACGCATGGGCTTTATCGAAGATGTGGAATGGGTGATGGAGCAAGCGCCAGAAGACTGCCAAGTGGCATTGTTTTCGGCCACCATGCCGGCGCCAATTCGTAAACTAGCCCAGCGTTATTTACAAGCACCGGAAGAGGTTACTGTGGCTAGCAAAACTGCCACAGCACCAGCCATTCACCAACGTTATTTATTTGTGCATCAGCGCAATAAATTAGAAGCTCTGGTGCGCGTGCTTGAAACAGAGGTCTTCGATGGCGTGATTTTATTTGCTCGCACAAAAGAAAGTACGTTGGAGTTAGCGGAGCATCTGCAGCGCGCTGGCTTCCGCGCCACAGCATTAAACGGTGATTTGGCGCAAGCGCAGCGTGAGCAAGTGGTGGACCAACTTAAAGAAGAGCGTATCGATATTTTAGTTGCCACAGATGTTGTTGCGCGTGGGCTCGACGTGCCACGCATTTCGATGGTACTGAACTATGATATTCCTTTTGATGGCGAAACCTACGTCCACCGTATCGGTCGCACGGGGCGTGCGGGTCGCGAGGGTAGTGCTATTCTGTTTGTGACGCCGCGTGAACGTCGGATGTTAAGTAGCATTGAAAGAGTGACGCGCCAACGGGTAGAAGAAATGCCAATGCCCACTGCCGAGCAAGTGAACGCAGTGCGTCGTGAGCGTTTTAAGGAACAAATTACCAAAGCGTTAGGCGGTAACCTCAATGACTTTTATGAGCTGATTAAAGAGTATCAAGAAGAAACACAGGCAGATCCGCTAGCCGTAGCTGCGGCATTGGCCAAGGTGATGCAAGGCAATAAGCCTCTTTTTGCTTCGGATGATGCGCTGCAGCGCCCTGCTAAGCGTGAGCGTCGCGAGCGCAATGAGCGTGGGCCGCGCGGCGGCGGTGAACGCCGTGGCAACAGCAGTCCCGAAGCGGGCATGCGTCGCTACCGCATCGAGGTGGGCCACGCTCATGGGGTTAAGCCGTCTAATATTGTGGGAGCTATTGCGAATGAGGCGAACCTTAACAGTCGAGTTATAGGGCGCATTGATATTTTCCCTAAATTCAGCACTGTGGATTTGCCCGAAGAAATTCCGGCAGCAACCATCACGCACTTGCAGAATGTAAGAGTGGCTGGACGCCAGTTGGAGATAGCACCCGACAAAGGCGGACGGGGCGGAGCTCGTCCTTCGCGTCAAGGTGGGCCTAGACGCCGCAAAGCATCATAAGCTAACGTTTTATTGGTTATACGAAACCCGAGAGCTCCATAGAGCCTCGGGTTTTTTTATTAAAGATTTTCGTAACGGTTGATATCAAAGATACCCGCTTGTAGTGGGTCCTGAACTTTATGCCAAGCGGTAATATCCGCGAGGATTTCCCAGAATCCAGGGTGAGTGCGGCGAATTCCCCATTTTTGTACCACTTCTTCAAAGTCTTTTTTGCTTTCAGCCTCTGTAAGCGCTTCTACAAACCACTCTATTTCATTAGCCTCAACAGAGAAAATAAAGTTAGGGTAGCTACCAATAATGCCGGGATAGAGGGTAAGCGTATCGTTCTTTGGTTTATGGCGGCGCTTTTCCCCCATCAAAAAAGCCACATTGGTGTGGTGGCGGTTGCGGATCATGGTGTATAGGGTGCGCTCGCCTTTGCGTGTCACACGCAAAAACGTGTTTTCAGGTAAATGTTTTAACCCTTCGAGCTCTTTAAAGGGAACATTGGTGATGGTGGCAAGCTGGCGGTCAACTTCAGTTAGCCATGGCGCTGCATCGTCTCGGCCGCAGTGCTTGCCTGTGCAACGATTCAGATAGTCCTTATTCATGGCATTGATGGAAGCAAACCGTTCAAGGGCCAATTGTGCTAATTCAAGTTTTGGATCCTCTGAGGTAAGTTCCTCTGCGGAGGGGAAACTTGTGTCAATGGTTTGGTAGCTAATAGCTAGTTTGATCTTTCCGAGTTTCTGATACCAGCTGTCCAATATGTTTTGGCGGTGCTCTGCGGGCATTAGGCGTAAAAAGCTTTGCTCAGCGCCATTACGAATAAGATCAAAATATAAGCGGGTTTGCAGTTGGTGAGCGACATTACCGAAAACATCAAAATTTACTACGAGCTGATAGTAGGCGCGTTCAAATAACGGGTAGTCCATCCACCAAATAGTTGTTGGAATGGCGCCGATCCAGCCGCGTTGCACAGAAGCATTATCGTGATGCCTGAAAATGGTCAGTAAAGCATCTTGGTTGTTGCCGTCACCATCCCATACATCATCAAGGCTTGGCCCTTGAGGCTGGATTTTTTGATAGCTTTGTTCGCGCAGCGCAAGGTAGCGGTTGCGGTCGCGTTTATAGGAACGCCATTCTTTACCGGCCTGCGTGAGTTTGTCGTTTTGGCCGGCAAGACCCAGCAAAGGGGCAGCTTCTTGGTAGTGCTCGGCGTCCATGACAAAGGCGTCTTTATCAGGACTAATAAAAAACGCCCAGAAGTGGTCACGAATTACATCGGTGGCGATTTGGCCGCGGCATACAGGGCCGCGAATAAAAGTACGAGTGAAATACTCAGCATTATCAAGCATCACCTGGTAGCGAGCGCGAGCAGGTATGGCTGCAAATGTAATAAACGGATTGGCTCTTTCGTCTGCGCTATAGCCAGGCAGCTCGTTTAACTCCCAAGGTTCCGCAAAAAATAAATCCTCGAATCGAGCTAACCGTTCTTTACTAACTGGGTAGGTGATATGGCGCTTGTGAACTATAGTTTCATCCATGATGCGTAAGCGATAATACACCGAACCCTCTGGGTCGTCGTTAGGGCGGACCGTTGGGATAATTTCGATGGGCTCGCCGCTTGGAGTGCGCGAACGTACCAACTCAAAATAGTTGTCAGAACCATCAATGTCGGTGAAGTGAAGGTGAGCTAAAAATAAATGCTCGTAAATCCAGCGTGACACTAGCTGCTGTTGTTTGTTATCGCGATTTAGCCAGGCTTCCCACTGAGAAATCGCTTGTTTTTCCGCTTGGGAAAGCTCTATGTGGCGCGCCTCCACCTGTGCCCCTTGATTGATCCACGCACTAAAAAGAGCATATTCGTTATCGTTTAATCCTGTGGTGCCCAATGGCATGCCTTCTAATGGATGCTTGCGAGCGTACTTTTCAAACCCTGTGTCGCCCCCGCAGGTGTTAGTGCGTTCTAGACCTAATTTAATTTTCTTTGGTAGACGGCTATTAGGCTCGAATTCGTTTTGTTTGCCGAGCTCTAGCATGCGCATGAGTACAGGTTGCTGCTTGTTCTGTGCTTGCAGGACCGAGTAAAACCCTTTGTTTCGCCATTCGCCTTCAGTTTGCGCATCTATTCCTAAACGCGTGGGCTCCATGCTTTTTAAGCGGCCGCCGTTGTAAACGGGATCACTGTGCGCACCGCGTATTAATGCTTCGGGGGTTTCAAGCTTTAATTGGCAAGGAGCATCGTAACAGCCGTGGCATGCTAAACATTTGGCCTCAATGATGGGTTCGATGTGATCACGGTAGCTAATTTCCATATTGGCGGGCGTTGGCACTGTATCGTGATGCGTAATGTTGCCATCGGAACAAGCAGACATCCAGAAAGCCAGTAAATAAATAAGAAGGAAGGAAAAACGGCGGATGGTAAACATAGGAGTCCTATAGCGCTATTTTTTGAATATTTCTTTGTGCTAAGCCAACAACAGCGTAGCCGCGAAGTTTAAGTGAGTTTTAGCATGTGCAATACGAAGGACATAATAACAAGCCTGATTTAATGGAGCCACAGCGCTATTAAAAACAAAACGCGGCTAGGTATAAGGTGCTAGCAAAGAAAGAAAAATCACCTTTTTGCGCCATGTGAAAATAAATACAGCTAGGTATATTGCAATGTGCCTGTGTGAAAAACATACAGAGCTAGTGAAGGCTTTGCGAATCATATGGCGAAAGACGGTGGGGTGGGAGTTGGATATCCACAAGCTGAGCTCCTACGGTGTAAGCCTTGCCGGGGTAACGTTCTTCGCCAGTGGTAGTAAATTCAAAGTGCCATTCTCGTTTGAGTGATTGCCACCCTTGGCGCCAACGGAAATGACGCTTTGCGAGAACCACGGTTTCGTCAAGCAACATTAGCTCTCGTTTCTCACAATACCGGCGCACGGTGTTAATGGTGTAAGTACGCAAGTGCTGAGCTTTCCAAGCAATAATAAAAACAGCGCTGAGTGCCAATAAAAATAAAAGATTGAACAAAAAAA
The DNA here is from genome assembly GCA_027324795.1 of Alcanivoracaceae bacterium. GTDB lineage: Bacteria > Pseudomonadota > Gammaproteobacteria > Pseudomonadales > Alcanivoracaceae > CALEAR01. The sequence goes on from DAHVSB010000003.1 coordinate 70,328, forward strand.
ATGCTCCAAAAACAAGAGTGTGCCAAATAACAGCTTAAAACGTAAAAATCTTTCGCTCATTACAATAACAATAGAGAGGGCTTGATTATGCTGCATCAAAAACAAACCAATCACAAACAAAGTGCTGCTATGGTGAATAGTGTGAAAGTTTAGCACGCAAGAAGATTGGCTCCGTCATAATATGACTTTTATCAATCGCTCTGCAGGGGTGAAGGACTGGGTGGAATGGAAAACATAGTTTACAGGAGTAAAAAATTTAGCTTTGTTTTTTGTAGTACGATCGTGCTATAGTTTTATAGTAAATACAAATAAGAATAAGTTGCATACTTATTAACAATAACAATAGTTAAGTAGGACAAAGCCATGCATCAACAAACGCTTCCTAAGCAGTTGTTTCGTCACGCATTTATTACTCTCCCGTTAGCCGCAAGCCTTTATTCTGGTGCTGCTATGGCCACCATGGGCAACCTTGCCACCACCTATGGTTTGTTGCCAGCCGATATGGCCACAGCTCAAGCGCTTTCCATGTTTAACTCCCAAGCCTCGGCGGTGTATTACAATCCCGCCTATTTGGCCAAGGATTCTCGTGGCGAGTTAACCTCGGGGTTAATGCATGCGGATCATAGTTTAAAAGCCAAAAGCTTGGGCGGTGAGGCGCCGCTTAATCGCAAAAACGACACCATCCTTAATAAGCCTTCTCAACATGTGTTGCTGGGCATGAAGACCAACTTGTCGAGCATGTCTAAAATGGAGCACCCGCTGTATTTTGGCGTCATGCTCGGCGTAGAAGAGTACGGTACCGAAATGATGGCGTTTTCATCTGAAACCTCAGGACAAGGTCAATACTTAGAGTATGGTCGCCAACCCTTATTTATGAATTTTGGATTTGGCACCAAGGTGTGGCGCGGCATTGATGTGGGGCTCTCTTTGCGTACCACCTTGCATGCAAAAGCTGAATTGAACGCCTCCTCAGAGCTGGATGGCTCCACTCACCACGAATCTATGAATGTGTCTGCTACCCCTTCGATGAAGCCCATTGCGGGTATCAATATTGATTGGGGCGAGACCTTCTGTAGCAGCAATGATTGTTGGTTTAGTGGTTTAGAAACAGCCTTTAGTTATCGCGCAAAATCCAATACCCACGCGGTTGTGGATTCCAATATTATTATTGAAGGCATGCTGCCTGACCCTGGCATGAAGCTAAATATCCTGACCTTGGATTCGTATCAGCCCGATATTATTTCAGCGGGTATTTCTTATTCAGGCGAGCGTTGGCAGGTGGCAGCAGTGGCTGAGCACCAGCGTTGGTCAGATTTAGAAAAAGAGCTTAAGAA
>DAHVSB010000040.1 GCA_027324795.1 Alcanivoracaceae bacterium
CCGAACGCTTGCAGCAAGCTTTCAAGGCATAATGCCTAGATAGCATAAAGCCCTAAACGCAAAAGCATTTAGGGCTTTATTTATTTAAATATATAGCATTTTAAGGCTTATGCTGCACCAATAACTCCATGGTACGTTGATCCCCCTGTTTGGTGAGTTGCCAATAAGGGCCTTTGCCTTTCGCACCTTCGTGTTCTTCAATAAAGCCCAATGCTCGTAGTTGGAACTTCACCCGTTGTACGCTTTCCGTATGAAGCGCCACATTACGCACCGCATGGGCGTTGGGCTCTTTTTGTTGCGCTATGGCCAAGGCATCTTTAGCAATGGCGTCCGCCAAAATTTGCGCCAGTTGGCTTCTGAAATGGGCTGATTCATGTGTGGGCCCAAGCTTGCCATCAATTGATTCCATGTCTTTTCAATGGGCATGGAAGATAGTTTACAGTCCCCCCCCACGTACACGTGGCATTGAAAACCTAAACGTACCTTGTCGTTGCCTTTCGCCTACCATTCAATGGGCACCTGCACATACTTAGAACCTGTTTTAAGCTCCCCTTCAAGCTCTTTGACACGCAAGCGCAAACGTTCGATTTCGGCAAGCAAGGAGGCGTGGGACTCGCTGCCACCATTTACACTAGCTTTCTCAGAGCGTTGCACGGGATAACGGCTCATCCAGCGCGGTACCACCTTGGGCAACATGGTGCTGAGATCAGAATGGCGCAACCAATAACAGGTGGTGGATTTATCCTCCACCAGACGACGAAAATCTAAGAAACGCACCTTACCTTCGCGTGTGGTTTCTTTAAAATCATCGGGTAATAAATGTGGTTTTTCATGCAGCACAGCCAAGATAGGCTTGTTTTTTGTCACCGCATACACAAACTCACGGTGCGCATGGGATAGCCCAATCGGTGAAAGCTCACCGTAATGCCCGCCGAGCAAAATAACATAGTAGTCTGCTTCTTTAATGGCGTCTTGTACCTGCGCCCAAGAGGCGTTGTCATTCTGACGTTTAATGTCCATACCCAAGGGGTAAAGGCCGCTTTTTAACAACCCAATCAATAGCTCGAAACGAGCGTTAATCAGGCCCTCACTGGCGGTGCTAATAAATATTTTTTTTTGGTGCATGTCCGGAACACATCCTATGCATGGCCATAAATGATTGATTATAAAACTAAACGCTAGTTATTTTGTTGAATTGCATCTTATATTTAACCACTTAATGCAGGCGATCGGACGTACTATGCAAGGTTTCATCGCCCAATAACGGTTGCAAGCGAGAAAAACGCGAGTCGTAGCCACGCTGCCAAGGGAAGGCACCGTTCATATCTGCCCATACTAATTGCAAGGCTGGATAACGGTGCTGAAGGCTGCCATAAAACCAATTATTAAACCCCAAGTACTGGTTGTAATGCTCAGGTTTCACGGGCACAAACATGACCCCTAATTTATCAATAAAGCGCGGGTACTCTCTGCCCACCTGCAAGGGCGGAAACTTACCTTGGGCGTGCAGCGCTACCCTATTGAGCAAATGCTGCGCCACTAGCTTAGGGGCGCCCACCACAAGCACTTCCGGCCTTTGGTGATGTAAATAATGCCCCACAGTAAAAAAATATTCGGGTTCGCCCGGCTCACCAGCCACGTGCATGGCTGCCCATTCATTGGTATGCACTTTGGCTAAAATTTCTTGGTCTTGCTTATCTTCTGGTTCTGGCCACGAAAAATCAGGAAGCCAAATACTTGTTTTCATAGGATGCCTCTTTTTTGACGCCTATCATACTCAGTTATCACCAAACAAAACTAGCACCTTTGCCAGTTATTTGTATAATCGCCTGTTGTCGCAGGAGAGTGAGGCAACTCCGCCGAAGGCGCAAACTCCCATAAACGCTCAGGCCCAGTACTGCGACCACCATTAACAGCCGTCTGGAGAGAGGTTGCCGCAAAAGCAACCCACCGAAGGGGCAAGCGAGATTCGCACAAACTCTCAGGTACCAAGGACAGCGGGAGCGGCATTTTAGCATATAGAGGCAGATACGATGCTGAACTATATCTTTATGATCGCTATTACCGCAGAAGCCATGTCGGGAGCTTTAGCCGCTGGCCGGCGCAATATGGACATTTTTGGTGTGGCACTTATCGCCTTTATTACTGCCCTTGGCGGTGGCACAGTGCGCGACATGCTACTCGGTAACTTCCCCGTTATCTGGACCCAACACCCCATTTATATTTATCTCACCATTTCAGCTGGTATCTTAACCATGTATATAGCGCGTTATATGCGCCATTTACATAAGCTTTTTTTGGTCACAGACGCCATGGGCTTAGTGGCTTTCACCGTGATTGGTTGTAATGTGGCCATTGACCTTAACTACCCCACTGTGGTGGTGATTATGGCAGGTATTACCACGGGGATTTTTGGCGGTATCTTGCGCGATATTATGTGCAACCGCACGCCCATGGTATTACTCAAGGAACTCTATGCTAGTGTGTCGCTGATTGTGGCACTGTTCTATCTCAGCCTAAGGGCTTTAGAGATTAACCACGATCTTAACCTTATCGCCTCATTTAGTTTAGGGCTAAGCTTGCGTTTAGCCGCTATTCGCTGGTCTTGGTCTTTGCCAGTATTTTCTTACGAAGACGAGCACTGGCGAGGTGAAGAATCCGAAAAAACTGACAAATAAAACCGCTTTAACGCCTAGCCCAAGCTAGGCTTTTCGCCAAGACTGATTGGTGAGCGTTTATCACTCTTGGCGGTACCCAATACTATGACAACTCCGTTACATGTTTTAAACCACACCTTTGGTTATCAGCAGTTTCGCGGCCAGCAAGCAGCCATTATCGATACGCTATGCGCAGGCAATAACGCCCTCGTATTAATGCCCACCGGAGGCGGTAAGTCTCTATGCTATCAGGTACCTGCTTTAGTGCGCCCTGGCTGTGCCGTGGTTGTCTCGCCATTGATTGCCTTAATGCAAGACCAAGTGGATACCTTAAAAGCGTTGGGCATTGACGCTGCCTTTTTAAACTCCACCTTAAGCTTTGACGCGGTGCAAAAGGTAGAACGAGATTTGCGCCAAGGCCACCTCAAACTACTTTATGTGGCGCCTGAGCGGCTCACGCAGCCACGCACGCTGGCTCTGCTGCGCAGTGTTAATATCAATTTATTTGCCATTGACGAGGCGCACTGTGTGGCGCAATGGGGCCATGATTTCCGTGCTGATTATTTACAACTGAGTTTGCTTGCCGAACATTTTCCTCACGTGCCACGCATCGCTCTTACGGCCACTGCAGATATGCGCACCCGCGAAGAAATTGCTCAACGCTTAGGCCTCACTCAAGCGCGGCATTTTGTGAGCAGCTTCGACCGGCCCAATATTCAATATCGCATCACTGAAAAACGCCAAGCGCGGGAGCAATTGCTACGTTTTATCCAGCATGAGCACCCCGGCCAATGTGGCATTGTGTACTGTTTATCGCGCAAACGCGTGGAGGACACCGCCCATTGGCTTAGCCTCAGAGGTGTGCAGGCACTGCCCTACCATGCGGGCATGAGCAATGAAGAAAGGGCCCTTCACCAACAACGGTTTTTACAAGAAGACGCCATCGTGATGGTGGCCACCATCGCTTTTGGTATGGGCATTGATAAGCCCGATGTGCGCTTTGTCGCCCACTTGGATATCCCCAAGAGCATTGAGGGCTATTATCAAGAAACGGGCCGTGCTGGCCGTGATGGTGAGCCCGCTACCGCTTGGATGGCTTATGGCTTTAACGACGTGGTACTGCTTAGCAATATGCTCAAGGAATCCAGTGGTAGCGAAGAGCACAAGCGTCGTGAACACCATAAGCTCGACGCCATGTTGGGTCTCTGCGAGGCCGCAGGGTGCCGCCGCCAACTATTGTTGAAATACTTTGGTGAAGAAGCCCCTGAGCCTTGTGGCAATTGCGATAATTGCTTGCACCCTCCGCAACAATGGGACGCCACCATTGCCGTACAGAAAGCCTTATCGTGCATTTATCGTACAGGCGAACGTTTTGGCGTTAATCATTTAATTAGCGTGCTGCGCGGGGCAGATAACGAAAATATTCGTCGCCACCATCATCAAATGGTGAGCACCTATGGTATTGGCCAGGACCTTAGCCCTCATGCCTGGCGCAGTATTTACCGCCAATTGGTGGCCATGCAATTAGTGATAGTAGACACCGAAGCCTATGGTGCGCTGAAGCTCACCGAGGCTTGCCGCCCTGTATTAAAAGGCGAGCAAACAGTGTGGTTGCGGCAAGAGCAAATGAGTACCAAAACCACGCCAAAACGCACTGCCAAAAGTGCAGACTTGCACCCCGAAGACCAGGCGCTGTTTCAAGCTTTGCGTGGTTTACGTAAGCGCCTCGCGGAGTTTGAAAAGGTGCCGCCCTATATTATTTTTAATGATGCCACCCTTATACAAATGGCAGAGGAAAGGCCGCTAACTCAGCATGAGCTCATGCGAATTAACGGCGTAGGCGATAAAAAGCGAGACAAATACGGGGCTGATTTTTTAGAGATTATCCACCAGCATGAATACCCCGAGGAAGCTTAAAACAAGCCCCCTTCTTTAGGGCAGCTTTCCGCGGTAAGATTTTGTGATAACACAAAACGGTCTTCATCAGAGCGGGCTTCAATATCTGCCACCATTAAATGGGTCATACGCCAATACTCTGAGTTTTCAGAAAAACGCACGGTAATGGGCAGGTCGCCGCGGGGCAATTTCGCCTCTTTCACCACAATGGAAAGCTGCTTACCATTTTGCTTTACCTCGTAGCCTTTGTTTGGATAGGCCAATTCCACACAGGCCAAAAACTCTTTTAGCGTAGTGTTTGAAGGGTCACCCGCGTTATGCGCTATGGGTTTATCTTCAATTTTCTTTAATGCCACCTGCACCTGTGTGGCTTGCATCCTTTCTCTTAGTTCATTTTCGCGCTGCTCTTGCAGACGTTCTGCTTCTTCAAGTTGAGCGCGTAGCGCTGCTGCTGCTTGGCGTTGCTTCTCTGCACGTCGCCACTCTTCTTCTTTCTGCGCAATAAATTGCTCATAATCTTGCTGCAATGAAGCTGAAATTGCTTCTGCTTCTGCTTCTTTTACACGATTATTCAATTCTTGCTGAGCGCGAGCAATCTCCCCTTCGCAATCAAAAACAAGGGCGGCAACTTCCTCGCTCGGCAAAGTATCTTCTTGCTCATAATGGTGTGAAAGCGTTAAGCAGCTATCTTCCAATGCACCCAATTGCGATATGGCTAAGTAACTCATCCCCTGCACACGCTCGGGCGCTGGCACACCTTGCTGCAGCTGCAAGGCTTCACGCAAATTTGCACAGCCTGCAAGCCCAACCACTACCAATAGCAAGCTCACTTGCAACCCATATCGAAGATATTTGTTCACTTGGCTCTCCACGACAAGCACCCCGTATTGACGGGGTGCTTAGACTAGATTGAGGGTTAAAGTTCAACCACGGGGATTTTACCAATTTTGGCTTGCCAAGCACGGGGGCCTGTTTTGTGTACCGACACGCCTTCGCTATCCACCGCTACGGTAACCGGCATATCCTTTACCTCAAACTCGTAGATAGCTTCCATGCCCAAATCTTCGAACGCCACCACACGAGAACTACGAATAGCTTTGGAGACTAAATAAGCCGCACCACCCACTGCCATCAAGTACACCGCCTTGTTATCTTTGATGGCATCAATGGCTTCGTCGCCACGCTCGGCTTTGCCCACCATGCCAATCAGGCCTGTGTCCTCAAGCATACGACGAGTAAATTTATCCATACGGGTGGCTGTGGTGGGCCCTGCAGGCCCTACTACTTCATCGCCCATGGGGTTCACTGGGCCCACGTAATAAATAAACTTATTGGTGAAATCCACTGGCAACGTTTCACCCTTAGCGAGCATATCCACCATGCGTTTGTGGGCAGCATCGCGACCGGTGTAAATTTTGCCGTTGAGCAATAAGGTGTCGCCAGATTTCCAGCTTTGCACTTCCTCAGGGGTGATGTTATCTAAATCCACACGCTTAGATTTGCCATCATTGCCCCATGCAATATCAGGCCACACGTCGAGATTAGGTGCTTCGAGGTGTGCTGGGCCCGTGCCGTCTAACTCAAAATCCACGTGGCGAGTGGCGGCACAGTTAGGAATAATGGCCACCGGCTTATTCGCTGCGTGGGTGGGGTAATCGTACACTTTGACGTCGAGCACAGTGGTTAAACCACCTAAGCCCTGGGCACCAATGCCTAAGGCATTGGCTTTCTCAAAAATTTCTAAGCGCAGCTCTTCGGCGCGGTTTTGCGCACCGCGGGCTTGCAGTTCATGGATATCAATGGGCTCCATCAAGGATTCTTTAGCCAGCAACATGGCTTTTTCAGCGGTACCACCAATACCAATACCCAACATGCCCGGTGGGCACCAGCCTGCCCCCATTAAAGGCAGCTGCTCTAGCACCCAATCCACCACAGAGTCCGATGGGTTAAGCATGGCAAACTTAGATTTTGCTTCAGAACCGCCACCCTTGGCCGCCACTTGGAAGCTAATTTTATTGCCCGGCACTATGTCGTAGTGAATCACCGCCGGCGTGTTGTCCTTGGTGTTTTGGCGCTTACCATCGGGATCAGCCAACACTGAGGCGCGCAAAATATTATCAGGATGGCTATAAGCACGGCGCACCCCTTCGTTAATCATATCGGTGAGCGACATATCCGTATCGAAGGTCACTTGCTGGCCCACTTTACAAAACACCGTCACAATCCCCGTGTCTTGGCATAGGGGGCGATGGCCAACGGCAGACATGCGTGAGTTCACCAAGATTTGTGCCAACGCATCTTTTGCGGCGGGGTTTTCTTCACGTTGGTAGGCTTCGTGAATGGATTCAATAAAATCTTCGGGATGGTAATAGGAAATATACTGCAACGCATCCGTGATACTTTGGATAACGTCGTCTTGGCGAATTTGGGTCATGCAAGTCTCCAATTGTTGCTTGGGGCGCATATTATAGCGCCTAGAAAATTTTGGTGGGCACTAAATTACATCACGACGCATTGTTAGCCGAGCTGCGCACACACAATACGGCGTCGCGCCACCCTTGATGCTGCGCTAAGCGCTCCGTTTCGGGCAAAGCACCAGTGAATTCTTTTTCACTGCGCCAATGGGCGGCAATTTCTGCGGTGTTTTTAAACCATCCTGCTTGAAGCCCAGCGAGATAGGCGGCGCCCAAGGCGGTGGTTTCGGTCACTTGGGGGCGCGCCACGGTGGCGCCGAGAATATCGGCCAAACGCTGGGAGAGCCAATTGTTCACCACCATACCGCCATCCACCCGCAACACCGTGGGCCGCTGGGCGCCATCAGCCACCATGGCTTCTAATAAATCCAGAGTTTGATAGCACACCGCCTCAAGGCCTGCGGTCACCACCTCGGCAATGCCTGTGTCACGCGTTAGCCCTAACAAAGCACCACGGGCGTGGGGATCCCACCAAGGGGCGCCCAGCCCTGTGAAAGCTGGTACAAAATACACGCCGCGGCTCCCCGCTCCCTTGCTAGCTAACTCTTCGGTTTCGCTAGCATGTGAAATCAACTTAAGCCCATCGCGCAGCCATTGGATCGCTGCACCCGCCACAAAAATCGAGCCCTCAAGGCCGTAGGTCACCTCGCCGTTTAAGCGATAGGCCACCGTGGTAAGCAAGCGGTTTGCAGAGGTTACCGCCACTTTGCCGGTATTTAAAATCATAAAACAGCCTGTGCCATAGGTGCTTTTCACCATGCCAGGTTCAAAACAGGCCTGGCCAATTAATGCCGCTTGCTGATCCCCTGCAATGCCCAAGATAGGCACAGCGGCTCCTAAAAACTCAGCAGCGGTGTGGCCGAACTCGTGGGCACTGTCGTGGACCTGAGGCAGCAAACAGGCGGGAATATTGAATAATTCCAGCAACGCCTGATCCCAACGTTGCTCATGGATATTAAACAACAAGGTGCGCGAGGCATTGGTGGCATCGGTGGCGTGCACTTGGCCTTGGGTTAACTGCCACAGCAACCACGTATCCATGGTACCAAAGGCAAGCTCCCCTGCTTCCGCTCGCTCACGCGCTTGAGGTACATGATCGAGCAACCACGCCAGTTTAGTGGCAGAAAAATAAGGATCGAGTAATAAGCCAGTGCGGGCTTGCACCATGGACTCGTGGCCTTGTTGCTTGAGTTCATCACACCAGCGAGCGGTGCGTCTGTCTTGCCACACAATGGCGTTGGCTAAAGGCTCGCCTGTGGCTTTGTCCCATAGCACTGTGGTCTCGCGTTGGTTGGTAATGCCGATGCCTGCGATTTGCGCAGCAGTGATATTCGCCTGTTTCAACACTTGTTGGCACAGCCTCAAACACTGCTGCCAAATCTCGCTAGCATCGTGTTCCACCCAGCCGTCTTCGGGGAAATATTGCGCAAACTCCTGCTGAGCCACCTGCACACACTCACCCCCGCGATTAAATAGCATCACTCGGCTGCTCGTGGTGCCTTGGTCTATGGCCATCAAATACTGTTCTTGCATAAGCGTTTCCTTGTTGGTTTAGCGCACAGCCACATCGCCCAATACATGGGTAGTGTTTGGTTTTATGGGAATGCGCACCACAAATCGGGCACCACCTAAGGGACTATCGGTGATTGTCACCGCGCCGCCATGCCATTGCGCAATCCGCTTTACGATAGAAAGCCCCAAGCCGTAGCCACCACTACTGCGGTGGCGACTTTGGTCTAAACGAGCAAAAGGCTCAAAAATCTTTTCGCGCACAGCTTCGGGAATACCTGGGCCATCATCATCCACACAGAAAATTGCATCGCCCTGGCGGCATTCATAAGACACAGCCACTTGTTGCTGCGCATACCGCAACGCATTGGTAATTAAATTTTGCAATAAACGCGCTAAATATTTTTCATCCACCCACACCCGCCAATGCTCAGGCCCAAGTTTGTGCCACTGGGTATTATCCACCAAATTAATCTCGCTTTCGCGGGGGCTCAACAAATGCAATAGCCGCTGCAACAACTCTTTCACCACCACGACTTCCACCCGCAAGGAGGGAGAACCCTGCTCGAGGCGAGCAAAGGTAAGGATTTCGTCAATAAGTTGGTTGAGCTGCTCAATATCTGTATCAAGTTCTTCAAGCTGTGTTAAGCGTTGGTGCTTATCCTCAGTTTCGGCAAGCATATCAATGCCAAAACGCAAACGCGCCACGGGGGTTCTCAGCTCGTGGCTCACAGCACGCACCATTTCTTGTTGTGATTGAATTAAGCGTTGAATGTGTTTGGTCATGCCATTGATGGTACTGCCAAGTTGGCTCAAGGCGTCCTGCTTCAGGTTTTCCACCCGCGCTTCTAAATCCCCAGAGCCCACACGACGCACCACGCTATCAAGTTCTGCCAAGCGCAATTGCAGGGGGCGCGACAGCACATATGCTGCCAGCCCCATCGCAATGAGCCCCCACAACACCACCCCAATTAACAAAGGTAGTGGCATCCAATCAAACAGACTCAAAGGGCCCAACACTAGTACCTGCCCGCCACCTGCCAAGGCATATACCATCACAGTGGATTTGTCGCGCCGCCCCCCTTCATCCAGTGCCAACACCACCTCGCGCTGTAATAGCCGCTGGCGCTGCTCAGGATCCAAGTAAATCTCGCCGCTATTCTCAAGGCCTATTTTATAACCAAACTGCTCTTGAATTCGTTCAAGCTCACGATGCCACTGGGAACGAGAAAAATGCTGCAGCTCTTCCAAGAGCAACAAAGCCGTGGCGCGAGCTTGCTGTTCCGACACTTTGTCCATGGCTGTGCGCAAATAAATATCTGTGTCGGGTAGGTGGTAATAAATATCCGCCATACCGCCTTCGGGGCGCACCTGTACTAGCACACGCCCCTTATCTAAATAACGGCGTTTAGCACCACTAAAAGGCACTTCTTCTGCCGCCATTAAGAAAATATCAGCTCCTAAAAGACGACTCAAAAACTGCAAGTGAGCGTTCTGTTTCTCCGTGCTGTCTTGGCGCTCCAAGCTCAGTGCGGTGAGATAAAAAGTACCCCGTGCCATTTTTTCACGGTACTCCACAGAACGATGCTTATTAAGTAGATGCACAGCACCATAAGAGAGCAACCCAACCACCACCACGGCGAGCATTAGACCCGCATAAATACGAATAAAAAAATTGTTCACATGGGACTCGTTATTGTGATTATTACTGGATACGAGAGGTTATTCTTTAACAAACAAATACCCTTTAGAACGCACTGTTTTAATGCGCTGCGGCGCATCGGGGTCATCGCCTATTTTGGCGCGCAGGCGTGACACCCGTACATCAATGGATCTATCTTGGCCGTCGTACTCTATGCCGCGCAGGGACTCAAAAATTTCTTCGCGAGACAAAATCGTGCCCGCACGAGAAGCGAGCAACCATAGTAGATCAAATTCTGCACTGGTTAACTCAATGGCATCATCGCCCACCGCCACTTGCCGAGCGCCACTATCAATAATTAAGCGATCAAACACTAGCTTTTGCGCTGTACTTTGCGGCTCCGTTGGCATACGACGCAACAAGGCGCGAATACGTGCTAGCAATACTCGCGGCTGTACAGGCTTAGCCACATAGTCATCCGCCCCCATTTCTAACCCAAGCACCTCGTCCATTTCGTCGGTGCGGGCGGTGAGCATCAAAATAGGATTGCGAAAAGCAGGTTTGACCTCGCGACACACGCCCAAGCCATCCACGCCGGGTAGCATTAAATCGAGCACAACTAAATCAGGGTTGTCGCGCTGAATTAGCCTAATGGCCTCTTCGCCATTATCCACTTGGGCCACCTCCATGCCGTTACCTTGTAAGTACTCGGCAGTTAGGGTGCGCAAACGCTCATCGTCTTCCACAATCAAAATTCGGGGGGCTTGGTAACTACTCATTGGTGTATCCATGTTGTTATTAGCTCAATGCCAAAGCAAGGCAATATGATGCTAGGTTACTCATTTTGAAAGAGACTGGGAATAGCTAGGCTCGCTGGCTTGGCGAATTTCACAAAACGACAAACTGTTAAGCGCTGCACAAGGACTGTTTTTCATGCTAGGTTACTAACCCCTTTGCACACATTCACATTGGATTTGGAGGTTGCCATGCCCAAAGACGCCTACCCTTACTACCTGGCTAATGAAGCCATCTTTGCTAATCGCGATTTGGTGGTAACAGATAAATACACGGGTGAGGCCGTTTCTGTGGTGGCCAAGGCTGACCCCAAAGCGCTAGACCAAGCCATACAAGCCGCTGCTGATGCTGCGCCAGCCATGGCACAACTGGCCCCCTATGAACGTCAACACATTCTTGAGCATTGCATCCAGCGCTTCGAAGCCCGTGCCGACGAGTTGGCTATGCTGCTGTGTGTAGAAGCGGGAAAACCCATCACTGATGCGCGCGGCGAAGTGACTCGGCTCATCGATACCTTCCGCGTGGCCTCAGCTGAAGCCATCAATATTGATGTGGGCGATACTTTAGAACTCGCCACCACAGCACGTGCCCACGGTTATCGTGGCTTTACGCGCCGCGTGCCCGTGGGGCCCTGTAGTTTTATCGCCCCTTTTAATTTCCCGCTTAACTTGGCAGCGCATAAGATAGCTCCAGCCATCGCTGCGGGTTGCCCTTTTGTGTTAAAGCCCGCAAGTAACACCCCTTTAAGCGCCATGGTCATCGGCGAGATACTAGCCGAAACCTCACTGCCCAAAGGTGCCTTTTCTATTCTTCCCTGTGACCGCGACGCTGCGGATTTACTCACCACGGACGAACGCATTAAATTACTTAGCTTCACCGGTTCACCCGAAGTGGGCTGGCAGCTTAAATCCCAAGCAGGCAAAAAGAAGGTGGTGCTAGAGCTTGGAGGTGACGCTGCATGTATCGTGGATAGCGATGCAGACCTCGTGGAGGCCGTAAACCGGGTAAGTTTCGGTAGCTTTTACCAATCGGGGCAGAGCTGTATCAGTGTGCAACGCATTTATGTTCACACCACCATTTACCAGCGCTTTAAGGAGCGCCTGCTCGATAAAATTCAAACCTTAGAGGTAGGTGACCCTCGCGATGCAGACACCAACATAGGTCCTCTTATCACCGAAAAAGAAGCAAAGCGTGTGCAAGCTTGGGTGCAAGAAGCTGTGAACCAAGGAGCCACTTTACTTTGCGGAGGTGAGCGCAACGGTGCCATTGTTACTCCCACCTTGCTCGAGCACGTCCCTGCAAGCGCCACCCTTATGCAGGAAGAGGTGTTCGGCCCTGTGGCTATGCTGATTCCTTTTGAAGATTTTGATCAAGTGCTTGAGGCCGTTAACAGCAGCCGTTACGGCTTGCAAACAGGAATTTTTACCCGCGATTTATACAAGGTGCAGCAAGCTTGGGACCGCTTAAACGTGGGCGGTGTGATTATTGGTGATGTGCCTTCTTGGCGTGTGGATAGCATGCCCTACGGCGGTGTGAAGGATTCGGGTTTTGGCCGTGAAGGGGTGCGCTGGGCCATCAAAGACATGACAGAAGAGCGCCTGCTTGTGGTGCGCACCATTCCAGACCGTTAATAACACTGGGGCTGGGCAAGGCTCAGCCCCAGTGTTATTCCTCGTCCACCACAGATTTTAGTTTCTCAAGATAATCTTCTTGTAGTTTTTCAAGTCGCTTAGCATCTTCCAATTGCTCAGCCAAAGCATTAGCACGCTCTTGAAGTTCTTGTTGCTCGCGCTCCGCCGCGGCCAACTCCTCCGCATGAAAGTCGTTGGCATATAAGAAAGCCCCCACTGCCAAAGCGATTAAAAGTAATATAAAACGCATCATCTCACCCAATACAAACTTAATGCCGGTACATATGTAATAACCAATAAGGCCACTAATAATACCAACATAAAAGGAATGGTGGCTTTATAGAGTTCACTAATTGGTTTTCCAAAGCGATAGCTAGCAATAAATAAATTCATCCCCACGGGCGGCGTAAAATAGCCAATCTGCATATTTGCTACGAAGATAATCCCCAAGTGCACTGGGTCAATCCCATAGTTAATGGCCACCGGCAAGATCAGCGGCACCATAATTACAAGGGCGGCGAAAATATCAAGCACAGCGCCGAGCAACAACAACACCACATTGAGCAAGATTAAAAACATTAACTTACTGGAAACGTGGGCCTGGATAAACTCAAACAACTGTTCGGGAATGCCAGCAAATACCAAATAGCCCGTGAAGGACATGGCCACGCCCAGAATCAATAGAATACCGCCCACCATAATCATGGATTCACGCATAATGCGCGGCAACGCTTTAACTGGAATTTCGCGGTACAACACCACCTGAGCTATTAGCACATAAAGGGCCGTTACCGCAGCTGCCTCACTGATTACCAACCAGCCTGAAAAGATACCGCCGAGCACTACAAAAGGCAGCGGCAATTCCCAACGAGCCTCCCACAAGGCACCTCGCAACTCCTGCCAATTAAACCCTTGGCGTGGTATAGGGTTTTTGCGCATGGCCCAAATGCAGTAACCATACAAGAGCACCACCATCAGCACCGCAGGCCCAATACCAGCAAGATATAAATCCACAATCTCCACCGAGGGCATCGGCAACTGTTGCGACATTTGCTGCGCAATAATGCCGTAAATCAGCAGGGGCACAGAGGGCACTAATAAGAGCCCTAAGCTACCAGAGGTGGTGAGCAAACCTGTGCTAAAACGATCGGGGTAGCCCACTTTCATTAAGGCCGGCAACAGCAACCCCCCCAGGGCCACAATGGTAACGCCGCTGCCACCTGTGAGCGCGGTAAAAAAAGCACAGGCCACTAGCGCAACAAACGCCATGCCCCCAGGCATCCATCCAAAGGCTGCTTGGGACAAACGCAACATACGGTCGGCGGTTTTTGATTCGCCTAATAAAAAACCAGCAAAGGTAAACAGTGGCAGGGCCATGAGCACCACAGAGGAGCTCACTTGGTAAATATCAATATGCAGAACAGTAAGATCGATACCTAGCGCAAAATAGCCTAAGGCCGCGGCAGCAAGAATAATGGCAAATAACGGAGCGCCCATTAGGGCTAGCAGCAACAAGGCCACCGCAGCAGCTATCATCATGAGGCCACCTCTTGGCTACCCTGTGCAGGCCGTTTGTTAAGCAGCCCCAACACCAACAAGAAACTATACCGCAAACCAATAACAGCAAACCCCAAAGGCAATAAAATCTGCAGTTTCCAAGCTTCCACCCCAGCCACCAAGGCGGTATTAAACGCGCGCTCATCCATTAAGGTTAAGTAGCTAAAGTATGCCATTCCCCATGTGATAGCAGCGGTGAACAAATCCACCATCAAGATTAAAAATCGCCGCGCAACTGGGGACACATATTCGCTTAAAACATCAATACGAATGTGTGAATCATTGCGCGAAGCAATCATGGCGCCGAGCATGGCAATCCACAGCACGGCGTTTTGCAGTACAGGATCAATCCACAAAAAGCTAGTATCTGCCATGTTGCGCATAATGATTTGCATCACTGCAAGGCCAATCATGCCGAAAAGCACCAACACAATAAAAGCGTTCTCCACCGCATGGAGGGCGCTTAATATTTTTTTGGTTGCGAGCGAGTAAGTGGGTTTATTCGCGGTAGTCACGGAGTAGACCCATTACTTGTTCGTAAATCCGTGACGACACATGGCCACCTTCGAGCAGTGTTTTATTGGCCTTATCCGCATAAGCCTGCCACTCAGCGCGCTCATCCTCTGAAGGTGTTACCACGTCTAAACCTTGGGAGAGTACTGCTTCAAGGGCGTTTTGATTGTCATTGCGTTCTTTGGCATCCATATCCGCAAAAGTCTGCGTCAAAATACGTTCCATAATGGCTCTGTCTTCAGCACTAATGCGCTGCAAGTGCTTGTCATTCAGTCCTAACAAAGCATAGGTATAGAGCATGGGTACATCGGTGAGGTAGTTTACGCGGCTGTACCATTGCAAAGTGAGCGCGGCAATGGGAGGTGCTGCGTAGGCATTAATCACCCCAGTCTGTAATGACGTGAGCACCGCACTGATGCTTAGCGCCACAGGTGACACACCAAACTCTCGCGCTGCCTCAGCTGAGCTCGAATCGTTAGCAGGCATCCACACTTTTTGGCGCCGTAAATCTGCCACAGTTGCCACGGGCTCCTTGGTCATAAAATAGGCAAAGCCGCCGTCCACGGGGCCAAACATGGTCCAGCCGTTTTCTTTAAATCCCTCACGTAGTACAGGGTCTATGGTTTTACGAACATGTGCTACTTCTTCTGCATCACGGAACAACAAAGGCAGGTTTAAGACCTGGCTATCGCGGTTATGCTTCACGAAGGCGCCACCTTGGGCCAGAGTCCCATGCAACTGACCAATACGAATCCGCCGTTCAACGGCAGCATCATCCCCCATCACACCGCCTGCATAGATTCGTAAACTCACACGGCCATCGGTTTCTTGCTTAATTTTTTCGCCTGCTTCCTTTAGGCTTTTGACCGCGGCAGTGCCATCGGGGTACATGGTAGAAATTTTGACTTGGAATGCATTTGCGCTAAATGGCAATGCTGCCAATAAGGCAACCATCATTAAACGGCGCATACGGGGACTCCCTATTGTTATGTTTCAGGCTAGCTTAAAAGTAATCTGCACTTTCTGCTAATAAGCGCTTGGCTTCTTGTTGGGCGAAGGTGTTTTGCAGAGTTAGCCCAGGCGCCTGCACCTTGGCCTCCAACACCTCCTGCAACAAGCTATCATGCAGTTCTTGGTCGAATGCCATACGGGCATAGTGTTGTGCATAAAGCACTTTTGCGTACAAGTTTTTACCTTGGGACAGCTGTATTGCCTTTTCAAAATATTGCTGCGCGCGTTCTGGCTGTCCACCTAAAGCTGCTGGCAGCAGGCTATCCAACACCGCTAAATATAGATTAGCCTGGCCATATTCGTAGCCCTCATCCAAGGCAACCACCTTTTCAAGCAAGGTTTGCACGCGAGCCAAATCCGCCACTGCTTTCCAGTCATCGCTGTGAGTTTGAATGTAAGTGGCCCACACGGTGCCCAAGGTATAAAGACTAGGTACATGCTTTGCTTTTGCTTTTTGCAAACGCTCTTCAATGACAGGCACAGAAAGGTTGTTTACATCACAAAAACGCTGATGGTCTACGCACGCTGCACGCTGTGCATACGCTAAAGCTTTTTGAGTGTGCAGCTGTTGCCGCTCTGGCTCAGTTACAAACAAGCTGCCGTAGGCACTGTATAGGCTAGCGCCACTGCGCAGGAGAGAAGATTTTTGCGGCCAATTGGCAATTAAGCCATCTATAGTGACTAAATAAGCAGGCAAGGCCTCTGCCACTAGTTCAGGGTCTTGGTTTTCAGTGACCCCCTTTGCGAGGTTGCCACTTAATTGCATCATGCTACAGGCCGACAATCCCCATAGGCTTAATAACAGCATCACTGTTTTAAAATAACGCACTGTCACTCCTCAAGCTTACTATGAGTGCGTGGCATAGTAGCGCCAACGACGATACCAACCCACCAAGGCACCCAACACAGCACCACTCACCAACCCAAACAAATGCGCCTCGTTGGCCACCATGTCTGCGAGCACAATATAACAAAACACCAACCACACCAACATGGCGACAACGATCTCTCTGCGCAAGCGGTACCCCGCTGCTGGGTTGGCCATACCGTACAACCATAGATATCCAAGCAAGCCATAGACAACGCCCGAAAGCCCACCAAAGTTTGCACCGGTGGAAAAAAACTGTGCCACACTAGACACCAACGCAGTAATAATGGTGACAAACAACAGTTGCTGGCTCGATTGGAATCGCTCTATTACGCCGCCGAGCTCCATCCAAAACAACAAGTTAAATACCAAGTGCATCACACTAAAGTGCAGCAGCATGGGGCTAATTAACCGCCAAGGTTGAGTTGAGGCTTGGGATAAGTCCGATGGAAACAGGAGTTGTTTTTGCCACTCATAGGGAAGCAAAAACACCACCACAGCGGCAATAAAAATAAGTTTGGTGACTACACCGAACCGCTGCCACCAGTGCTTAAACGCATTTTGGCGCACATAAAACCCATGGTTTACCTCAGTAGGTGCGCCTGTTTGCCATGCTTTTTGTTGCTGCTGCTTAGTCATGACATTAAGCCAGTTTTGTAAAAAAGCACGTGCCTCAGCAGCCGCGTGTGTCGCGCAATAAACAGAAAACCCTTCCTCATGAGGTTTGATATAGGCCTCAAAGCCTTCACGTTCAAGGGCCTGCACAAATGCCTCAGCAATGTGTCGACGCCTAAAACGCGCAATTTCAGTTTCCTCAACGTTCATAAATAGCTTCCATCGTCACGCAAAAAGCTTGCATTATAGACTGCTTAACCCGTGTTACGTAAGCCAGCTGCAATCCCTGCTATGGTAACCATTAATGCACTTTCCAAATATTGTTCTTGCTCAGGGGTTAGATTTTTAGCATGGCGCAAACGCCTCATGAGCTCTGCTTGAAGCAAGTGTAACGGGTCAGTATAGGGGTCGCGCACCTTTACAGACCAACGCATGACAGGGTTATTAGCAAGCAAATCATCGCGCCCTGTAAGTTCACGCAGGGCAGTTACTGTGTTAGCTAGCGCTTGACGCAATTGCTGGCCGAGTTGGTGCAGTGCTGGGTCATCGGTGAGACGCTGCTCATAATAGGCAGCCACGGCGCTGTCGGTTTTGGCAAGCACCATTTCCAACATATCTAGTAGCGCTTGGAAAAACGGCC
>DAHVSB010000041.1 GCA_027324795.1 Alcanivoracaceae bacterium
AAACGCGACGCACCGAGTGATTCGTTACCTCTTATCTCAAGGCCTACGCCAGTGCGGTGACTGCGAAGAGCTTAGCTTTGAATTGCCCATGGCCAAGCGCTTAGTGGCGGGCCATCTTTCCATTCAGCCTGAAACCTTCTCGCGAATTATGCATAACCTTGGCAACGAAGGTTTAATCCGTGTGGACGGGCGCATGATTTGCATTCTTGATCGCGAACGTTTAGAAAACTTTGACTAAGCTTTCGTCTTAGGCTCACGGCACTGCCAAATCACCCATAGCAAACACCACATAGCAGCACTCCATAGTGCTGCTGCCACATACAGGCTTGCCCAAGGCAATACGTTAAGTGCCTGCCCTACGCGCACTAGTGCTGCTAGGTTCATCAAGGCTCCTGCCATATGACTCGTAGCAAATAAATTGGCATCTCTGAAGCGGCGCACCACTTGGGTACGCACCATAATAGTTACCGTAAGCACCCCCATAGCTCCCACCGTAATAGCATGCACACCTGCCGTTAGCCATTGGGGTTTAGCCGCTAGGCCAGCACCAAGCAGTATCAACCCTATACCCAACCACGCATACCCCGCCGCCAGCAACAATAGATCAATGCGATCAGCGCAATGCCACAGCTGCCAACGCCACATACGTATCAGCACAAGGCAACCTACAATTCCCAAACAAACAGCAGCCACTGCTGGGGCGAGAGGCAACAAGGCAATGGCTAAAAACATGAATATAATCCCAGCACCTTCCACATTGGGCTGCACCCGCGCCGGCATCGGAATCTTTTGTTTAATTAAATGCCCCGCCACCGCTGGCGCTAGCGTGCGCCCGCCCATAAAGAACATCAGCAACGCCAACGCCGCAATAAACACCAATAAAACTTTATGGGTATTCCATACAGGCACAGACACCAAAAACACCATCAGACTTAACAGTGCGAGCAAAGGCACCAAGCTTTTGTTACGCCACTTTTTGGCCGAACGTGCGAACCGTGGCACCGTAAACCAAGCCACAAAGGCGGCGACTGCCAACGCAGTTATCATAGCTAGCGCCGAGGTTGGCGCCCATAAAAAACTCACCCTTGCTAGCAACCAAGTGGCCAAGAAGACCCCTAAATGCAATGGCCGAATTTTACCCAGCAAATAGCCTGCCACCACCAAAATACCATACCCAGCTAACAGTTCATGGGCGTGACCATAAACACTTAACAACCCCGGCGGTGCAGGTATAACCCCAAGCAGCGCCAGCACAGACCAAGGCACTATCATAAAGGCGTATAAAGCAGCCACAGGAAAAATATAACCACTCGCAAATACCGTTTTCGGCTTTTTAGCCGCCATAGCACACACCTATTTTCTATTCATTTTTACCGTTATTAACATCCACTTACGCGAGGCCCAAACGCTTTTATATATTTCCTAATTTTTATCAATTGTTTAGCGTTTTCTCATCTTGATTATAATCATCAATGGCAACAATTAATGGCTTAGCTTCTGTTACTCCCAAGGCACGCTATGTATACTGATATCCGCGCAAAGCAAAAAACACACAATATTTGTGTCATTCAGTGAGGAATATTATGAAGAAACTACTCATCCCTATGTTTGCACTTGGTGCAGCTTTTGTGGTTCAGCCTGCAGTAGCAGAGGGCAGTGACCTATACAAAACCAAAGGCTGCGTAGCGTGTCACGCGGTGGAAAACAAGATCGTTGGCCCAGCTTACAAAGATGTTGCAGAAAAATATGCAGATGATGAAAACGCTGTGGAAACCCTTGCTAACCATATCAAAAACGGTAGCAGTGGTGCTTGGGGCCCAATCCCAATGCCACCCAACAACGTGACAGAAGAAGAAGCAGAAGAACTAGCTAAGTGGGTTCTTAGCCAATAAGCTGCTTTGCCGCTAGCCTCGCTAGCGGCATCACTTTCTCCTAGCCTCCCCGAGCGTTCCTGCCTAAAGTAGTAGCTCTCACCCAATAAGGAGGCCCTATGCCACACCCATTCTTACAACGCCTTGGTATTGAATATCCTATTCTGCAAGCCCCCATGGCTGGCTCCACCACACCCGAGCTCACCGCCGCGGTAGCTAATGCAGGCGCTCTTGGTGGCCACGGTTGCGCCGCGCTGGATGTGGAAACCACCCGCCAACATATTCGTACTATCCGTTCACTAACCCACAAGCCGTTCAATCTCAATCTTTTTTGCCACCAATCCTTACCCCTAGAAGATACCCAAGAGCAGTTTTGGACTTCCTTATTCGTCCCTTATTTTGATGCCCTAGGTAGCAGCACACCCGACTCGCTCTCTTCTAACTATGTTAGCCTTCACGATAATCCTGCCATGGTGGAGATGTTATTAGAGGAAAAGCCACCCGTTTTAAGTTTTCATTTTGGTTTGCCCGCTGCTGAGGTAATTAGCGCTTTTACAGCGGCAGGGATAATGTTACTTGGCTGTGCCACACGCATCGAGGAGGCCCAAGCCATAGAAGCGGCAGGGCTAGACGCCATTATAGTGCAAGGAGCTGAAGCAGGTGGCCACCAAGGGGTGTTCCTTGATACACGCCACAATGATTTCATCCCCTTACATAGCTTGCTACCGCAAATAAAAGCCGCAACGCAGCTGCCGCTTATCGCCGCTGGTGGCATTATGACCGGCGAACACATTGCCGCTGTCATCAAGGCGGGCGCCTCTGCAGCGCAACTTGGCACCGCTTTTTTATTGTGTCCAGAAACCAATACTTCTGCTGCCCATCGCCACGCCTTAAAGCATGGCACAGGGGATAACACAGCACTAATACGCGTTGTTTCAGGCCGCCCTGCCCGCGGCTTTGTTAATCGCTTGCACCAAGATTTAGATAAACATATTCACGAAATGCCTCCTTATCCCTATCCCTACAGTATGACTAAGGCACTGAATAAAGTGGCGGAAGCCAAGCACAACACTGATTTCGCCGTGCATTGGGCAGGCACGGGGGTGGCGCAAATTCGTGAAATGGGTGCTGCTGAATTAGTAGCAGTGCTAGAACAGGAAAGGCTTGCCGCCGGATAATTTAACTAGGAAATTGGCAAATACACATCAAAGCGTACTGCCTTACCTGGTAATTGGCTATTTGGCGTTTCTGCGCCCAAGAAAGGGGCGTTAGCGGGGCGCTTCACCACAACCTTATGAGTGGCTGCACGGCGTGCAATCTTCAGTAAGTTTGCCTCTTCCCCATGACTTGGGATGGGAGCAATATATTGCAACCAAGCGAGCTCTTTTTTTACTGCTGCACTTTTTCTGCGCTCGGGGAACATAGGGTCTAGATATACCACTTGCGGGGTAAGCTGGGGCAATATATCTTCAGCTCGCCCTGTTATTAGCCTCAGCGGCAACTGCCCTTGGAGGCGAAGCAGACCATCGCTAAGCAATTGCTGCAAAACGGGGTTGGCTTCAAGCATTAGCACTTCGAAACCCGCCGCTGCTAGCAAAGCACTGTCACGGCCTAAGCCAGCAGTGGCATCCACAATCAAACTGTTATTGGGCAAACGTCCCATGGCTTTTACCAAGCGCTCATGCTTAACTCGGCCTTGGCTAATACGGTAGCCTAGCGCGCCTTGCAAAAAATCCACCGCAACGGGAGTTTCTCGACCCATGGGCGGCCAGAGGCTTAAGCGGCCCTCATGCCAACCAAGTACCAATGCTTTTCCTTGGTTGTGGGCCTCTTCTTCCGTGAGCACAGTAGCCCACGCTGGGGCATGGGTATCGGGCAAATAAGCAAGCATCTTAGGCCATTAATTGCTGCCAAGGCACAAAAAAAGCAAATAGTACCAAAGCCAACACCACGCGATAATACACAAAACTCATAATGCCAAACCGGCTAATAAAACCCACAAACGCCGCTATGCTTAAATACCCCACTATTCCTGAAACAATGCACGCCACCAACAACTGCGTATGAGTATACAATTGCTCCTCAGCGGCTAAATCAAAGCTCATCAGCACTAGCGCGCCAAGAATGATGGGAATAGATAACAAAAACGAAAAGTTGGCTGCTGCTTCGCGACGAAACCCTAGTAACAAGGCAGCAGTAATGGTAATGCCGCTTCGGGAAGTACCAGGAATTAAAGCCAACACTTGGGCTAAGCCCACTAACGTTGCCAAGCCTAATCCTACTTTTAATAACTCTATGCTATTATTGCCGCGACGTTCAGCCACCCCCATCAACACACCAAACACTAGGGTAGTGGTAGCTATTAAAGTAATGTCGCGGGTGTACTCTTGAATAAAGTCCTTGCCTAAAAAGCCGACAATCACCGCTGGCAGTGTAGCCCACACTAACAGAAGGCCGAGGCGCAAATCCTCATTCATGCGCTGCTGTGTGACTCCCTCCAAGGCGCCTTGCACCATAGCCATCAACATTTTGCGGTAATACCATAAGACCGCGATTAAGGTGCCTAAATGTACTGCCACATCAAAAGCGAGGCCTTGGTCTTCCCAATCCAACAACTGAGCAGGCAAAATTAAATGTGCAGAGCTTGATACCGGCAAAAATTCGGTGAGGCCCTGAATAATGGCCAGTACTAAGGTTTTCAACCAATCCATGTTTTACTCCGTTTTTTCTGTGACCACATACCCATCAACAAACTCTTTTGGCATACGTCGAGGTTTGCCCGTGGTGAGTTCCACACAAACCCAACGGGTTTTCGCCCGTAACAAGGTGGTTGCGTCACTGGGACGGTAGATTTGATATTCCCGTTCTAGGGTTAAGCGCCCATCGTTGGCGGCCACCCAAGTGCCTATTTCCAATTCATCACCTTCAAACCCGGGTGCAAGATAATCAAGCTCTGTGCGGTGCGCCACAAAGGTGCGGTTAAGGGCTTGGTGTAGCGGCCAATCAAGATTGAGCGCTGCCGTATGTGACCAAGCAGCGTCTTCCAACCAATGCAAATAGGCTGCATTATTCACGTGACCTAAGCGGTCAATGGCCTTTGCCGTGACGCGCAAATGAATAATGTGCGGATTTGGTCTGTCCCAATGACTCATGCCAATTCCTTCGTTTCTTGTTATGTGGATTTAGGGGTAGCCACTTGTTGGCGCAAGTACAAAGGCTCTAGCTGTTGGGCGCTAAAGGTACGTCCTGCTTGAAATTCAGCCACTGCCAAGGCCGCCACCGCTTGAGCGCTGGGGTAACCAGGGCTTAGCCAGTGCTCCACACCAAGCGCAGCGCAGGCTTGCGGATACGCTTCTTGGGCGCTACCAGTGGCCCATGCCACAGCAGTTGGCAACTCAGGGAGTTGCTCCACAGGCACTAGGGTGTCAGGGCTAAGCGCCTCTAAAACTTGGGTATTGCCTTTATAAAGTCCCCAGTAAATTTCATTCATGCGCGCATCTTGAGCAACAAGTACGAGCCCTTGAGCCCCAGCCGCATAGGCTTGCCAAGCACTTGCAGCTAGGCTCGATACGCCCACCACTGGCAGATTAAGGCCGTAGGCCAACCCTTGCGCCACGGCCACAGCAATGCGCACTCCTGTAAAAGCGCCTGGGCCATGACCAACGGCTATACCGGTGAGCTCTTGCAGGCTTATTCCTTGCTCCTGTAGCAGTTGCTCCACCATGGGCAGCACCAACTCTGTTTGTTGACGCGGCGCCACGGCAAAAAGTTCCGCGGTATCTTCACCTGACTGCCATAAAGCGACGGAGCAAGCATTTGTTGAGGTTTCAAGGGCGAGGATTTTCATGCACTAACCTAAAAAATCGTTGCACCACATCAAGCTTACGGGTGCGTGTCATATTGGGCAGGCTTTTTAAAAACAAACTGCCGTAACCTTTGTTCACAATACGCGGGTCAGCAAGTACGAGCAATCCTTTATCCTTAGGGTCACGAATCAAACGTCCCGCGCCTTGCCGCAGGGTAAGCACCGCATGGGGCACTTGAAACTCCATAAAAGCACGACGACCTTGCTTTTCAATGTGCTCAATGCGGGCCGCAGCCACCGGGTCCCCTGGGGATGCAAATGGCAGCTTATCAATTATAACGCACCGTAGCGCATCGCCTCGCACATCAATGCCCTCCCAGAAGCTAGCAGCGCCCAATAGCACTGCATTTCCCACCTCGCGGAATTCATCAAGCAATTGGCGGCGCGAGCTCTCGCCCTGAATTAGTAAAGGGTAAGGCAAGGTATCTTTTAATAGCTCACCTGCTTCGCGCAGTGCTCGGTGGCTGGTGAAGAGAAAAAACACACCGCCCTGCGCCGCTTCTATTACCGGCCGCATAGCTTCCACCAGAGCACGAGTATAATCTGGCGCATTGGGCATGGGTAAATCTTCGGGCACATAAAGCACAGCTTGGCGACGAAAATCGAAGGGGCTAGCTAAACTTAAGGTATCCGCCTCTTGCAAACCTAAACGTGCGGTAAAATGATTGAAATTACCCGCCACAGACAGTGTAGCCGAAGTAAAAATCCAAGCAGCAGGGTGTTTTTCACGATGGCGTTTAAACATTTCCGCCACCGTAAGTGGCGTGCCGTGCAGCATAAAAGCGCGGCGGTAGTTTTCAAACCAATACACTAAATAAGGGTCTTTCGCTTGAGTGAGCTCTACCAAAGATTGCTGTAGCTCATTGCTACGGCGTACACATGCCTCCATACCGCGGCTGCTTTTGTGCATCGGCTCAATGGCTTGATATACCTCATCAATGGCTTGGATGAGCGCCTCGCACTTTGCCACCACTTCAGCCTCTTCTGCAACTTCGTGCCAAGCAGCACGGCGCCCTTCCGCGCCTAATGCCAAGCGCATATTAGCCGTGGCGTCTTCTAAGGTTTTTAACAACGGTTGCAGATGCTCTACATCGGCACCAGTGGGTAGTTCTTTGGTGATATCTGTTGATAGCTCAAGCAGTTGGCGACTGCTAAACACTTGCCCAAAAAACGCGGCAGCAATATCAGGAATTTGGTGAGCCTCATCAAAAATCACCCCTTCCACATTGGGAAGCAACTCACCAACCCCCTCGCCTTTTAATGCTGCATCAGCAAAAAACAAATGGTGATTCACCACCACTAAATCTGCTTCTTGGGCCGCTTGGCGCGCCAGCATAAGAGGGCATTCATCCACATAGGGACAATCTTGCCCTAGGCAATTATCCGCGGTACTGGTAACCATGGGCCAAACGGGTGCATCCTCAGGCAGCTCTTTAAGCTCGGCTAAGTCACCGCTTTTAGTGCGCCCCGCCCAGTGCTTTACCACTTGAAGCTGCTTGGCGGTATCACGGCTAAGATGGTGCAAATCATCGAGTTGCTCTAAGCGATAAGGGCATAAATAGTTATTGCGTCCTTTAAGCAACACAGCACGGCGGTGAACGCCTAAAGCTTTCAGCACCATGGGCACGTCCTTAAAGAACAGCTGGTCTTGCAAGCTTTTAGTACCTGTGGAAACAATCATGGGTTTGCCTGATAACAAGGCAGGCACCAAGTAAGCTAGGGTTTTTCCTGTACCCGTTTCTGCCTCCACCACCAAGGTGCCTTGCTCTTTGAGAGTGTTTTCTATCGCCACACTCATTTCAATTTGCGGCTCACGGGGGCTAAAGTCAGGCAGCACTTTGCTAAAGCGACCGCCCTCTCCCAATACTCCCGCTGCATCTAACATGGTGGCTCTCTCAAAGGTTGTTATGATTTATCGACACTAGGGCCATGGCCCCAAGCAGTTAAATAAGGTGCACACACGGCTGCCAAAGCTTCCATGTGCGCATCATCAGCATTCAAAGCAGGAATATAATCGAGCTGTTCGCCACCATTCGCCAAGAAAATATCTCGGTTTTCCACTGAAATTTCTTCCAGGGTTTCTAAGCAATCTGCTGCAAAGCCGGGGCAAATCACTTGAATCCGTTTTTCACCTTCCTGGGCCCATTGCTCCACCGTTTTGTCGGTATAAGGCGGCAACCACTGCTTAGGGCCAAAGCGCGATTGGAAAGAGTATGCCCATTGGTCAGCGCTTAGGCCTAACTCCTGAGCGATAGCCTCGGCGGACAATCGGCAGCGTTCACCGTATTTATCGCCCTTGTCCTCGTATTCTTGCGGGATACCATGAAAGGACATCAGCAGTTTAGCATCCTCGCCGCCATATTTAGCGCGGTAATCACGCACGGATTGTGCCATGGCTTTTACCCATAAAGGCGCTTGCCAGTAATCTTTAATTTGGATGATTTCAGGGACTTCGCGTTGCTGCATTACCCATTTGGCCACCACATCTGCCACAGCACCATTAGTGGTGGCTGAATATTGTGGATACATGGGCAGAATTAGTATGCGCTCTACACCTTGCTGTTGTAGCTTATCAAGCTCTGTGCTCAAACTCGGCTCGCCGTAGGTCATGCCATAAACCACAGTCACGGGCAATTTGCGGCCGAGCGCCTCTGCTTGGGCCTTGGTAATGGCGCGAATAGGAGAATCCTGCTGCCATATTAGCTCGTACTTAGCGGCAGCTTTGCGAGGACGAAAAGGTAAAATTAACAGACGCAGCACCCAAAACCATAACCACTTGGGTGCTTCCACCACACGCGGGTCAGATAAAAACTGCTTGAGATAACGGCGCACGGCGCTCGATGAAGTATTATCGGGTGTACCAAGATTAACAATAACCACTGCGGTTTTGGCAGCCATGGGAAGTCCTTAAATAATCAACCACAGCGGCAAAAGTAAAAAAATGCCGCTGCAATGTTAAAGCCTAATTTGCAGCGGCAACTTTATCAGCACTGCGAAAATTTCGCAGCTTAGTTTGTGGCTTCATCACCTAGGGTGATATTCATTTCCAAAACATCAATGCCTTCATTGTGATCCAGCTGCACATTAACAGCGTCCGCATCCACGTTCACGTATTTGCGCACAACAGCAAGCAGCTCTTGATGCAACTGTGGTAAATAGTCCGGACCGCCGCGCAATGTTCGTTCATGAGCCACGATTATTTGTAAACGCTCTTTTGCTACGCCAGCTGTGTTCTTTTTCTTCGGCAGCAGGTAACTAAAAATACTCATCTCAACCTCCAAACAAGCGGCCAAGGAAGCCTTTTTTAGTTACCGTCACAAAACGTAATGGTAGTTCTTCGCCTAAAAAGCGTGCCGTAGCATCTAAATAAGCCTGTCCTGCATCGGAATCCACGTCCAAAGTCACAGGGGTACCCGAGTTACTCGCATTAAGCACAGCTTCAGATTCAGGAATCACACCAAGCAAGGGGATGGCTAAAATCTCCACCACATCTTCAACGCTTAACATTTCACCTTTTTCCACTCGCTCAGCGCTGTAGCGTGAAAGCAACAAACGGGCGGGCAGCTCACCTTTACCTTCTTCGGCGCGCTTAGTTTTGGAAGCTAAAATACCAAGAATACGGTCTGAATCGCGCACACTGGAGACTTCTGGGTTGGTTACCACAATGGCTTCATCAGCAAAATATGCAGCGGTTAAAGCTCCCTTTTCGATCCCTGCTGGGCTATCGCAAATAATATATTCCATCCCCATGTCGCTGAGTTCTTCAATCACTCGGCCCACACCCTCCATAGTGAGTGCGTCTTTGTCGCGAGTTTGCGAAGCTGGGAGAATATAAAGGTTATCTGTGCGCTTATCTTTAATCAGGGTTTGGCGTAGGTTGGCATCACCGTTAATCACATTAACAATGTCGTATACCACACGGCGCTCGCAACCCATAATCAAATCTAAGTTACGCAAGCCCACATCAAAATCGATTACTGCAGTTTTAAAACCACGTAATGCCAATCCCGTGGCAATGGCGGCACTGGTGGTGGTTTTACCCACGCCACCCTTACCTGAGGCAACCACTACAACTTTTGTCACAAGCACTCTCCTTTATGAGCCGTTTACTATTATGCTTCGAGCGGCTGTATTTCTAGGGCTTCAATATGTAAAGAAATTTGCACCGCTTTGTTCTGTAAATGTTCGGGTAAATCATCTGCCACATAATAATGGCCTGCCACCGATACCAATTCCGCGTTCAAACGCTGACAAAAAATGCGAGCTGCTTCGTTGCCGCGCACCCCCGCCATAGCTCGGCCACGTAAATTGCCATACACATGAATGTGGCCCTCAGCCATTAGCTCAGCGCCTGTGCTCACGGAATTCAAGACAATTAAATCACCACGGCTATAAATTTGTTGGCCTGAGCGCACAGGCTGCTCCACCACTACAGTTTCAATAACCTCAGTCACCTGTGGTGCTGTGGGCGTTTTAGCCACACTACGTCCGCCTGAGGCTGAAAGTGCCACGACTCCAAGCTCCAAAGGTATTAAGACTTCTTCTGGCACCTGCGATGCCGCTGAAACTGCCACTAGGTTAAGGCCATGCAAGCGCACCATGCTAACCACTTCGTGGATAAAAACCTCATCCGTATTCGGCGGAAAATCCAGCACCAAAGCCACTTCATTCAACCAACTATGAGCGTCATCTAGTTGAGCCAACAAGGCTTGGTTCACTTTATCTAACGCCGCTTGCTTCACCTGTAAAACAGTGACCATTAACATGCGGCCTTTAAATTCCACGACTTCTGTATCCGTTTGTTCCACTGACACGGTTAACGCTTCCTTTATTGTGTTATCACTCACCGATGGCGCGGGTGCATTATATGAGGTTTGAAGAGGTTGAGGTATAGCCCAAAGCGAGGTTATACAGAATTTTCAGCCATAGGCTAATGCAAGAGGGGGAAGCATGGCAGTGGGCACTGCCATGCTCAAGCCAGGTTTAGCTATCTAAGCCAGCAAAAATTTTATCACGAATGGCTTCTAGCGTGCCCACGCCTTCCACGTGAACGTATTTAGGCTTATCACCCTGCGCCGCTAGGGCCTGGTAAAAATCCACTAGGGGCCGGGTTTGCGATTCATACACTTCTAAGCGATGGCGCACCGTGGCTTCTTTGTCATCATCGCGCTGCACTAACGGCTCGCCGGTGACATCGTCTTTACCTTCTTCTTTCGGTGGGTTGTAAGTGATGTGGTACGTGCGGCCTGACGCTGGATGTACGCGACGGCCCGACATGCGTTGAATAATTTCTTCATCCGCCACATCAATCTCTACCACTGCATCAATTTCAACGCCTGCCTCAACCAAAGCTTCTGCCTGTGGAATGGTGCGTGGAAAGCCGTCAAACAAGAACCCGTTCGCGCAATCCGCCTCGTTAATACGCTCTTTTACCAAGCCAATAATAATATCGTCAGAAACTAAACCACCCGCATCCATCACTTTTTTGGCTTCGATGCCTAAGGGAGTGCCCGCCTTAACGGCTGCACGTAGCATATCGCCCGTGGAGATTTGAGGAATACCAAACTTCTCGGTAATAAACTGTGCCTGTGTGCCCTTACCGGCTCCGGGGGCTCCCAGTAGAATCATGCGCATAATGTTGCTCTCCGTATATTACTGTGGTCATCCGCACAGTATTTTGTGGGTGGCCTGCGTAAAAATGGTGGATTTTAGCATTGCTTAACACTTTTCAACAAGCGAACCACCAAAACTACTTAGCGCGGGCAATTTTTAATTGAACAATGTCATCGGATTCCCATGCCATTGTTTCGCTTATAAACTGTGCATCCGCCACGTCTGTGCTAGCGCTGCGGCTATAACGGGCCCCCACCACTAATTCTGCATTAGCAGGGTCCACATAACTGCCAAGCCAATCGTTAGCGGTGATTTCCACGGCCACAGGGAACTGATTAACCAGTAACCGCCGCGCCGCCAAAGGCTGCCCAACGCTGCCTTTGTGGCGCACAAAAACAAACAAGGTGCCGCCGCGTGAAACTCCTTCGTCGGCCTCAATTTCAACAGCTAAAGTGCGCACTGACCCCGCGAGTTCTTTTTGCTCTTTAACAAAAGCCAAGCTGCGCTCTAGCAAGGCACGAGTGTTGTCATCGGCTTGGTGGCGCTCTAGCAACGAATTCCACGCTTCTTCAGCAAGATCGTATTCGCCAGCTTCCGTGGCCGCCATGGCAAGCATTAGCCAAGCGCCATCATGCTCGGGCTCCTTGATTAAAGCCACATGCAAATGCCCATAAGCCTCCTGATTAAGTGCCCCGCCTTGCTCTTCCAAGGCCAGCTGTGCCATCCACAAGCGTGCATCCACAGTATCATCAAGCTTGAGCGCAGCCTCTGCGGCCTCTTTCGCCATCGGTGTGGCCTCAGAGATTTGGAAAAACTGGCTTAACTCATACCAACCGTGGGCCGAAGGCGTATTAATCAAGCGCTGTTGCAATAAACGTGCTAGCGCCCAAGTGTGCTCCCTATCATCAAAAATACTTGCTTTGCCTTGGATAACCTCACCCACTTTTTCGTTGTACGTTAAGCGGTCTTCCAGCAAGCCCAGGGTGCCTTTTTCATAGCCGCTATTCCAATACAAAAACACACCTAAACCCAAACCCAACACTAACGTTAGCAGTGCAGTGGTTGTGGCCGGTGTATTTTGCAAGCGCGATTCTCGGATATAAAACCATAAGAGCCACATCCCAACCCCAAGCAAAAAGGCCAGAACTGCGGCAACAATCATTATATTCATAGAGTTTCCTCGTCATCTCCAAGGTTGCGTTGCAAAGCGCGACGAATGGCAAATACCACACCAAAAGCCCCAAGTAACAAGATTACTGCGGGACCAAACCAAAGCACCGCCGTGGTGGCATTCATGGGTGGACGATAGCTAACAAAATCGCCATAACGAGCACGGAAATACTCCACCACCTCATCATTGGTCATGCCTTGGTTAATTAGTTCAGCGGTTTTGCGACGCATATCCTCGGCGATATCGGCATCAGAATCACCTATACTTTGGTTCTGACATTTAGGGCAACGCAATTCAGTGATGAGCTTGCGGTACTGCTGCTCCTGCTCTGCGGTTTCAAATTCGTAAATATCGAAAGCTTGCGCTGCCAGCGTCAACACCATGGCACAAGCTATTAACAATCCTCTCATTGCGACTCCTTAATTATGGCATAGGGGCTGCAGCAGCAGGCACCACAGTGGCATCCATCTCGTTAGGCAATAGCGGCAAAAACTTTTCTGCCCACACCTGTGCATCCAACTCACCCGCATGGCGCACCAGAATGACCCCATCGGGATTCACCAGATAGGTTTCCGGCGCGCCATATACCCCTAAATCCAAGGCAAAATCACCGGCATTATCCACGATAATTTCGCTATAGGGGTTGCCTAAATCCATCAGATACTTCTCCGCTTTGGCCTTATTGTCCTTGTAGTTCACCCCGACAATATCAATACCCTGACTGGCGAGTTGCATAAAGTATGGGTGCTCCACATAGCAAGTTGGGCACCAGCTACCCCACACATTTAGCAAGCTCCAACGCCCCTTAAAAATGTCCTGGGTGTAGGTGGTTTGATGATCAAGCAACTCAGGCAATTCAAACGCTGGTACGGGTTTATTAATCAATGCTGATGGCAACGTTTCAGTGTCGCGCCCTAGGCTTGCGTAAAGCAAAGCCGCGAGGCCAAAAAACAACACCACAGGAATCAGCCAAATACTTGCTCTCATGCTACTTGCTCCTGTTTTTCGATCGGCATAGGTTTACGATAACGCTTATCCATAGCTGCTAAGAGACCGCCTATGGCCATAATCAAGGCACCGAGCCATAGCCAGCGCACACCAGGTTTGTAATACACCCGCACCGCCCAAGCGCCCGGCATATCAAGCTCTTCGCCGAGGGCCACATACAAATCGAAAATAAGACCTGGACGCAAGGCCACTTGGGTCATCACCTGTTGAGCTACGCGGTAATTACGTTTCTCTGGGTACATATAGGTAACTTTACGGCCATTTTTCTCCACCAAAAAAGTACCACGCATGGCGTCATAATTGGGCCCTTTGCGTGGCTTAACATCCTCAAAGGTGAAATCAAAGCCGCCCACACTCACTGTGTCGCCTGGCACCATACGCACATCGCGCTCAATTTCATGGTGAGTCACCATGGTGATACCCGCCACCACTAACGCCAAGCCACAATGGGCTAAAATCATGCCGTAGTAGCTGCGCTGCAAACGGCGGCTACCACGCCATATTCCTTGGCGGAATGCCGTGGCTTTTTTATACCAATCGTACAAATGACCAATCACCACGTACATCACCATAATCATGGCAAGGGTTCCCACAAAGCTGGTGGGCTCTGGCCATAAAGATGCTAAAAAGCCAGTAATCACACCGCCTACTGTCGCCCAGATTAATGGCGCCTTCAGTGCTGCCCAGCGATGACGCTTCCAGTTTGCCAGCACTCCGGGCACCAAAATGGCCATCAACATCAAAGTCAAAGGCACAAAGAAAGCATTAAAATAAGGGCCGCTGATGGAAATCCGCAGATCCATGGCATCACCAATCAAGGGGAATAAGGTGCCCATTAACACCACAAAAGTTGCTGTTAAGAGCAGCAGGTTGTTGCCCAACAAAAAGGTTTCTCGAGACAGCAACTTAAAACCGGCTTTGTTTTGCAACAAGGGGGCACGCATGGCAAACAATAACAAAGACCCACCTGCTACCACTGCCAAGAAAATCAAAATAAAGGTGCCTCGTGCAGGGTCATTAGCAAAGGCATGCACAGAGGTAAGCACGCCTGAACGCACCAAAAACGTGCCCAGCAAGCTTAAAGAGAAAGTTAAAATGGCTAATAACACCGTCCAAGCACGGAATAAGTTACGCTTTTCTGTCACCGCTAACGAGTGCAGCAACGCCGTACCCGAGAGCCAGGGCATAAAAGAGGCGTTTTCAACAGGGTCCCAAAACCACCAGCCGCCCCAACCTAACTCGTAATAGGCCCACCAGGAACCCAGCGCAATACCCACGGTTAAAAAGGCCCACGCCACTGTGGTCCAAGGCCTTGCCCAGCGCGCCCAAGCAGGGTCCAAGCGCCCAGAAATCAAACCCGCCACTGCAAAAGCAAACGCCACTGAAAAACCCACGTATCCCATATACAACATGGGTGGGTGCACCACTAAGCCAGGGTCTTGCAATAAGGGGTTGAGGTCGGCGCCATCAATGGGAAACCAGGGCAACATGCGCGCAAACGGATTCGAGGTAAATAACATAAAAGATAAGAAGCCCACCGCTATCATGCCCATCACGGCAAGCACCTTAGCCACCATTGAAGCAGGTACCGTACGGCTCAGCAAAGCCACTGCTGCACCCCAAGCAGCAAGCATCCAGATCCACAACAAGAGAGACCCTTCATGGCCACCCCAAATAGCGGATAAGCGATACCCCCAAGGCAAATCAGAATTGGAGTGATTGGCCACATAAGTGACGCTAAAATCGTTGTTATAAAACGCCCAACCGAGCGCCACCAACGACAAACTCACCAGCAAAAACTGCACTTTAGCAAGAGGCCGTGCAAGGTTTATCCAGCTTTGTTGTTGTTTCCAAGTACCGAGCAAGGGTGCAAAGGATTGCAACACAGCCAATCCCAACGCCAACCAAACGGCAAAGTGTCCAATTTCTACAATCACAATCATTCCTCGGGGTGCTTAATTAGGGTGCAAGGGGCTTTATAGTGGCAGCATTATGCCACAATGTAAAAAACACAAAAGAACAAAAAGTGTTGGCAGTATCAGCCCCACAAATTTGCCAACCTACGCTGCTTTTCTTTTGCTGATATTAACTACCACTGCAACACCTAGACATAATTTAATTGATGTTTGCATGAGGTCTTACTATTAGATTTTGCTATGATGTGCTCTCTTCAGCCTACTGGTTTAGATCCCTGCTGGCTGGGGTTTCGTTTTTCTCGCTTCAAGAGATACATAACAATGCATACTAAGAAAACTAGTTTTAACAAAGATGAACTTATTGCTTGCGCCAAAGGGGAATTATTCGGCGAAGGCAATGCACGCCTACCACTACCCAATATGCTGATGCTCGATCGTATCATCGCCATCCACAACGAAGGCGGCAAATTCGGCAAAGGCTATGTGGAGGCAGAACTTGATATCACACCTGACCTCTGGTTTTTTGATTGCCATTTTCTTAACGATCCAGTGATGCCTGGCTGCTTAGGCCTTGATGCACTATGGCAATTGTTAGGCTTTTTCCTCGGCTGGAGCGGGCACCCAGGCAAAGGCCGTGCCCTAGGGTTGGGAGAGCTAAAATTTACGGGCCAAATCCTGCCCACCCATAAAAAAGCAACCTATCGCTTAGATATTCAGCGAGTCATTGCCCGCGGACTCACTCTCGGGCTCGCCGATGGTGTGGTGACCGTGGACAGCAAAGAAATTTATCACGCCAAACAATTAAAGGTGGGTTTATTCTCCTCCACCGATAGCTTTTAGAGGTTGACTGCTATGAGAAGAGTGGTGATCACAGGCATGGGCATTGTTTCTTGCCTAGGCAACGATCTAACAACAGTGGCTCAGGCCCTTAAAGCCGGCAAATCTGGCATTCGTTTTAACGAGGAATACAAAGAGCGTGGCTTACGCAGTCAAATTGCCGGTGTACCCGACATTGACTTAAGCGAACATATCGACCGCAAAGCACGCCGCTTTATGGGCAACGCTGCTGCTTATACGTTTGTGGCGATGCAAAATGCTATTGCTGACGCTGGCTTAAGCGAAGAACAAGTTTCTAATGTGCGCACGGGTCTAGTAGCGGGTTCCGGTGGCGCCTCTTCTGCCAACCAGGTGGAAGCCGCTGATATTGCTCGCGAACGCGGTGTGCGCCGCGTGGGCCCCTACATGGTGCCACGCACCATGGCGAGTACTGTGTCTGCTTGCCTTGCCACACCTTTTAAAATTAAAGGGCTGAATTACACCATAGCTTCTGCCTGCGCCACCAGTGCCCACTGTATCGGCCATGCCATGGAACAAATCCAACTCGGCAAACAAGATATTGTATTTGCCGGCGGCGGCGAGGAAGAGCACTGGACCATGAGCCTTATGTTTGACGCCATGGGCGCGTTGTCTAGCAAATACAACGATACGCCCGAACAAGCATCGCGCCCTTATGATGAAAACCGTGATGGTTTTGTCATCGCCGGTGGGGGCGGCATGGTGGTAGTGGAAGCCTTAGACCATGCCCTAGCTCGTGGCGCTAAAATTTATGGCGAAATTGTAGGTTATGGTGCCTCCTCTGATGGCCATGACATGGTAGCCCCCTCGGGTGAAGGCGCGCAGCGCTGTATGCGTGAAGCCTTAGCCACTGTTGAAGGCCCCATCGATTACATCAACACCCATGGCACTAGCACCCCTGTGGGCGACAAAGCCGAGCTTGAGGCCATTG
>DAHVSB010000042.1 GCA_027324795.1 Alcanivoracaceae bacterium
TATCAAACACGCCGCCAATACATAAGTTACAATCAGCGTTACCCTCCATGTGCTGCACAAATAACGGACAAAAAAAAGCGGCCCGAAGGCCGCCCCATTAGGAAAGCAAGACCACTTGCTTATGCAGCAGATTCTCCCGCTAAAGCAGCTGGAGACTGTGCCAGGTAGGCCAAGGCCTGTTCCGTATCCCCTTCGGTGAT
The DNA here is from genome assembly GCA_027324795.1 of Alcanivoracaceae bacterium. Classification (GTDB taxonomy): domain Bacteria; phylum Pseudomonadota; class Gammaproteobacteria; order Pseudomonadales; family Alcanivoracaceae; genus CALEAR01. Next base: position 201 of record DAHVSB010000042.1, read on the forward strand.
GGGGTGGAAGTTAGGCTTCAGCCAAAATGCGGTGCGACGCAATAAATAGGTGAAGGTGGGCACGTGATCCGTTTTGCGGCCCATTTTCTGTAATTCCCACAAGAGGAAGGGGAAGAACGCCTTGCTCAACCGACGAGATTTTTTATCCTTCACATCCTGCGACGCTAAGCTGCGATATCCTTCCATGATCATGTAAATAAAGAGTGGGAACACAATGGCCATAATGGCTTGGCGAGAAATATAAAAGCCAAGCTTGGTTTTACACAGGTGATCAAACAAATCAAAAGCTACGGTACGGTGTTCCACTTCTTCCGCTAAGTGCCAACGGAATAAATCCGCCACCACAGGATCTCCCTCATCCCAGCCATCACTGTTCATGCACCAATCACCAAACATACCGGTGAAATGCTCAATACCTGCGATCAAGCCCACGCGCAAAATTAACCAGCGCATTTCGAGGCTCTTGGGCAACTTATAGCCTAGGGGTTGATCACCTAACAAATGACGGAACAACCAATCCACACGCTCGCGGTACTCGCTCACATCCATGTTGTGTTGTTCCTTCAGCCATTTTTCACCATGGCGGTGAGCCTGAGCATGAATCGCTTCCTGTTCAATAAAGGCTCGCACATCCTTGCGTAAGTTTTCATCCGTTACATAGGGCAATGCCTTGTTATACACACGGCAGAACCACAGTTCACCCGCTGGCAACAGCAGGTGAACTCCATTAATAATATGGCTGGAAAATGAATCCCCTGGCAACCAGTGCAATGGGGAGTTGCTTAAATCAAAGGCCACTTTACGTGGAACAATTTCATGTCTTGGCTGGTTCATACGGCTACCTCCTGCGTGTCTACTACAGCGCCTCTCACACGAAAAGCTTTTAATGTGGTGGGAGCATTTTTAGCTTCCACCGCCATTACAAACTCACTGATCATGGCGGCTACTTTGTCGGTTTCCTCAATGGTGACCCAGTGGCACGCATCGATATCACGACGATAGAGCTCATCCACCCAATGAGATAAATCATCAAACAAAGCTGTGCTAACAAAACGATCCCGTGTGGGCACCAAGAGCTGAATGGGGCACTTGGCATAACGGGGTTCAGGATTGAGTAATTTTGGCACCATATTGGCGCGGTATAACCACACCCCTAGGGCGCCATCATCAGTTTGGCTGGGGTTAACTTCTGGCTCGCGAATACCCTCCACCTTATCGAGAATGGTGGTCCAACGCGGACCGATAAAGCGCCACATAAGCTCAGGCAACACAGGCAACTGGAACATGGCGATGTACCAAGAGTTCATGCCTTGCTTAAGTGCCGCACGAGCACCGTGTTTGTTTAAACGCTCACGGAACCAATACCCCACATGATCTAGGCAGGGCCCAGAAATGGTGGAATAGGAAAGAATACGCTCGCGTTCAGGGCTTGCGGTAACAAACTCCCACCCCTGAATAGACCCCCAATCATGGCCCGCTAAATGGAAGTCTCGATCCGGCAATAGCGCATCAACCACAGCGCTAAAATCCGCGCGTAGTAAATCAAACTTATAATGCTTACGGCCCTTAGGCTTGCTTGAGCCACCGGCACCGCGCACATCATAGCTCACCACGTAATACTGCTCGGCAAGACGCTCCGCCACACTTTGCCATACCAAATGGTTATCGGGATAACCATGGAGCAAAACAATGGGGGTTTTGCTACTATCGCCCCACGTATAGGCCTGTAACTGTACGCCACGTGAAGCCACGGAATGAATTTGTTTTGACATTACAACACCGTAACTAAGGCTTATATTCAACTGTATTGATTACACCTGACACAGTACCACTGTTCAATGTTATAGTTACCTTTTCAAACGGCATTACGGTCAATAGCCATTTCCATCAGCTACTGTGATTAACTTCCTGTGCCAACGTTGGATGCTATTTGCTACACTTAAGCGCAACAAATCAAGGATTAAACTATGAATCAACTCCCGTTTATTGATCGCATTGTGGCCGAAGTGAGCGCACGCTTACCCTCTGGTGTCGGCGAACTCAAACAAGACGTGGAACGCAATATACAAGCGGTGCTGCAAGAGGCACTCACAAAATTTGATTTAGTGAGTCGCGAAGAGTTTGAAGTGCAACGCCAAGTCCTATTGCGTACCCGCGAAAAACTAGAAGCACTTGAACGCTTAGTGGCAGAGCTTGAGGATCAGCAACAACGCACCTAATAATCCTCTAAAGCCTACAGCGCAGCGGCTGTTTAGCTGTCAACCTTCGCTTTTATTAATTGCTAGCCTTAACTCGCTATCATTACTAAGAGCCAAACCATGACAGTTTCATTGATTTATAGCCGTGCACAAGTGGGGCTGAGCTCTCCGCAGGTTCGTGTGGAAACCCACCTATCAGGGGGATTACCCAACTTTTCTATTGTGGGTTTGCCCGAAGCCGCCGTGCGTGAAAGCCGAGACAGAGTTCGCTCTGCTATTCTTAATAGCGGTTTTCGCTTTCCGCAACAGCGCATTACCGTTAATTTAGCGCCCGCAGATTTGCCCAAACATGGGGGGCGTTTTGATTTACCCATAGCGCTTGGGGTTTTATCTGCTAGCCAGCAACTTAAACATGACCAATGGCACAACAAAGAGTTTATTGGCGAGCTAGCTTTAGATGGCAGCCTGCGTCCTTGCCAAGGCAGCTTGCCCGCTGCACTTGCTGCTGGCAGAGCAGATAACACCTTATATTTACCAAGCTGCGTGGCTCATGAGGCTGCGTTAAGCGGCTTTTCAGTGCAAGCCGGCGATTCTTTAGCACACCTGTGCGAACTGTTGGATAAGCAGCAATTAAATACTTTTACTGCACCCACCATTCCTTTAAACCCAGCTCATGGTGCTTGCCTAAGCGAAGTGCAAGGCCAAGAAGCTGCGAAGCGCGCCCTCAGTTTAGCCGCCGCGGGCGGGCATTCCGTCTTGCTTTATGGCCCACCAGGTAGCGGCAAAAGCATGCTAGCAGAGCGCCTTACTTCTATCTTGCCGCCTCTTACGAAAGAACAAGCGCTCACAGTTGCAGCCATTTATTCTCTGGGCGAAAAACGCTCCGACGAAGACTTTTATTTGCCTCCACAGCGCTCACCTCATCACAGCACGTCGTCCGCTGCGCTGCTCGGCGGCGGAAGATTAGTTAAACCTGGCGAAATTACATTGGCGCATCACGGCGTATTATTTTTGGATGAATTACCAGAGTTTAATCGCAACGCTTTGGAAGCACTGCGCGAACCCATCGAAACCGGCATGGTGCACCTTAGCCGCGCCGATAGGAAAATCGCTTACCCTGCGCGCTTTCAGCTAATTGCTGCCATGAATCCCTGCCCTTGCGGTTGGCTTGGCTACCCCGAGCGCAGCTGTGGCTTTAGCTGTATCCGCGCCGAACGCTATCAGCAAAAACTCTCAGGCCCACTACTCGATCGCATTGATCTGCATGTCACAGTAACACCACCCAAACCTAACGAGCTTTTCCAGCACACGAATCAAAACGCCAGCAGTGATCAAATAAGGGCGCAGGTATTAATGGCTCGGGAAAAACAATATCAGCGCCAACAAAAACTTAATTGCGAATTAAATGCCAGCGAACTGCGGCCATATTTTGAGAAGCATGAGGCTTGGCTTGGAGAGATAATGCAAAGCCTCTCGTTATCTGCGCGAGGCCTGCACCGAATTATGCGGGTAGCAATGACGATCACCGACCTATCGGATAACAGCACCATAGAGCGTGCTGCCATCCAAGAGGCCCTTGGGTATCGTTCTTTGTTTTAGCCTTTAAGCATCAGCTTATATACCCAATCATGAATCTTACGATTGAAAGGCGGCAATAGCATAGCTGTGGCATTCATACGTCCTTTACGGAACACAGACTTTGGTTTTGTGAACGTCAAGAAACCTTCATAGCCATGGTACTGTCCCATGCCTGAGTCACCCACCCCACCAAAGGGTAGATCATCAATGGCCACATGGCTCATGGTGTCGTTGATACATACACCACCAGAGTGCGTGTGAGTGATCACATAGCGTGCACGCTCGTTGCTCCAGTCGAAGTAATACAACGCCAAAGGACGAGGCCCGGCATTCACATGGGCCACAGCATCTTCGAGCTTTTGGTAGCCATGCACGATAAGTAAGGGACCAAAAATTTCCTCATTTGCAATGCGCATCTCCTCGGTTACGTTAAGCACCAAGGTAAAAGGCATTTTGCGAGTATTGCTAAAGTCCTCATTCGCGGGATTGATTTGAATGACCTTGGCACCCTTTGCCTCTGCATCCACTAGATATTCTTGCAGGCGCTTATGCTGCCTATCGTTAATAATGCTAGTGACATCTGGGTTATCAATAATAGTGGGATACATGGCACTGATTTGGCGCTTGAACTCTTCCACAAACTCATCAATGCGGTGCTCGGGGCAAAGCAAGTAATCGGGCGACACACAGGTTTGACCTGCATTAAAGCATTTACCGAAGGCAATGCGCTCCACCGCATCCTGCATGGGGTAATCTGCACCAATAATCGCAGGGCTTTTTCCGCCAAGCTCTAAGGTAACTGGCGTTAAGTTATCAGCCGCCGCGCGCATAATATGGCGCCCCACTGCTGTGGAACCAGTGAAAAGCAAGTGATCGAAGGGCAAGGCTGAAAAAGCAGTGGCCACTTCCACATCGCCATTAAATACCGCCACATGGTCTTCGTCGAACACGCTAGCCAACAAACGCTTTACCAGCTCGCCCGTTCGCGGCGTAAACTCGCTCATTTTAATCATGGCGCGGTTGCCCGCTGCCAAGGCAGCAATTAAAGGACCTAACGCTAAATACAAGGGGTAGTTCCAGGGCACAATAATGCCCACCACACCCAAGGGCTGATGAATAACAGTGGCCTCACCGGGAAAGCCCATTAACCCAAGGCTACGGCGCTCTGGCTGCATCCATTTTTTAATTCGCTTGCGGTAGTACTTGATCCCCTCAAGGCTAGTGAGGATTTCAGCTATTTTAGTCTCATCTGCTGAACGGCCACCAAAATCAGTATTAAGCGCCTCTACGATGGCATCAATATTTTCTCGCAACACTTTTTCTAAGCGGTCAAGATGCTCGCGCCTTTCCTGCAAACTAGGGTAAGGAGCCTTACCGTAGGCTTCACGCTGTGCTGCTAGCACAGTGGTCAAACGTTGCAACTCTTCTGCTGTATTAGGTGAAGACATCCTCTGCTCCTTTATTGTTGTTTAAGATCTATACAGGCAACTTACTGCAAAGCACTATAACACCAGCGGCAAGTGCTTACTTGCTAAAAACTGCCAAATCGTTGCGCTAGCATTGCACTAATGCTTGTTCACCTTAAATACTATTGCTAGGGTGCGTTTTACAATTATTTCAGCGCTTTTTATTGTTTTTCGTTATTGTGTAACACAATTTTAAGCAAACAAATATGCCCTGTAAGGGCGCTAGTCGTAAGAGAAGGGGGTTTACCTTGCGTATTGCCTATCTAGAAGATGATGCCGCCCAAGCTGAACTCATTCAGCATTGGCTCACGGAAGCTGGCCACACCTGCATGCACAGTGCTAGTGGACGCGAATTTATGGTAATGATGCGTCGCGAAACCTTCGACCTCTTACTGTTAGATTGGGAAGTGCCCGATATGAGTGGGCGCGAAGTGCTCGCCGAATTAAGGGCTAACGGCAACGCTGTGCCCGTATTGTTTGCCACGCAGCGAGACGACGAAGCCTCCATCGTCGGTGCACTAAAAGATGGCGCCGATGATTACATGATCAAACCTGTCCGCGAAGCAGAGCTCCTAGCACGTATAGAAGCGCTAGGCCGCCGCGCTGGCGTGGGCAGTGTGGTAGAAACCACCATTCAAGAAGAAGGCCCTTGGGTTATTGATCGCAGCAAGCGCGTGATTTTATTAGATGGCGAACCCGTTAAGATCACCGACAAAGACTTCGAGCTTGCAAGTTACTTATTCCAAAACCTTGGCAAATTAATGTCTCGCAGCCATTTATTAGAAAAGGTTTGGGGCATTTTATCTGCTATCGAATCACGCACTGTTGATGTGCATATTAGCCGTATTCGCCGCAGCCTAGAAATCCGCCCAGAGCGCGGCTACCGCATTAAAACCATTTACCAACATGGCTACCGCCTCGAAAAAACGGATATTCCTAGCGACTCATAACCAATGCCAGTGCGGTAGTGACTACCGCACTGCATTTATATTACCTAGCCACTCCCTCCTACTTGTGCGAAGGTGTATATTAGCTAACTCGCGGTTTTACTGACGCATGCAAACTTCTATCACCAACATCAACGCACAGGCTATTAACCCATGCTAAAAGTATCACGACGCTATTACCTCGAGTATATAGCCGTATTGTTAGTAGTCGCTTTGCTCACCACGCTAGTGCTACGCAGCGGGCTAATGATGCCGCTCAGTCGTTATATTTACGACAATATGCATCCTCTTTTGCCCACCGCCGATTTCTCTGATGTTGCCATTGTAAGTATCGATGACGCCAGCCTTGAACATATTGGTAGCTGGCCGTGGAATCGAAATGTCCACGCTCGGATTATCGAAAACCTCACCCAGTACAACACGAAAGCCGTGGTGCTGGATTTAATTTTTTCAGAACCCGACACCATGCGCCCCGAAAGCGACGCAGCCTTAATGCGTGCACTGGACCAACACGGCAAAGTCTTTTTGCCCGTTAACCTAATGGCCGATAACTTTGGTGGCGTATTAGAAACCATGCCCCATACTTTTTTTGCTCAAACTTCAGCCGGCATGGGCCACGTAAATGCCCAGTTAGATGAAGACGGTGTGGTGCGTGGCATTTATATGCGTGTTGGTATTGGCCAGCCCTCTTGGCGTCATATTTCCCTCGCTGTTCATGAGAGGCTCCACCCAGGACGCAACGAGCTGTTCCGTGTTCGTTCTGAAAGCCCATCTCCCATACTGAGCTTGGAACAAAGGCATTACCGAATGATTCCGTTTGCCAACGTTTCTAATTTAGTGCCAAAAGTATCGGCTTTTGAGGTTTTCGAGGGCACCGCTGATCCCGCATTACTCAAAGACAAAGTGGTGTTTATTGGCGCCTCTGCCACTGGTTTAAGCGATTCCTTACTGATTCCTGTACACAGCAACAGCGGCCGCATCACAGGTGTCGAACTCAACGCCAATATTTATGCTGCCCTGCAAGATCAAAAGCTCATCAAGCGAATCTCTACTTTTTGGCACTGGGCCCTCTCTCTTACTCTTGCGGGCGTAACCATATTTGCACTGCCATTATTAGCGCCCCGTTGGGCTATACCGCTGGTGTTTTTGATGCTCACCATCACCGTAACACTCAGTTACGCGCTACTCGCCTGGTATCAACTATGGCTGCCCACAGGAGCTGCCATAGCTGGCATTATTATTGCCTACCCCCTCTGGACTTGGCGCCGCTTAGAATATTCCTTAAGCCAGTTGCGGCGCACACTAGAGTGGCTGTCTGTGCACGACGATCTTAACCAACGCCTCATCCAATCAGCACCGCTCTCCACGGCACTTGCCTTGCTTGAAAAAATTATGCCCGTAACAGCATGGCGTCTGGTGGACAAAACCAATAAACGTCATTTAATTACTAGTCGCAACAAGGTGGATTCACCGCTGTGGAATAGCCCCCAAGCGCGTTTTTACCCTTTTGTTTACGACAATAAAACGGTGGAATTACAGCTACTTTGGCAGCACACCAACCCCACTGCATCGCAAGAGCAATGGGTTACGGCCATGCTAAGTCGCTGCGAAGACAGCCTCGAAAATGATGAGCATTCTTTTGACTTCTTAGAAGCACAAATTGGCCGTGTACGCACTCAGGAACAGCGCCAGCAAGCGCTTACACATTTCTTTGAAGTGAGTTTAGCCCAGCTGCGCGAAGGGGTAGCTATCGTGGATTCCACCGGCCAGCTCCTCTTTCTCAATCGCCAAGCCTCCGAATGGTTGGGTATTCCTGCGACAACAATTCACGCCTACCATTTGCTCGATATGGATAAAGAGCTTATTTATAACCACGAAAACGGCGACTGGCGTGCCATTATTGCCGAGGCCATCACCACAGGCCGCAGCCAATTAGAGTGCCAAACTAGCAGCGGCCTAGATTTGTATGTGGATATCTTGCGCACCCGCGCTGACCGCCAGCCCGGCGAAATCCTGTTGTTTACATTTAAAAACGTCACCGAAGTTAAGCAAGCCACACGCACCAAAAGCGAGATGCTAGACTTTTTATCTCATGATCTACGCAGCCCCATGCTATCGTTGCTTGCGCTAGCAGAACGCTACCAAGGTGAGCATGCAGATGATGCCATTATCCAAGAGTTTTCAGCTTATATCCGAAAATATGCCCATCGCAGCCTGAATATTGCTGAGCAGTTCTTACAACTCGCCCGCGCTGAAGCCACGCAAAGCGTGGACTTTACCCCTGTGGACATGTTAGCAGTGGTGGAAAGCGCCATCGAGCAATCTTTAATTCGTGCACAACAAAAGCAACAACGCATCCACTTCGACTACGCTTTAGAAGACAATGTTTGGGTTAATGGGCACTATGAATTATTGGTACGCGCTGTGGAAAATTTATTGTCGAACGCAATCAAGTACAGTCCCGAAAACACCCAAATTACAGTGACTCTTGCCTGCCACAATAAGCAAGTCATCTGCACTGTAGAGGATCAAGGCCAAGGCATTGCGCCTGAATTTATTGACCATTTGTTTGAGCGTTTCAGCCGTGCCAAAGCAGACAGCCACAGCGGAACCCACGGAGCAGGCCTAGGACTGCGCTTTGTGCAAGTGGTGGCTCAGCGTCACCAAGGCAGCATTAACGTAGAAAGCAAAGTGGGTAAAGGCAGTCGCTTTGAAATCTGCCTCACAGGTATCGAGATGTGAGCACAGCGACCAAAAACTTTCCCATTAACATGGCTGACAGGCTATAATCCGCACCATTATTTTGCGATGATATGCCCAACCGCATAAACTCACAGTATTAATGTTTAGCCCATAAGAGGTATCTAAAGTGAAGAAACTGCTACTAGGCCTTACCGTTTTGGCCGCGACTTTTGCTGGCTTAGCCCACGCTAATAATTCATCTTTCAGCGACCGTGCCGTTGCCGAGCGTTTAAAGCCAGTGGGCCAGGTTTGTCTGAAAGGCGACGAATGTGCCGATGCTGTGGCAGTGGAAAATAGTGCCGATACTGCTGAAGAACCCGCGGGCGAAGTATCCGGCGAAGATCTATTCAAGAGCAAAGGCTGCACCGCTTGCCACTCCATCGACAACAAAATTGTTGGCCCTGCTTTCAAAGAAGTGGCAGCTAAAGGCGCTTCTGCTTCCACCCTGGCCAATCACATTAAAAACGGTAGCGTAGGCGAATGGGGCTCTATTCCCATGCCACCAAACAACGTCACCGAGGACGAAGCAAATACTTTAGCTGAGTGGGTATTAAGTCTGAACTAATCAGCACCTACGAGTGGAAATACCCGCACGGGTTGCCACCTTTGCGGGTATTTTTTTGCCTTGGTTTCTTTTTATCGGCCTAGCAAAGCGCGTAAGTTGGCTAGGTTTTCTTCTGCTACTTGAGCCACATGCTCAGGATTATTTTTTTCTGTTTCACCCACAAAAGTAAGATCTTCTTGAGGAAGCTCATCCAAAAACCGGCTCGGCTCCGTATCCACCCGTTCACCAAATTGGCGCCGACTACGAGCATAGCTAATAGCCAGCTGTTCCCGCGCTCGGGTGATTCCCACGTACATGAGACGGCGCTCTTCCTCGATGGTATCTGCTTCAATACTGGCATGGTGGGGCAGCAATTCTTCTTCCACGCCCATAATATACACATGAGGGAACTCTAGGCCCTTGGCGGCATGCAGTGTCATTAGCTGCACGCGATCTGTATCTTCCTCTTCATCTTGCTGCTCAAGCATATCAATGAGCACCAGCTTAGCGATCACGCTTTCTAAATCCGCGTCTTCGTCTTTTTCCAGCATGCGGCCAATACTTGCCACTAGGGTCCATACGTTTTCAATTTGGCGCTCCGCCACGCGAGGGCTAGCAGCATTTTGCTGAATCCATCCTTCGTAATCCATCTCTAAAATCAGCTCGCGTACTGCTTGTAGGCTGTTTTCTTGGAAACATTTTTGTCGTTTTGCATCCAGCCACTGCTTAACATTGCGCAGACGCTCCGCTGCGTTGGCGGGCATTACAGAGGTGAGCCCCATATCATCGCAAACGTGGTACATACCTTGCTCGCGCTTGGCGGCCCAACCCGCCAACTTTTCTAAGGTAATGGGGCCAATTTCACGCCTTGGGGTATTGATAATGCGCAAAAAAGCATTGTCGTCATCAGGGTTAACGAGCAAACGCAAGTAGCACATGATGTCCTTCACTTCAGCGCGAGAAAAAAAGCTTTTGCCCCCGGATACCTTGTAGGGGATTTGCATGCTCTGCAGCTTGGTTTCCATGGGACGTGACTGGAAGTTACCGCGATATAAAATAGCAAAATCCCGCCAATGCAAACTGTGCTGAGTGCGCTTGTGGAAAATATCACTGGCGATCCATTCGGTTTCTGCGTCTTCATCACGCATGGCCACCACGCGAATGGGGTCGCCATAGCCGTAATCCGACCATAGGGTTTTTTCAAACACGTGGGGGTTGTTACTAATCACAGCGTTGGCTGCTGCTAAAATACGGCCCGTAGACCGATAGTTTTGTTCTAGCTTCACCATGGTGAGGTTGGGCCAGTCTTGCTGTAGGCGGGCTAAGTTTTCCGGCCGTGCCCCGCGCCAAGCGTAGATAGACTGGTCATCATCACCCACCACGGTAAAGCGCCCCAAAGGCTCCACTAGCTGCTGCACCAAGCGATACTGGGCGTCATTGGTGTCTTGGTATTCATCCACGAGCAAATAACGAATGCGATTACGCCACTTTTCTAAAATACGGGGCTGGGATTCAAACAGCTCCACGGGCAGCATAATCAAATCGTCGAAGTCCACCGCATTACAAGCGCGGAGCATGCGATTGTATTGGCCATAGGCCACGGCAGCACGCAGCAGCTCAGGAGTTTCTGCATAGCTCATGGCAGCCTCGGGCGAAATCAGCTCGTTTTTCCAAGTGCTAATTTGGTGCTGAATCGCTTCCGCCGCGAGCAAGTCCGCTTCGCTATCGCCGCGGTGCAGTACTTCTTTGAGCAATTCGCGACTATCGACTTGATCGAGAATAGAAAAACCCTTGCGCAAGGGGGTGGCCGCCATTTCTTGTTTAAGAATCCGCAAACCGAGGTTATGAAAGGTGGATACAATCAACCCGCGACTTTCACTGCGCGGCACAATGGCGGTGACTCGCTCCTTCATTTCGCGAGCGGCTTTGTTGGTGAAAGTCACTGCGGCAATATGGCGCGCAGGTATACCGCTCTCTTGAATCAGCCAAGCAATCTTGCGCGTAATCACACTGGTTTTGCCTGAGCCCGCTCCAGCTAATACCAGTAGCGGGCCCGTGGTGTGCTTCACCGCTTCACGTTGGCGGGGATTAAGCTGGTTCACTCTACAAACACCCAATTATTCAGATGCCTGCCCATGCTCCACCTCCACCCGAGTCACATTTTGGAAGCCACGGGGCAATTTAGCGCCGCGGCGGCCACGCTCCCCCTCATAGTGAGCCAAATCCTTGGGCGGTAAATTCATATGGCGTCGCCCTGCGTGCACCACTAAGGTATCTTCCGGAGCCAACACAGCAATGGCCTGCACAAACTCCACCCGCTCTTGGGCCCGCTGTGCGGTAATGGCCATCAGCTTGTTGCCTTTGCCGCGCGCCATTTCAGGCAAATCAGAGGCGGCAAACACCAATAAGCGCCCTTCATTAGACAGCACTGCCACTTTATCTGTGGCCATATTATTCACCTGAACGGGCGGTAGCATCTTGCTGTTTTTAGGTAAGGTTAACACCGATTTACCCGCCCGCGTGGTGGCAGCCAACTGCTCATGTTGAATAATAAAACCATAAGCTGCATCGCTAGCGAGCAACCACTGCTGCTCGTCTTTAGCCATTAACACGGCACTAAATTCAGCACCACTCGGAGGCGCTAAGCGCCCTGTGAGCGGCTCGCCTAACCCCCGCGCAGACGGCAAGGTGTGGGCCTGCAACGTGTAAGCACGACCGTGGCTATCAATAAAATGTACGGGCTGATTTGAACGCCCTTGAGCAGAGGCCAAATATTCATCACCTGTGCGGTAGTTAAGCCCAGCGGCATCCACCTCATGACCACGGGCAGCACGCACCCAGCCCATTTTGGATACCACCACGGTTACTGCCTCTGCGGGCACTAAATCTGATTCATCCAGCTGCTTCGCCTCGGCGCGGCGCACTAAGGGTGAACGACGCTCATCGCCATAGGTCTCTGCATCTTGCGCGATTTCTTTGGCCACTAAGGTTTTTAAACGCTGTTGCGAGCCTAAGATTTTTTCCAGCTGCTCGCGTTCTGCCTCAAGCTCATCCTGCTCGCCACGGATTTTCATTTCTTCCAACTTGGCGAGATGGCGCAAGCGTAGCTCTAAAATCGCCTCTGCTTGCAAAGCGCTTAAGCCAAAGCGCTCCATTAACACGGGCTTAGGCTTGTCTTCTTCACGGATAATGGCGATGACTTCATCGATATTTAAGTAAGCCACCAAAAGGCCTGCTAACAAGTGCAAGCGCGCTTCCACTTTTTCTAAGCGGTGCTGTAAACGCCTGCGCACTGTGAGCATGCGGAATTCTAACCACTCACTCAAAATCGTCATCAATGGCTTCACTTGCGGGCGGCCATCGAGCCCTATCATGTTCATATTCACACGATAGTTTTTTTCAAGGTCAGTGGACGCAAACAAATGGCTCATGAGCTGTTCCACATCCACACGATTTGAACGCGGAGTGATCACCAAGCGTGTGGGGTTTTCATGGTCTGATTCATCGCGTAAATCAGTCACCATAGGGAGTTTTTTATTACGCATTTGCTCCGCAATTTGCTCTAACACCTTGGCGCCAGACACCTGATAAGGCAACGCCGTGACCACAATATCCTGCTCTTCGCGGTGCCACACAGCACGTAAACGCAAAGCGCCTCGGCCCTCGCTATACATTTGGATAATGTCGTTAACAGGCGTAATAATTTCAGCTTCGGTGGGGAAATCCGGTGCAGGTAGGATTTCCATAATGTCATCGAGGGAGGCCCCCGGGTGCTTCAACAAATGGATGCACGCCTTGGCCACCTCACGCAAGTTGTGAGGCGGGATATCCGTGCTCATGCCCACGGCAATACCGGTAGTACCATTGAGCAGCACATTTGGCAAACGCGCCGGGAGCAGCTTGGGCTCATCGAGACTACCATCAAAGTTAGGGATCCACTCCACTGTGCCTTGACCAAGCTCTGCGAGCAAAGTGTCTGCGTAAGGCGCTAGCTTGCTTTCGGTGTAGCGCATGGCAGCAAAGGATTTGGGGTCATCTGCCGAGCCCCAGTTACCTTGCCCATCCACCAGTGGGTAGCGATAACTAAAAGGCTGCGCCATGAGCACCATGGCCTCGTAGCAAGCGAAATCCCCATGGGGGTGGTATTTACCTAACACGTCCCCCACGGTGCGGGCGGACTTTTTATATTTCGCTGTATTTTTAAGCCCCAACTCGCTCATGGCATACACGATGCGACGCTGCACCGGCTTCAGACCATCGCCAATATAAGGTAAGGCGCGGTCCAAAATCACATACATGGAGTAATCGAGATAGGCTTTCTCGGTATAATCGCGTAGCGCGACTTGTTCAAAATCTTGTGCCATCTGCTTTAAGCCTTATACATCTGCAAGGTTACCCTTGGTTTCTAGCCAAGAGCGACGGTCGGAGGCGCGTTTTTTCGCTAATAACATATCGAGCAACTGGTGAGTGTCATCATCCCCATCCACGGTGAGCTGCACTAAACGACGGGTGTCTGGCGCCATGGTGGTTTCACGCAATTGCAGGGGGTTCATTTCGCCAAGACCTTTAAACCGTGTGATTTGCACTTTACCGCGGCGCTTTTCGGCCTCAATGCGGTCGAGAATCACGCGTTGCTCTTCATCATCAAGGGCATAAAACACCTCTTTGCCCACATCGATGCGGTACAAAGGCGGCATGGCCACAAACACGTGGCCACCCTTTACCAAAGCAGGGAAATGGCGCACAAAAAGTGCACAAATCAGTGTGGCAATATGCAATCCATCGGAGTCCGCGTCCGCTAAAATACACACCTTGCCATAACGCAAGCCCGAGATATCATCACTGCCCGGCTCCACACCAAGGGCCACAGCAATGTCGTGAATTTCCTGTGATGCTAGCACCTGGGCGGAATCCACCTCCCAAGTATTCAAGATTTTACCGCGCAACGGCATGATGGCCTGAAACTCACGGCTGCGCGCCTGCTTAGCCGAACCACCCGCTGAATCCCCTTCCACCAAAAAGATTTCTGTTTGGCTGGGGTCATCGCTGGTGCAATCCGCCAGCTTGCCCGGTAAAGCTGGGCCCGAGGTGACTTTTTTGCGTGTGACTTTGCGCGCCGCGCGCAAGCGGCGCTGCGCACTTTGAATACACAACTCTGCTAAGGCATCGCCCTCTTCGGTGTGCTGGTTCAGCCACAGACTGAAGGCATCCTTCACCACGCCGCTTACAAAACCTGCAATGGCACGGGAACCAAGGCGCTCCTTGGTTTGTCCTGCAAACACAGGGTCGAGCATTTTAACACTTAACACAAAACTCACTCGTTCCCAGATATCTTCTGGCGTGAGTTTCACCCCCCGCGGGAGCAAATTGCGAAACTCACAGTATTCTCGCAGCGCTTCCAACAAACCTGAACGGAATCCATTCACATGGGTACCACCTTGGGCGGTGGGGATAAGGTTCACATAGGATTCAGTGACTTGCTCACCGCCTTCAGGCAGCCATAGCACCGCCCATTCCACCGCTTCGGTTTTACCTTCCAAGCTGCCGATGAAAGGCGCTTCGGGCAATAGCTCCCACCCTTTAAGCGCATCGGTGAGGTATTCCACCAAACCATCTTCATACTGCCACTGGTGCTTCTCACCCTTGGTTTGGTCATCCAAGGTCACACTTAGGCCCGGGCATAACACGGCTTTTGCGCGCAGTAAATGCAGCAAGCGCGCCAAGGAAAATTTTACTGAATCAAAAAATTGCGGGTCTGGTGTAAAGCGCAGCTCGGTACCCGTATTACGTTGGCCACAGGTATCAATGATTTGTAGCTCGGTGGTTTTCTCACCATGAGCAAACTGCATTTGGTGCACCTGGCCACCACGACGCACAGTAACCGTGAGCTCTTTTGCCAGAGCATTCACCACCGCCACACCCACGCCATGCAAGCCTCCAGAGAAACTATAGTTATCATGGTTAAACTTTCCGCCTGAATGCAGAGTGGTAAGAATCACTTCCACTCCCGGCAAACCAAGCTCAGGATGCAAATCCACCGGCATGCCGCGGCCATCATCCCACACGCTAGCAGAGCCATCTTTATACAGGGTCACCACAATATTTTTGGCGTGGCCGGCAAGGGCCTCGTCTACACTGTTATCAATAACTTCTTGTAATAAATGGTTAGGGCGGTTGGTTTCGGTATACATGCCAGGGCGTTTGCGCACTGGCTCCAAACCGCTTAGAACCTCAATATTTGAGGCGGTATAGGCTGTACTCATAACATCTCAATCAAGTTGTAGGCCGCAAAAGTGTAACACCAAGGGAATAAAGGCGGAAAAACCATCAAAAGCATGGTTGCCGCCTAGCCCTTTAAAAGTATGGCAATCCTGATAATAATCCCAAGCATCTCGCCAATCCAAGGTTTCATCGCCTGTTTGCTGCAGCAATAACAAATTTTCTGGGCGCTCAAGAATCGGCACCTCATAGGTTTTTAAATCTTCTACCCAACTCTGCTCAAACTCGTAGGGCTCGCCCGTGTGGTAGTGAGTCACAGTCCCCACGTACTCATCAAGTAAACGCCAAGGGCGCACTGCAGGATTAATCAAAACAGCTCGTAAATTGTGCCTTTCTGCTAACCAAGTGGCGTAGAAACCGCCCAAAGAGGAACCCACCACAGCGATATTGTCTGTGCTATGTACTGTGCTATCTAACAGCGCCATGGCTTGGCGGGGGCTTTCAGGCAGTTGGGGCACTAACAAACGATGTTCAGCACCATGCTGAGCAAAGTAGGCTTGCATCAATTGTGCTTTATGGGAGGCAGGCGAGCTATTAAAACCATGC
>DAHVSB010000043.1 GCA_027324795.1 Alcanivoracaceae bacterium
AGGCTGGAATAAATGGTTTCCTTCAGCATGGTTTTCGCTGAAGGAAACCATTTATGCAAGCTTGCTTGGCACAGTGGGCTTTAAGAACACCTGGTGCCGGGAACCCGCGCGGTTCCAGCGCAACTCGTTGCGTGGCGCCTGCCCGGCGCAAGGGTAACTTGCCTGCCCGGCACTAGGGCTTAGCATCATCCTCTGGCGGGTTATCACTCACTGGCGATAAGCTTGGCGAATCCATGTCGTCGAACTGGCCATTGTTGGTGGCCCAAAAGAAGAGAACCACACCAATAATTAGCATAAAGAGCGAGATGGGAATCATCACCACAATAATGCTCATGGCTGCCTCCTAGACAATGATTGCTGTTGTTTGCCAATGCGTAGTGCATTCAATACTACCAGTAAAGAGCTGGCCGACATAAAAATCGCCGCCAACCATGGGGGGATGTAACCCAAGGCAGCTACGGGCATTGCCACTGTGTTGTAGGTAAAGGCCCAGCGTTGGTTTTGACGCAAAATCACTTGGGTTTGTTCGGAGGTGGTGAGTAAATCCAATACGCCCACTAGTTGGCCGGTGCACAGTAGGGCATCTGCATTGGCCTGTGCCAACTCTGTGCCCGAGGTCAGTGCCACGGAAATATCGGCTCCGCCAAGCACGGGGGCATCGTTGCTGCCATCGCCCACGGCCATAAGACAATGGCCCTCATGTTGTAATGTTTGAAGGTGCGCCAGTTTATCTTCGGGCATTTGCCGTGCTCGCCAGTGGCGAATATTAAGTGCTTGGGCAATGCGCTCCACGCGGGCATGGGTATCTCCGCTTAATATTTCACACTCAACCCCTCTGGCTTGTAGTGCCTTAATGGTGATAAGGGCATCGGGGCGAAGCTTTTCCTCGGTTTCAAACACCGCTAAAAGGCGGCCCTCTTCGCCCACCACTAGGCTGGCTTGATCTAGTTCTTGAGGCGGCTCATCCAGCACAAAAGCCGCTTGGCCAAGGCGCAGCTTGCGGCCTGCCACTGTGCCCTCAAGGCCTAAGCCAGGGAAGGAGGTAGCTTGGGTGACGGCGAGCAAAGGGAGGGTGTTCGCTTGCACTAGCGCTTTGGAAAGTGGGTGCTCACTTTCGCGTGCGAGGCTGGCGGCTAATTGCAATATGGCTTTATCTACTCCTTCCACCACCAGGGTGGGCTCGGTGAGGGTGCCGGTTTTATCGAACACCACCCTGCTTAGTCGGGGTAAGGCTTCAAGCACGTCGGGGTTAACCACCAATACATTTTTACGGGCCAACACCCCTAAGGAACGGGTGATGGCTGCTGGCGCTGCTAGGCCTAAGGCGCAGGGGCAGGCCACCACCAATAAGGCAATGGTGGCGGTGAGGGCTTGGCTTGGGTCGTACCATAGCCACGCCGCTAAGGTAACGGTGGTGAAGATCAGCACGCGGCGCACAAAACGGGCAGTGATGTTCTCACTTTGTCGGGCCCACTTGGGGCGCTGGGTTTGTGCTTGTGTGGATAAGTGAGCCAGTTGCGATAGAAACGTATCTTGGCCCACCTGGCTTACTTGCATATCAATGGGGCCTTCGAGCACTAGGCTGCCAGCAATTAAAACTTCGTTGTGCTGGCGTCGTCGTGCGGAGGATTCCCCTGATAACAAGGATTCATCCAGTAGTGTGTGCTCACTCAGTAGGGTGCCATCAGCGGGCACATGGGCACCTTCGGGTACTTGCACCACATCGCCAATGTTCAGCTCCATCACGGCCACCTTCTCTAGGGTGCCATCGGGTTTGCGCCGTTGAGCAAAGCTTGGCCGCAGGCGAATGAGTGCATCGGCGTTATCCACCGAATGGTGCCGTGCCCGCATTTCTAAATAGCGGCCAATGAGGAGGAAAAACACCAACATAGTGACAGAATCGAAATATACCTCCCCCTGGGACACCATGGCTTGGTAAACACTGCTCACGTACACCGCTGTAATCGCAATGGCGATGGGCACATCCATGTTGAGGCTTTTATACCGTAAGGCCTGTTTTGCTCCCCGATAAAAGGGAGTGGCGGAGTAAAATACTACGGGGGTGGCCACTAGAAACCCCAGCCAACGGAAAAGCTCGCGGGTGGCGTGGGGTAGGGGCTCGAAGTTCTCCATGTAGAGCACAAAAGCGTAAGTGCTCACTTGCATCATGGCAAAGCCCGCTACCAGTAAGCGCTTTAATAAATCTCGGCTTTCTTGTTGGCGGGAATCATCCAAAGCATCGCTATCTAGGGGCCTAGGGTCGTAGCCAGCTTTGGCGATGGTGCTGAGTAAGGTGCTCAGCGGCACTGTTTCGGCATCAAATTGCAACAGGGCGCGGCGAGTCACTGGGTTTAGCTGAATTGTTTCCACCCCTTCAAGCTGCAGTAGCAAACGCTCAATCAGCCACACGCAGCCCGAACAGTGCACGCCGTCCACCAATAGGCTCACTTCGCTTAAACCGGCCTTGTTGGTACGCACCACATGGCGCTTTAAGTTGTCGCTATCCCAATGTTGAGTGTTTTGTGGGGCTGTGGGGCGCTGTGAGGGGCCTCGGCGTAGGCGGTAGTAATCACTTAGGCCATGTTTAGCAATCCATTCGGCGGTGTGCTGGCAATTACTGCTGCATACTTGTTGTTGGTTCTCGCCGATTTGCACAAAAAAAGCGCTGCCCTGCGGTATGGGGTTATCGCAGTGGTAACAGCGCTCAAGGGGAAATTTTGTTTGCACGATTACTCTTCTGAGGGTGTATTTGAATCCTCCTCCTCAGTCGTAGCGGATGTGGATTCATGGGTTAAAGGCATGCCCAAAATATGGGTGATGTCTTTGGTCTTTTGCCCTTTAGGGCCTGTATCTGTGCCTGCACTCACAATAATCATGTGAATACAGGCGGCCAAAATAAGCACGGTGAGGGCAATCCCTAGCCAAACAATAGGAGATTTGTACCAAGGCATGCTCTCAGTGTTCATATTAGCTATCCTCGTGGGAACGGGCTTCTTCGTCGTTATCGTGGCTGAGCACCCAAGCGGCAAGCAGCTTGATCTCGCTTTCGTTTAAGCGATCTTTCCAAGCGGGCATTTCAGCGGTTCTACCATACTCAATGGCAGTGACTATATCACGATAGGTGCCACCAAACTTCCACGAGCCTGTGGTGAGGTTAGGGGCGCCAAGCAGTTTGTTGCCCGTACCATCAATACCATGACAAGCCGCGCATTGCTGTTCAAACACGGGTTTACCTGCTGCTGCTGGCCCCGCCTCATGGGAAGCGCCGGAAAGGCTGAGCGCATAATTAGCGACGTTTTTTACGTTGCCGTAACCCAGTGCTTTCCCAAGTGGTGGCATTAATCCTTTGCGACCATTGGTGATGGAGCTGAGTATTTCATCTACGCTACCGCCATATTGCCACACGTTGTTTACCAAGTTAGGCGCGCCGATAGCGCTTACTCCTTTACCATCCATGCCATGGCAAGCTGCACAGTTATCTTCAAAGAGACGTTGAGCGACCTTTAGTGCCGGCTTATCTTGGCTCAGCTCAAGCACATCACTGCTTTCCACTCGTGCCCATACTTGGCTGAGTCTTTGGTTGATAGCGGCTTCTTCTTCTTTGAGCTGTTGTACGGATGACCACCCTAAGGTCCCTTCGTAGCTACCAAACCCTGGATAGCGTACCAGGTAGATAAAAGCAGCAATAAAAGCAACGGTTGAAAGGACGAGCCACCACATGGGCAAACGGTTTACTGCCTCGCGAATAAGCCCATTCGCCCAAGTGTGCCCTGTGGTGCCATCTTCACCCACGGGAATTTTGGCCCCAGGTGCCCAAATGAATAATAGCAAGATAGCCACATAGTTTAAGATAATGAGGGCCATCACCCAACCAGACCAAAAATCATTCATGGTGCTTACTCTCCTTATTAGATTTGGAGTCTTGGCCGCTTAATTCATCTTCCATTGGGATTTTTGCCATACGGTCGAAGACTTTTTTGTGTCGTTTGCGCCATAACCATATCCAGAGGCCAACAAACAACACCATTAAAATCAGCGTGCTAACGCCCACTAGATGTCCCCATATTGGGTTCATGATGCAGGTACCTCCTCCGCTTTAGAGCTTGCTTTGGGGGTGTTATCAATACCTAGCCCCTGCAAGTAAGCGATTAAAGCGTCCATTTGGGTTTTGCCTTCTACGGCTTTAGGTGCGTTTTCAATATCCTCATCGGAATAGGGAGCGCCTAAGCGTCGCATAGCGCGCATAGTGCCCTGCAAGCGCTCGGCGTCGATGGAGTAATCTTCTAACCAGTTGTAGCGTGGCATGTTAGAACTTGGCACCACACTACGTGGATCAATCAGGTGTTGGCGCTGCCACTCGTCGCTGTATTTACCACCTACGCGAGCCAAGTCAGGCCCTGTGCGTTTGGAACCCCATTGCATGGGGCGGTCGTAGACCGATTCGACCGCAGTGGAATGTTGGCCGTAGCGTGCGGTTTCAAAACCGAGGTGGCGGATCATTTGTGAGTGACACAAATAACAACCGTTTTTAACGTAGGTTTCAAATCCTGCGAGGCGTAGTGGCTCATAAGGCTTTACATCCTCAGGGGCCTCTACTTTGTTGGCTGCCACAAACAAGGGTAAAACTTCAGCTAAGCCACCAAAGGAAAGAAAAATCGCAGTCAAAATACCGAGCAACCAAGCACGTTTTTCAATGCCTTCGAAGTACTTGTAACGGGAACTCATAGTGCTCTCCTCGTCTCGCTTAATAATTAGTGGCTGATGTTTCTACTTCGCCGTAGGTTGGCTCAGAAGTAGGAACAGGAATGGGCTTAAGGGTGTTGCGGCGTGCATAGCTTGCGGTGTGCCACAAATTCCACGCCATTAGGCTCATACCTGTGAGCACTAAACAACCACCAAACCAGCGCAATGCAAAGAAGGGTTTGATGGTTTCGAAGCTGGCTAGGAAGGAATGCACTAATGAGCCGTCAGCGTCAATTTCGCGCCACATAAGGCCCTGGATAATACCTGCAGACCACATGGCGATGACGTAGATTAAAGTACCAGTGAGATGGAGCCAGAAGTGCGCTTCCATGGCCTTTTTGGAGTGCATATCTTGGCCTAATACTCGTGGGGCTAAGGCGTATAAAGAACCAATGGTGATCATGGCTACCCAGCCTAGGGAGCCAGAATGCACGTGCGCCACCGTCCATTCGGTGTAGTGAGAAAGGGTGTTCACGGTTTTCACTGCCATGATGGTGCCTTCCATAGTGGAAGCACCGTAGAAAATGAGTGATAACACCATAAATTTAGCGGCGGCATCCTCTTTGAGCTTGTGCCACACGCCATTAAAAGTCATTAAGCCGTTGGCGGCGGACCCCCAGCTTGGCATCACTAAGATAAGAGAGAAGGCCATACCCACAGATTGCACCCAGTCGGGGAGCGCCGTGTACATTAAGTGGTGAGCACCAGCCCACATATAAACAGAGATTAGCGCCCAAAAGTTAACAATGGAGAAGCGGTAGCTCCACAAAGGTTGCTGGGCTTGGCGCGGAACAAAGTAATACATCATGCCTAGGAAGCCAGCGGTAAGGATAAATGCCACGGCGTTATGGCCATACCACCACTGCACCATGGCGTCTACCACACCTGAATAAATTGGCACGGAACGAGAGAGTGCCACTGGCAATGCTAGGTTGTTGACAATATGCATCATGCCCACGGCAATGATAAAGGCGCCGTAATACCAGTTGGCCACATAAATATGGCGAATACGACGGCGTGCCAAAGTGCCGAAAAATACTACGGCAAAACTTATCCACACCACGGCGATTAAAATATCAATCCACCATTCAGGCTCGGCGTATTCTTTACCTTGAGTGAGACCAAAAGGCATGGTGACCATGGAGAGCGCGCAGGCAAGTTGCCAACCCCAGAACACAAACTCCGCTAGCTTGGTATAAGCTAAGCGCACATGTCCGGTGCGTTGTACCACATAAAAACAGGTACCAATTAAAGCGGAACCACCAAACGCAAAAATCACCCCAAACGTATGGTCAGGCCTGAGTCGGCTGAAAGTAAGTGCTGGAATGTTAAGGTCAATGTTTGGCCAATACAGCTCTGCAGCGATAAATACGCCTACAGACATGCCAATAAGCCCCCAAACCACTGAGGCTAAGAGAAATAGCCTAACCACATGGTCGTTATAGGTTTCCTGAGTTTGCATGTTCGCCCCTCTCAAGGTGATCAAAAACGGTAATTAAGCGATAAGTGCTAATTTAAGTACCATGCGGATGGCACAGTTAAGGCCTATCTTTACTTGTTTTAGTACAAAATTCTAGCATGTCGCTTATTTTATTGACCTTTGGGGCTTGACTTTTTCTTTTTCTTTGTCGTTTTTGGCTGCATATCAGTACATTTTCCTAGCTGTTCGCAGCACGTTATCTGTCGGTGCTTTGGTTGCCTATGATGTGAACCCGTACGTCTTAGATTCAAACTCCTACAACCAAAGTCTCGTATTCCTGTTTTTTTCCTCCCCGTATATTGATTTTCAAGCCTCGGCTGATTGCGTGTGCTCCACCTAACAACAATAACGAGAGGGAGAAGGATATGAGCCTTCACGATGATGTGGTCACCCAAGTGACACAGAACCCCAAGTATCAAGAGCTAGTGCGTCGTAAAGATCGCATTAGCTATGCTTTTTTCATTGTTACTTTTGTCATTTATTCAGGATTTATATTGACGCTGGCATTTAACCCAAGCTTGTTTGGTCGTTCCATCGAGGGAATGACCATGAGTATTGGTGTTGTTACAGGCATTTGCGTGTTGGTGAGTGCCAGTGTGCTGGTGTCCTTGTATGTCTACATCTCCAACAAGGTGTTTGATCCTTTGTTGGCAAGCGTTATAGAGGAGGCAGGCCAATGAAATTTTTATTGAGCTTAAGTGCACTACTTTTGAGCATGCCTTCCCTCGCCCATGCGGCTGGTGGTCAAGGCAATACATCGGCCATTGTGATGTTTTTGATTTTTATTGCCGCCACCATGGTGATTACGTGGTGGGCAGCAAAACGCACCCAAACCACCTCTGATTTCTACACCGCAGGCGGTGGCATTACTGGCTTCCAAAACGGGCTAGCCATTGCGGGAGATTATCTCTCGGCAGCCTCGTTTTTGGGGATTGCGGGCATGGTGTATGTGAGCGGTTTCGATGGCATTATTTATGCCATTGGCTTTATGTTCGGTTGGCCTACGGTGATGTTCTTAGTGGCTGAGCGTTTGCGTAATCTTGGCCGCTATAACTTTGCTGATGTGACTTCCTTCCGCTTGCAGCAGGTACCCATGCGGGTGTTGGCAGCGAGTGCTTCTTTGCTGGTTATCGCCCTGTATTTGATTGCGCAAATGGTGGGGGCGGGCAAGCTCATTGTGCTGCTGTTTGGTATTGAATATAAGCTAGCGGTGCTGGTGGTGGGCTCCTTAATGATGATCTACGTGACCTTTGGCGGCATGACAGCCACCACTTGGGTGCAAATCATTAAGGCGGTGCTCATGTTGTTCGGTGCCACCTTGATGACTTTCTTGGTGCTCAAGGGCTTTAACTTTAATCTTGATGCCATATTAGTGGAAGCGGTGGATGTGCACCCTGATGGTCGTGGTATTTTAGCGCCTGGGTCTGCGGTGAGTGGTAATCCGCTGAATGCTTTGTCCTTAGGTATTGCCTTAGCCTTTGGTACCGCTGGTTTGCCGCACATCTTGATGCGCTTCTTCACAGTGGCGAACGCCAAAGAGGCACGCAAATCCGTGATTTGGGCGAGTAGCTTTATCGGCTACTTCTATGTGCTCACCTTTATTATCGGTTTTTCCGCCATTGCGATTTTAGTGAAGCACCCCGAATATTTTGTCACCGATGCAGATGGCAATTTCGATATGATCAATAGCCTTATTGGCGGCACTAATATGGTGGCGGTGCACCTGGCTAATGCGGTGGGCGGAGACTTGCTCTTGGGCTTCTTGGCGGCAGTCACCTTCGCAACCATTGTGGCGGTGGTGGCAGGTTTGGCACTCGCAGGTGCGGCGGCCATTTCTCACGACCTGTATGCCAACGTGATTGCTAAAGGCAAGGCGTCTGAAGAAAAGCAGCTTAAGGTGTCTAAGCTTTCCACCGTGATGCTGGGGGTGCTATCCATTATTTTAGGTATCGTGTTTGAGAACCAGAACGTGGCCTTTATGGTGGGTCTGGCCTTTGCCATTGCCGCAAGCTCTAACTTCCCTGTGTTGGTGCTTTCCATGTACTGGCGTGGGTGCACCACCCGCGGTGCGACCATTGGTGGCTTTATTGGCCTAGCTTCGGCCACTATTTGGGTGGTGCTAAGTACCACAGTATGGGTGGATGTGTTCGGGTTTGCTGAGCCCATCACACCATTCCCTAACCCTGGCATCTTGTCTATTCCGCTAGCCTTCGCCTCTATCTGGCTATTTTCAATGCTTGATAAGAGCGCCGCAGCGGAAAAGGAAAAAGCCGCTTTTACTGCACTCACGGTGCGCAGCCAAACCGGTATTGGTGCCACAGGAGCTCAGTCACATTAATAGAGGAACATCATTTACCCACAACTAAGTTGTGCTAGCATGAGGGGGCGTTACGCCCCCTTTTTTATGCGATAAAAATAATTATGAATGAACTTATCATTGCAGATGATCATCCTCTATTTCGCGAAGCGTTGGCCGCATCGGTTAAGCGCTCGTTTCCGCAAACTCGAGTAATCGAGGCGGATACCATTGATGTTTTAATGGAGTTAGTGGAGCAGCACCCAGAAGCAGATATGTTGCTGCTTGACCTCACTATGCCAGGTGCTACGGGTTATAGCGCCTTAGTAAATCTGCGCACATATTATCCTCAATTGCCAGTGGTGATGATTTCTGCCCATGAAGAGCCACAGCTGATGCGGCGCGCATTAGATTTGGGCGCCATGGGGTTTATCCCTAAATCCGCCGATACGGAATTACTCACCGAAGCCCTAGAGGCGGTGATGATGGGAAATGTGTGGGCGCCTGAAGAGGTATACGATGCGCAGCCGCTTAATGAAAGAGAAAAATCCGCGGTGGAGTTACTACAAACCTTAACGCCTCAGCAGTTTAGGGTGCTGCAAATGGTGAGCCAAGGCCTGCTCAATAAGCAAATTGCTTATGAGCTCGGCGTTACCGAAGCCACGGTGAAAACCCATATGACAGCGATTTTGCGCAAGCTCGGTGTGACCAATCGCACCCATGCTGTGCTGGTGGCTCAGCACTTAAGTCTCCCTACAGAAGATGCTAATTAGCCTGATGGTGCGCGGCTAAAAATGCCCGTAACGATGCTGGGCGTACGGGTTTGGTAATCACTAGGTAGCCCCGTTCACGAGCGGCGAGCCTGAGTTCTTCACGCCCATCGGCGGTGAGTAGGGCGCCGGGCACATGGCGAGCGTTTTCACGCAGAGCATCGAGGGTATCTAGCCCATCTAAGCGATCGTGCAGGTGATAGTCCACAAGCAACACTTGTGGCTGCTTCACCATCAGCTCTAAGGCTTGATCCACTGTGGTGGCAGTGAGCACCTCTATGCCCCATTGCGTGAGCAGGGCTTTCATTCCCATTAGGATTTCCACGTCGTTATCCACGCATAACACGCGCAAACCTTGCAAATTGTGTTGTGGGTTAATTATTGCGCGTGGGCGCTTGGCCTGCTGCTGTTGCTCTGTTGTGGCAAGCGGCACAGTAATTGAAAATACGCTGCCTTTGCCTAGCGTGGAGTCAACGCTGAGTGAGTGATTAAGCAAAAAAGCAATGCGCTGGCAAATAGAAAGCCCCAACCCCATGCCACGTTCACCCCAATCAAATTCTTGGTCGAAACGATGGAATTCGGTATAGATATGTTGCAAATGATGGGGTGGAATGCCTTGGCCAGTATCCCAAACTTGCAATTCGACTTGCTCGCCGCGGCGACGGCCTGCTATTAAAATACGCCCTTTGTGGGTGTAGCGCAGTGCGTTAGAGATAAAGTTTTGCAGCACGCGGCGCAGCAAGCTGGCATCGCTATAGAGCATGAGGGGCGGCATATAGAGCCGGAGTGAAAGCTCACGACGCTTAGCGATGGGTTTGTATTGTTGGAGCAGGTCCTCAAGTAAAGCGCGACCATCAAAGGCGCTCAATTCAGGTTTGAGCGCGCCAGCATCAAGGTGAGAAATATCCAATAACCCATCGAGTAACTCTTCTGCCGCTTGGAGTGAGGAATCAATTTTATCGGCTAAATTGCGCATCTCTTCGGCGTCCTTGCTGCCATGTAAAGAGGAAGCGAACAAGCGCGCCGCATTCATGGGTTGCAACACATCATGGCTCACTGCGGATAAAAACCGAATGCGCGAGGCTTGCGCTATCTCGGCTTCGCGGGTGCGCTCTGCCACACGTTGTTCTAAGTGTTCATTGATTTCTCTAAGTTTGCCTTCCACGCGTTTGTATTCAGTCACATCGTTATAGCTCGTCACATAGCCACCACCAGGCAAGGGGCGACCCTTAAGCTCAATAACACGGTTGTTGTTCATGGTGCGTTGAAAGGTGTGTGAGGTACCCGCGCGCATAAAACCAATACGACGCTCAATGGCCGCTTCAATATCCTCCTCTGCTTGGGCGGCAATTTTGCCTTGTTCAGCGTTATAACGAATTAAATCAGCAATATGCCGGCCCACGCGCAGCATGCCAGCGGGGTAATTAAAGAGCTGCTCATAACTGTGGTTCCATGCCACTAGGCACATGTTGGCATCCACCACGCTGACGCCTTGGTCCATGTTTTCGATGGTGGTGAGTAAAATATCGCGATTAAAACGTAGCTCTTGGCCTGCCTCATCTAGCAGCGAAACCACGGTGGCCACTTCAAGCCCAGAGCCGCGCAGGGCACTGGTGAGTACCAATCGAGCGGAGGCCGCACCCACAGCCCCGGCAAGTAGCAACTCAGTAAATTGCAGCCAATGGCTATCTGCGGCCAGCTGGTCGTGAATGTGGATGTTGTATTTACGCGCTTGTTGTTCAAAGGCCCATTGAGATTTGTTTTCACCAAGAATGCGGGCAGCAAGGGTGATAAGGTCTTTTACCAAAATGTGGCTTGAGTTTAGGCGAGCGGCTAAGGCCGGGCGTTGGGAGTAGGGGTCGAGAAACGGCTGTGCATTTAAGCGTTCGGCCAAGCTGGGCGGGCGTCGCCAAGAAATCCATAGCATGGCAGTAATATTTACTGCAAGCGACCAGAAGGTGCCGTGGCTTAATGGGTCAAAATCAAATAGCCCGAATAAATGGGTGGGCTTGAGCCACGCTAGGCCCCAAGGGCCATATTCTAACCACGGTTGCGGTAACCAACCAGACTCGGTGAGGGTGGGTAAAAAGAGCGTGTAAAGCCACATTAAAAAGCCCAAGAATAACCCCACTTCCACCCCTGTGCGGCTGGCACCCTGCCAATACAGGCCACCAATTAAGCCTGGTGCAAACTGAATCACGGCGGCAAAGGTAATAAGCCCATAAGCAGAAAGTGCCCTGTCGCTAGCGCTACTGTAGTAATAAGTGTAGGCCGTGGCGGCAATAAACAGAATTGCCAAGCGGCGCACCCACAGCATAGTGCGTGAAATGTTATGCCTGCCTTGATATGGTGAGCCGTGGCGCAGCCATAGGGGCATAATTAAATCGTTACTCACCATAATCGAGAGCGCCACACTGGTCACAATCACCATGCCCGTAGCGGCAGAAAAGCCCCCGATATAAGCGGCCAGCGCTAGCCACATATTGTTTTCAATTAAGGGCAGTGCTAGCACAAAGCTATCTGCCGTTACGCTGCCTTGATGGCCAAACACGTGTAAGCCCACGCTGGCAATGGGCAGCACCATGATGCTGACCAGCACTAAATAGGTGCCGAATAACCAACGGGCGCGGCGTATATCAGAGGCGTCGTTGCACTCCACAATGGCCACATGAAACTGCCGTGGCAGCAGCACCACAGCCGTAAAAGCGAGCAGCGTTTGCCCTAAAAACCCCACGGGTGGGGTATTTGCCACGAGAGTGCTGAGTGCGGCTTGGGGATTTAGGCTTTCTTTGTTGGCCCACAAAAAGGCAAAAATACCCACCGCAATAAACGTAATCAGCTTGACCAAAGATTCAAATGCCACAGCGAGCATTAACCCTGGCCTGTGTTCGGTGGCATCCACTTGGCGGGTACCAAATAAGATGGAGAACAGCGCCATAATTACGGCGATATATAAGGTGGGGTCTTGTAGCAAAGAGCGTTTGAAATCGCGGCCTGTGAGCGTATCTAAGCTCAAGCTCACCGCTTTGTATTGCAATGCTAAATAAGGCACGCAGGCGATCACAGCCATAAACGCCACAAGGGCTGCAAGACGCTGTGAGCGGCCATAGCGGCTTGCCATAAAGTCAGCGATGGATACGGTATTTTGTGATTGTGCTACTAAACTGAGCCGCTCAATAATCCGCCAGCCAAATAGCAACAATAAAAGAGGTCCTAAGTAAATGGGTAGGTAGCCCCAGCCATAGCGCACCGCAGAGCCCACCGCCCCATAAAATGTCCACGAGGAGCAATAGACCGCTAGCGCCAAGCTATAAATAATGGGTCGCCAAGGCGCGCGTTCTGTGTGTGGGTGGTATTTGTCCCCAATCCAAGCAATTCCAAATAGCAAAGCGGCGTAGCTGAACGACGCCAGCACAACCCAGGCAGAAAGCACTTTTTTCTCCTACTTTGGTAGAGGTGAGTTACCTTATAGTTTTTATGGCTGTATATTGTTGAGCAACCTCTAAGGAACATAATGATAAATAACCGCCCATAAGGCGAATATAAAATAACAAGCGGAGGAACTATGTCTTCTACCTCACTCGATTTTGCCGCATATCCCCAAAAACCCCACGGTGGAAAGTTAGTTAACCAAGTGGTGCCAGCAGCTAAGCGCGAAGCGGAAATTGCTCGTGCCCGTGAGCTACCTTGCATCCGTGTGGATTTGCAAGCCGTTATTACCATCGAAATGATTGCCACGGGTGTGCTTTCGCCCATCAATGGTTTTATGAATGAAAAAGATTATTTGTCTGTGTTGGCCGATGGCCGTTTGAGCGATGGCACGGTTTGGCCTGTGCCACTGAGCTTTGCTCCCATTGGTAACAAAAATAAAAAAACCATTGCAGGCCTTAATGTGGGCGATGAGATTGCATTAACGGATTACAACAATGAGCCTGTGGCTATTCTCAGTATCGAAGATATTTTTGATTACGATAAAGAGCACAGAGCCAAGCACTTGTTTGGCACCACTGATAAAAGCCACCCAGGTGTAAGCTCCATCTACGAACGCATGGGTGACACTGCACTTGGCGGTACTTTGCACTTATTAAACCGTGTGGATTGGGGCCCCTTTGAAAAGATTCGCATGGAGCCTAAAGACACTTGGCGCTTATTTTACGAAGAGAAGAAGTTTAACTCGGTGGCGGGCTTTATTACTGGTGCTAACCCGCTGCACCGCGGCCATGAATACATTCACCGCAATGCCTTGGAAGAAGTGGATGCTATATTCCTACAGCCCTTGGTAGAAATGGCTAAGCGCGAATATGTGCGCCATGAATACCGTATGTTGGCCTACCGCAATGTGATGGAAGAGTATTACCCCAAAGATAGATCCATTCTAGCACCGCTGCGGGTGACCTATATTTTTGCGGGGCCACGGGAGGCTGTGCTCCACGCCTTAATTATGAAGAACTATGGTTGCACCCATGCGCTGATTGGGCGCGACCACGCCGGTATTGGTGATTTTTACGATAAATATGCTGGTCACAGTGTGTTCGACCAATACACCAAAGAAGAACTGGGTATTGATGTGCGCATGTTCCACGAGGTGTATTACTGCACTCGCTGCGACAGCCATGCCACCACCGAAACCTGTTCCCATGATGAGCGTTACCGTATCAATATTTCCGGTACCGGTATTCGCGAAATGCTGCGCCATGGCATTATGCCGCCTAAGGAAGTGGTGCGTCCTGAATCGGCCTTGGCTGCCATGCAGGGGGTGCAGCCTAAGGGCGTGGACGCGGAAGGCGAATCCATTAGCCCCGTGAGCAAAGTGATTAACAGCTTGTTTCCCTTCTATCGTGAATACACACGTTTGGGCGGCAATAAGCGTAAGCAGCCATTGGCAAGCGAAGACCTTACGGCACTGGATTTAGAGCGTGTGAACCTCGATGTGCGTGACCACGCGAAGCAAATTTATGCTGATGTGTACGCAGAGTACAGCAGTATCGTGGATCACAACCGCAACCTACAACCCGTGTGGCGCGAGGAGGCCCGCGTAGCTTTGCGTTCTAAGCAAGAGAAGCTATTGGCGGATTTAGCTGAAAAACTAGAGCAAGCGCAACCTGAATCATCCGATGACTTTATGTATCAGAACGCAGAAGAAGTGGAGCGTGAGCTTGCGGCGGCCAAAGAGTTACTAGAACAAATTCCGCCTGCCGAGAGTAACGCCGGCGTTAAAGTGTGGAATGCCTTGGAGTATAAGCGTTATCGCGGCGCTGCTGGCGATGATGAATAAACCACCCATTGCTTGAAAGCAGAGGCCCGCTCGATGCGGGCCTTTTGCTGTTGATTATTTGATCACGCCGCAAATCATGCGTGCACCACCGCCACCGAGGGGCGCAGGGCTATCGCTATAATTGTCGCCGCCCTCGTGAATCATTAAGGCGTGGCCTTTTAGCTCGTCTAAGCTGGTCAGCCGTGGGGCAAGCACCGCATACGCATTGTCGCCATCAATGGCTAGGGCAGGCAAATCACCTTTGTGGCCGCTGTTATCCCAAGGGCCCTTATGTTGGCCTGTTTTGTCGGGGTCCCAATGGCCGCCTGCCGCTAGTGCTGGCACGAGTTTGCCCTCTTGTTCCTTGGGCTCGCAACTTGCATTTTCATGCACGTGAAAACCGTAAACGCCAGATTCCACCCCCTTAATGGCTGGAATAAAGAGAGCGCCGTATTCCGTCATCGTGATATGAATGTTACCCACTGAAGTATTGCCGTTTTCCACATCGAGCAACTCCATGGGCACAATGAGTTCATTGGGTGTGGCAGCCACTGCGCTGGTGGCCGCTAAAATGCCGCTGCAAGCGAGGGCGAGTAACTGTTTTTTCATGATTCCTCCAAAGGTTGTTGGGTCAAATACCCCTAACACGATGCCTAATCCACACCGAGTGTACAAGGGACACGCATTAAAGAGTTAATGCCAAACGAGCTTCACTGCAAAACCAATGAGCACTAGGCTAAAGAGCCGTTCTATCCACACGCTATAGCGCTCTAATCGGCGCAGCCACACCGGTTGCGAGAAAAACCATGCCACACTCATATACCAACCCATATCAATGATCACAGCAGTGGCAGCGTAAAGTAGCTTAACGCTAAAAGGCGTGTGGATATCCACTAGCTGGCTAAAAAGGGCGATAAAGAAAATGGCGGTATAAGGGTTGAGGCAAGCCATTAAAAAACCATCGCGAGCGGCGTGGCTGCTGTTGGTTGCGGCTGGCGCGATAGCCGTGGGTGTTGCGTGTTTGGCCAGTAAACCTTTAAGGCCCAAATAAGCCAAAAAAGCGGCGCCCGCCCACTGTATTAATGTGAATAGCGTTGGCGAGGTGGTAATGATGGCCGCGATACCCAGCACTGCCGCCAAGGCATACATCCCTACCCCTAACCCATGGGCAAACCCTGCCACCATGCCCTGGCGGCGGCCAGCATGTAGCGTGTGTTTAAGCACCAAGGCCAACGACGGCCCCGGCGACATAGCACCCATTAAGCACAAACCAATAACAGCAAACCAAGTCATTAGTTTGAAAACCTACTCAATATTCTGCACCTGCTCGCGCATTTGTTCGATGAGTACCTTAAGCTCCACCGCCGCATTGGTGGTGCGGGTGTCGATGGATTTAGAGGCGAGGGTATTAGCTTCGCGGTTAAACTCCTGCATTAAAAAGTCTAGGCGTCGGCCCACAGCGCCGCCCTCATTGAGAATGCGCTGCGCCTCTTGCTGGTGTGCTTTTAGGCGGTCAATTTCTTCTGCCACGTCCATGCGGTTGGCGAGGGTCACTAGCTCTTGCTCTAAGCGGTCTTGATCAATGTTTTCTACCACTTCAGCAATGCGATCACGCAAGCGTTGCTGTTGTGCGGCCAAAATTTGTGGCAACGCTTGCTGCACAATAGCGAGCTGTTCGTCCATGGCGGTTAAGCGTTGTTGAATAAAACCGGCCAGCGCTTCGCCTTCTCGCGCTCTGGCTTGGCGCAGTTCTTGCAAGGCTTGCTTAAGGGCCGTTAATGCGGGGGCTGTGAGCTGGCTATAATCCGCTTCTTCTTGTTCCAGCAATCCTGGGTATTGCAGTAATTCAGTGAGGTTGATTGGCGCGGGGTTTTGTACTTGATTTTGCAGTA
>DAHVSB010000044.1 GCA_027324795.1 Alcanivoracaceae bacterium
CGTTGTGTGGTGCCGCCCGGCACGAGGGCAAACCTACGCGGTTCCGCGTGCTCGCAATGCTTATTGCTAGTGTTGTATGTTACCACCCCGTTGAGTGACGCCAACCCGGCGTTAGGACAGATCATTCCTTATTTCCTCCATACTCCTTACACACTCACCAAGCAAAGTACT
This sequence comes from Alcanivoracaceae bacterium, assembly GCA_027324795.1. Classification (GTDB taxonomy): domain Bacteria; phylum Pseudomonadota; class Gammaproteobacteria; order Pseudomonadales; family Alcanivoracaceae; genus CALEAR01. Next base: position 172 of record DAHVSB010000044.1, read on the forward strand.
CTCATCCAACCTCATTAAGGAGTTTCACATGAAAAAGTTTTTATCAGTTGTTTTTGCCGCCGCTTTAGTTACCGCCTCTTTTACCGCTAATGCTGCCGACACAGCTGCGCCCAAGCGTTTTCAGCAGGGTTATCACGTATTTCAACAGTTAGACCTCACTGAGCAGCAACAAGAAGCCATCAAGGAAATTTTCCAAGAGCAGCGCAAAGCTATTCGAGAGATTCGTCAAAACACAGAAAGCAACATCGCGAGCGTGCTCAACTCTGAGCAGCAAAAAAAGTTAGCGGAGCTGAGAGAAAAACGTGGGAACAAATGGAAAAATAACCATAAGCAACGAAAGAATCACAAAAAACTCAACAAACATCAACACCGTAAGGCTGAGCAAGCCCCTAAAAAGTAGTCTTTCAAAGCTTTTAGTCCCCACCCTAAAGGCCTCGACAAGGCCTTTAGGATTATACTCCTACCGTTTCTATAGCGCTAAATAACACAGGGCATTACTGCCATGCCAATCGCACAGCGGTATGGCAAGTCACAGCAGCAAGTGGCGCAAATCCCCCAGCGCTTCGCTGATGTATTTAGCGAACCTTGCTGCATCTGCGCCATCCACTACGCGGTGGTCGTAGCTAAGCGACAACGGCAGCACATCCCTCGGCTCAAAAGTCTCACCATTCCAGTAAGGTTGTTTTTTACTACGTCCAACGCCAAGAATAGCCACTTCAGGCCAGTTAATTATGGGCGAAAAATACCCCCCACCTATGCCACCCAAAGATGAAATAGTGAAACAGCCGCCTTGCATATCCGTCATGGTAAGCTTTCTTAAGCGAGCCTTTTCAGCAAGCTGCTCAATATCTTGCGCTAGTTCATGCACTCCTTTTTTATCTGCATCACGGATAACAGGCACCATGAGGCCATGTTCTGTATCCACGGCAATGCCGATATTCACATAATGCTTGAAAACCAAGGTGCTACCATCACTGGATAATGAGCTGTTAAAACGGGGATAGCGTTGCAAAGCAGAGGCAACCACTTTTACTAGGAAAGCGAGCAGCGTTACTTTGGTTCCAGAAATCTGCTGGTTGGTTTGGCGGCGAAACACTTCTAACTCAGTAATGTCAGCTTCTTCTTGATGCATCACCGCTGGAATGGTTAGCCAAGAACGATGCAGGTTCTCAGCAGCTGTACGCCTTAAGCCTGTGAGTGCCTCTTCGCTTATTTCGCCAAACTGGCTGAAGTCTATAACGGGCAAATTCATGGCCAAACCGCCAGCGCCACCTGCCGTGCTTAAACGCTGCTTTACATGGGCTTTTAAATCATCTTTTGTTACCCGACCTTTAACACCTGTGCCCATAACTTGGGTTAAATCCACTCCCATTTCTCGAGCCAAACGTCGCACAGCAGGGCCCGCGTATACCGCCGCGTCACTGGCTGTGGTGAGTTGCGAGGTAGCACCACTCAAAGGTGCTGTGAGAGGGGTGCTTTTATGTGGTGTAGCGTCATCGCTCTTGGATTGATGCGCCTCTGGCTTGGTGGTTGCATCTTCATTTCTTATCACTTCATCCTTAGTTGAGCTTGGCTGTTTCGGCACCTCGCTAGCAGCATCCTCGCTAACATCAAGTTCCACCAAAGGGTCTCCCGTATTGATGCTATCGCCCACAGCCACTTTTATTGCCTTAATAGTGCCGCCTTTAGGGCTGGGAATTTCCACTGTGGCTTTCTCAGATTCCACCACAATTAATGTGTCTTCTATGGCCACCGTATCGCCCACAGCCACAACAATCTCAATCACATCCACCGCATCATTACCGCCTAGCTCGGGCACCAGGATTAATTCATTACTCATGATTATCACCTCCTTGGCGCTTACGCGTAAGCCGCATCAGTTTTATCGGGATTGATGCCATATTTTTTTATCGCATCACTGATATGAGAAACGGAAATTTTGCCTTGCTTAGCTAACGCACTGAGTGCTGCCACCACTATAAAACGACGGTCCACCTCAAAAAACTCCCTGAGCTTCGCCCGCGTATCACTTCGCCCAAAACCGTCGGTGCCAAGCACCACATAAGGACTCGCTACAAAAGGGCGGATTTGGTCAGCAAAACTCTTCATATAGTCCGTTGCTGCTACAATCGGTGCATCCCCCTTACCCAAATGCTCCTCCACCCAGCTAACACGAGGCGGGGACTCGGGGTGCAATCGATTCCAGCGCTCTGCGGCGAGCCCTTCGCGACGCAATTGCGTAAAGCTTGGTGCACTCCACACGGTAGCTGCGATACCATGGTCCTCGCGCAACATTGCAGCGGCCGCTTCCACTTCTAACAAAATCGAGCCACTACCAAGCAAATGCACCCGCAGCCCCGACTCTGTATCCTCTTGCTGTTCAAGCACATAAAGGCCTCGCAAAATGCCTTCCTGCGCTCCCTCTGGCATTGCCTTGTGCGCATAATTTTCATTCAGCAAGGTGATGTAATAAAACACATCTTCTTGCTCCTGATACATACGCCGCATACCCTCTTGCAAGATTACAGCTAACTCATAGTTATAGGTGGGGTCGTAACTAATACAATTAGGAATCGTGCTCGATAAAATATGGCTGTGGCCATCTTGATGCTGCAATCCTTCACCATTCAGCGTGGTGCGCCCGGCGGTACCGCCAAGCAAAAATCCGCGGGCACGAATATCGCCTGCAGCCCACGCCAAATCACCCACGCGTTGAAAACCAAACATGGAGTAATAAATATAAAAAGGAATCAGTGGATAGTTATGATGGCTATAACTCGTTGCCGCCGCCATCCAAGCAGACATGGCCCCAGCTTCATTAATTCCTTCTTCTAAAATACGACCTTTCTTATCTTCTCGGTAATACATCACCTGGCCGGCATCTTCTGGCTCGTACTTCTGCCCTTTTGAGGAATAAATGCCTAGCTGACGAAACAACCCGTCCATGCCAAAGGTGCGGGCTTCATCTGGCACTATGGGCACCACGCGCTCACCAATGTTTTTATCGCGAACCAAGGCAGCCAACATACGCACAAATCCCATGGTGGTGGAAAGCTTACGCTCACCGCTGCCCGATAAGTAAGTATCAAAGAAACTCAAAGGAGGCGTTTCAAGAGATAGGGATGTTTGTCGTCGGTTGGGAATGCTGCCACCTAGGGCCCTGCGGCGTTCGTCTACATAACGCATTTCAGGGCTATCAGCATCCGGCTTATAAAATGGCAGCTTTTCAAGCTCTTCATCGGTAAAAGGCATATTAAAACGGTCACGGAAATACCGTAGGCTATCCATATCCAAGGTTTTCATTTGGTGAGTACGGTTAGCTGCCTCACCCTCCGCAGTGCCATACCCTTTTACCGTTTTTGCTAAAATTACTGTGGGCTGGCCCTTGTGATTAACTGCTGCGTGATAAGCTGCATACACCTTCTGTGGGTCGTGACCACCGCGATTTAGTGCGTAGATTTCGTCATCACTCATATGCTCCACAAGTTTCGCAAGCTCTGGATATTTGCCAAAGAAGTGCTCGCGAGTGTAAGCACCCCCCTTGTTCTTATAGGACTGGTATTCCCCATCCACACACTCTTCCATGCGGCGGCGCAATAAACCCTGGGTATCGCGCTCAAGCAAAGGGTCCCACAAGCCGCCCCAAACCACTTTAATCACATTCCAACCAGCACCACGAAAAAGCCCTTCTAATTCTTGAATAATTTTGCCATTGCCACGCACAGGACCATCCAAGCGTTGCAAATTACAATTCACCACAAAAATTAAATTATCCAACCCCTCTCGCCCAGCAAGGGACAAAGCCCCAATGGACTCAGGCTCATCCATTTCACCATCACCTAAGAAAGCCCACACCTTGCGGCCATCTTCAGCCACCATTCCGCGATTAGAGAGGTATTTCATAATATTCGCTTGGTAAATCGCTTGAATGGGGCCTAGTCCCATAGAAACCGTGGGGAACTGCCAAAAATCAGGCATCAACCAAGGATGGGGATAGGAAGAAATCCCCTTGCCATCTACTTCACGGCGGAAGTTTTCTAGCTGCTCCTCTGTTAGCCGCCCTTCAAGAAAAGCCCAAGCGTAAATGCCGGGTGAGGAATGACCTTGGTAATAAACCAAATCGCCACCAAAATCCTCCGTGGCTGCTCTAAAAAAATGATTCATGGCCACATCATAAAGTGTGGCCGCCGAAGCAAAACTAGCGATGTGTCCGCCTAATTCGTCATCATTTTGATTTGCCCTCATCACCATAGCCATAGCATTCCAACGCACTAAAGAGCGAATGCGCCTCTCCATAAAAATATCGCCTGGATAATGAGGCTCATCACGGGTGCTGATGGTATTAATGTACGGAGAGTGTAAATGGGAACGGTACAAACCCTGCTCTCGAGCCACGTCTGTTAACCGATTGAGCAACCAAGTGGCTCTTTCAGGCCCCTTGTGCTCAAGTACAGAAACCAAAGCGCCTAGCCACTCACTGGTTTCAGCGGCATCCTCATCATCAAAGAAAGAATCATAGGGGAGATATTTATTGTTCGTCATGGCACATCGCCTTTATATTGCTAATCCATGTTGCTAAGCCAAGGGATCGCCCTGCTTAGGCCAAATCGACTCAGCGGTCACCGAGTATCGTTACTCTGAAACTACCACTTTTTTTACTCTCTCGCAGCTTAAAAACTAACTCACCATAAACCCTTTGATGCATATCAAAAAAAATCCCCTCCCTCATAAGTTGCCATAAGCACATCAATGGCTTAGCATACCCGCGCCCGGCGTAGGGTTTGATTGATTCACACAGAGGTCAAATGGAAATTCCTTGTTTGTGCTCGCTAGCACACATAACAGATAATTTCACAGTCCATAGCTAGTTTCCTATCGCTCGTACACTTTTTACGTTAGCTTCTTAGGACTAGCTAGCAGTCTTTAGGAGCTTGGAATGAAAACAGAAGAGTACGTGCGCCTACTCCAAGATACGCTCCGTGAACTAACCACGGATGATTATGTACGTGTCTTGCGCGACGCGCTTAAAACGCACCAATATGATATTGCTGTTCGCGAAGCCAAAAACTATAAACCCATCGATATCGCTGAAGCACTTGCACAGCTTGATTCTGCGGCCGATGCTTGGACATTTTTGCGCCGTCTACCCGATCGCTCTGAAATTTTTGCATTTTTTGATGCCGAACAACAGGTGCGCCTAGCTGACACAGCTCCCCGTGGTGGCTTAGCGCCTATCGTGGGCGAAATGCCAGCAGATGCCCGTGCAGATTTATTTAAGCGCCTCGACAAAGACCAGCAAACCGCATTATTGCCTGCGCTTGCCCAAGCTAAGCGTGATGATTTGCGCAAGCTCGTTTCCTACCGCGAAGGTACTGCTGGCGCCTTGATGACCTCTGACTATGCAGCATTGCACTCCGATATGTCGGTGGCAGATGCCTTGGTTACCTTGCGTCAAGAAGCTCCTGATGCTGAAACCATTTACCACGCTTTTGTGCTTGATAAAGAGCTAAAACTCATTGGTGTGGTATCTCTGCGTGATTTAATTCTGGCCTCTCCCATGACCTCCATCAAAGATTTGATGGTAAGCAATGTCATCTTTACCGATGTAATGACTCCACAGGAAGAAGTGGCCAAGCTTATTGCGCGCTATGATTTAATCGCCTTGCCTATTACCGATGAAAGCGGTCGTTTAGTTGGGATTGTTACCCATGACGACGCAATGGACGCAGCAAGTGAAGAAGCCACAGAAGATATTCACAAGGGTGCGGGGGTTACCACCCACATCGGCAACATTAAGGACGCTAGCATCCGTGTGCTTTACCAAAAGCGAGTATTTTGGTTAGTGCTGCTTGTGTTCGGGAACATCCTATCTGGCATGGGAATCGCCCACTTTGAAGAGATAATTGAGTCCAATATTGTATTGGTGTTCTTCTTGCCTTTATTAGTGGATAGCGGCGGTAACGCTGGCTCTCAATCTTCTACCTTAATGGTGCGTGCTTTAGCCACTGGTGAAGTCTTAATGAAAGACTGGTTTAAACTTTTAGCGCGGGAAGGGCTTGTCGCTTTGGCACTCGGTTTAACCATGGCGTTTGCTGTATCTTTTATCGGTTGGTATCGTGGCGGGCCAGAAATTGCCTTAGTGGTATCCCTTAGCATGGTTTTAATCGTTCTCATTGGTTGCTTAATCGGTATGAGCTTGCCGTTTTTGCTAAATCAATTCCGCATGGACCCTGCGAGCGCAAGCGGCCCTTTGATTACTTCTATTTGTGATGCGTCTGGAGTGGTTATCTACCTGTATATAGCGTCACAATTCCTAGAACTTGCTGTTTAATATATTTGGCCAAGGCAAGACGTCTTGGCCACCTCTTTGCTTAACTAAACAAAACCCACCACAAGACCCCTACGATTAACCATAAAGCTAAACAACGATTCAACAGCCCTTCAAGGGCGATAAGCTGCACCTTGGCTCTCTCCAAAAAAGCAGTTGGCATATCGCGTGGCAAATCAAGACCATCTGGAATGGCTGCTAACAGCAATGCTTGACCATCTAACTGCCACCAATACCGGGCGCTTTTGTCGGTGGCGCCACGAAAACTACCCGCTAGCGCCATGGCAACTAATAAAAGCCGCTGCGGCAGCCACACCAGCAATTTGTGCAGTAGCTCCGGCAAGCTTCCCCGCTCAAAGCTTTGCGCTAAAGCATAGTTCAGAGCGTATAACAAACTCCCCCAAGTGCCACACAAAAAGAACCAAAACAATACGGCAAAAGTCCCCTCTGCACTTTTCATTAAGGCACGATGCGATAGTTGATTTAAATAACCTTCATCCTCGCTCGTTGCCTCAATACCAAAATGCAGTTTAGCTTGTGCTTCAAGTTGAGCAATATCTCGCATACGAATGCGTTGAATTAGGCTCGTTAAATAACGAAATTCGCTTTCTGCACCTAACAGCCACAATAAAAGCACCGCATCAACCACATACCCCAACCCTGAAGGCAAAGCGGCTCTCAACCAAACCCACACTAATACCGGCACTAGCACCGCTAGCAACCACACTACGCTTTGGCTTTTGTTTTTATCTCTCCCCCATGCCACAACCGAAACCAAACGTCGTTGCACGCGATCTTCCGCCACCCATGATTTAGTCCAACCGATATCTAAACGTCGCACAGCCAACACTAGCAACAATACAAATAGATTCATTTCCTTTCTCCATGTGCAGCAAGACAATGCCACAGGTACGACCAATCAAAAGCTGGCCCTGGATCAGTTTTACGTCCGGGCGCAATATGGCAATGCCCCACAATATGCTCTCGGTTTTTAATTGCTGGATACGCTTGCTGCAGCGTATAAATTAAAGCAGCTAATCGTTGGTACTGTATTTTTTCATAAGCAATATGGTCTGCTCCCTCGAGCTCAACCCCTATGGAAAAATCATTGCAGTTTTCACGTCCTTGCCATTGGGATGCACCAGCATGCCAAGCACGTTTATCGCAAGCCACATATTGATGAAGTGTACCATCTCGGCGTATTAGGAAATGAGCAGATACTTGCAGGTCTTTAATTTCATCAAAAAAAGGATGATCGCCTTGCAAACGGTTTTGAAAAAAGTCATCAACATAGGGGCCGCCGAACTGATTCGGGGGCAAGCTAATGGAATGAACCACCAACAAAGATATATCAGCGCCTTCAGGGCGTTCATTGAAATTAGGGGAAGGGAACTTTTTGGCCTCAAGTACCCAGTGGCCTTGTATCTGGAACACGCAGAGCTCCTACGTTAAGGAAAGTTGTACCTTAACCTATGGTGCCTAACTTTCCTATGCGTGTGCAGCTTGACGCTGCCTTAAATCACTAATAACTGCCTCAAGGGCGCGGTCAAACAAAGCACCTTCGTTAATGAGAGTGGCTTTGCCTTCGTGAATAGCCATAGCAAGAGATACCGCATCATGCTCGGCAACCTTGACACCTCGCGCATTAATAAAAATGAGTTTTTCACCCTCGCGCAAATTAGCCGCCAACTTGCAACGCAACGTTTCTTCATCTTCCGTTTGTTGCAAAACCACCCATTGTCCGACTCGTAGCTGGGCCATCTCACGCACTCGTGGATCGTCACTGGCCAGCTTAACAACCTCTTGCTGCTCTGGCGCTGCGACTTCGGTACGCTCAAACTCCTCGCCTTTCAAAATGTTAGTAAACACCTGATGCAGTGCTTTTAACCATTCTTTCACCGTAACTGCATCATAAGACACATCTTCGAAACCTTTTTGCAGATTGCGAATTAGCCTAGGGCCAATAGAACGCAGTCGCTTAAGCTGCACAGGATCTTGTTCAATATTCACGCTCCACACCACAGCGTCTACTATACGCAAGGCTTGCTCCCAGGCAATGCTGTCATCACCTTCACGCAAATAAACAAGATACATTACCTGCTGCCAACCCTGCTGTAACAGCTCCAAGACAACATTCGGTACAGCCCTACCGCCAAGCCGTGCTTGTAGAGCATCTTTTACTATTTTCCGAGCGTTAGCCGTTTTAAAACGGCCTTCTTCCATCTCGCGCACTCGTGCTTCAATACGTTCTGAGCGGGCATTACGTTGGCCAATAAAGTGCTCGAACTCTTTCAGTAATTCACCAAATAAAGCGCTATTTACCTCATGCTCATGCAAGACTCGACTAATAGTGCTGTGTATCTGCTGATATAACTCATCTTCTTTGCCTTGCTGTGGGCTCCACTGCGCCCCAGCACGAGCTAGGGCATTAAGCAAGCTACGCGCAGTGTGCTGTTCGTCACTAAAGAAGCTCTTATCTGCCACCGCTACCTTAAGCAAAGGTATTTGCAAACGCCCTAGTAACGCTTTGATATCCCCAGATAAATTGGAATCATCGAGGATAAAATCAAAAAGCATTGCAACTAAATTAATGACATCATCGTCCGCTTGTTCAAGCGTCGGCACGGCTTCTTGATGCTCTTCTTTCAGAAGAGAAGCAAGCTCTGTGCGTACATCTTGGTTTTCCGCTTCCGCATCAAGATTGCTTTCCACGCGTTGCAAGCGATCGAGGACTTGCACCAATTCAGTGCTTGAAATGGCCTTAATAGGGGTATCAGGGGCAATGGGTGCACCATGCAACATGGGCGTATTGCCTTGCATCACAGCGACACCATTACTGCTTATTAAATCGCTGGCATTACCACTGGATTGAGTGCTGGCAACGGAGTGCAGCGCCGACAAGAGCTCTTGAAGCATGTTGAACATTTGCGCTGTATTGGCAATGTTGTCAGGCGCCACGCCTTCAGCATCAGTGCTGGGGCGATAAGTCTCATTGGGTTGGCGCACCGCAGCAATGGGAGGCGCCGTGAGCTCAGGCAAAATACCCGCATCAATTAATTGTTGGTTGGCCTCTGTAACAATATAACCCAGCTCTGCTAGTACTCTGCGTTCAAATAGTTTGAATACAATCAGCTTAGTACCAATATCAAGCTCTAATCTTTGCAGGCTCTCTTCAAAGCAACGCGCAATCACTTGCGGCTCTAGTGGATTGCGCTCTTCACCAAACTCCTTTCTACCTTCAAACAAATACTCAAGGCGATGGTTGAAAATACGCAATTGCTCATCGCAGCCATGGCGAACGCGGCGTGCCATATTGCTAATTGCCACATCGATTTCTACTTCTTCATCATTGACCAGAGCCAAGCTTTCAAAGTCTACAGCTTTCTCAAGTTCCGGCTTGCTGTCATTAGCAAGCTGCAAAAAGGCATTCTGTAATGATTGTTGGAAACTCGTTTCCACACCTGAACGCTTAACGCGCAGCTCTCTCATGGCAGCGAAGTAGCGGTCTTGCTCTTGGCTATGGGCTGCTTCTGCTAAATCGAATAGTGTATCGTCAGCCCCATCCATCATGCTGGTTAGGTATTCTCCTAACAGTTCAAGCGCCTTATCCCGAGCCTTATTAATAGGGCGTGGCAAGGCAGTATGGCGCTTTGCTTTTGGCGCTATACTGACGGGCTTTAAATGATGCACCTGTTTCATGCTTACCCCCTACCCACCGAACTTATGCTGTATTTTATTCTATTAACTTATATGCTGCGGCGAAAACTGACAAATTTGAGACTTATCCTTACAGATTTTGGCGCATCATAACAGGAACTAGTCGAAATTCTCATCAAATTAACGAACAGATCTTTTTAGAACACAAGAACTTTGCCAAGGAAAGCGCACAAGAATTTGCTACACTGATTAGCATTTTTCCCGTCTGTGTATTTGGTGATATTCCTATGACTCAAACTTCCGCTCAACCTCAACCACCGCTTTGGGTAAAAGCAGATATCCCAGCGCAAATCAGCCATGCCTTGGAAGAAGATATTGGTAGCGGCGACATTACTGCTGAGCTAATTCCTGCCACAGCGCAGGCGCAAGCCACTCTTATCACACGCGAAGATATGGTGCTTTGCGGCCAAGCATGGGTGGAAGAAATCCTTCATCAACTTGGTGGCAACCTAAAAATCAAATGGCACCATCAAGACGGCGATTTTGTGCAAGCCAATGATGTGATTTTTGAGCTCAGCGGCCGTGCACGCACCATTCTTACCGCAGAACGTCCTGCCTTAAACTTTTTGCAAACCCTTTCTGGCACCGCCACCACCACACGTTACTACGCTGACTTAATTGCTGGCACAGGTGCCACTTTGCTCGATACGCGCAAAACAATCCCGGGACTTCGCACCGCTCAAAAATATGCTGTGACCTGTGGTGGCGGCAAGAATCACCGTATTGGCTTATACGATGCATTTTTGCTCAAAGAAAACCATATCGCAGCACATGGTTCTATTACTGAAGCCGTAAAACAAGCGAAGCAGCTTTATCCCAACCGTTGGGTAGAAGTGGAAACAGAAACCATGGAGCAAGTGAAAGAAGCCATGAACACTGAATGTGATGTGATCATGCTCGACAACTTTAGCTATGCCGACATGACGGCAGCAGCAAAATTAGTAAACGGCAAGGTAAAGTTGGAAGCCTCTGGTGACATTACCGCCGACAATATTGTACAAGTGGCAAAAACGGGGGTGGACTATATTTCCATTGGAGCTTTAACTAAGCATCTAAAAGCAATTGACCTGTCCCTGCGCTTAAGCATTTAAACTCAAACAAAAAGACCCCGAAAAGTGTACCCAGCCTTTTGAGCCAGTTCACTTTTGGGGTCTTCCTATCACACCAGTCTTTTACTGCAGAGCAATGAATTAAAACTGATCTGCCGCCAAGGCCATAATATTCTTGCTCCCCGCTTTAAACTGAGCGTACAAGCTATGGATTTTCGGCAATAAGCGCTCATAGTAGAAAGCAGCAGTGATACGCTTGCTGTTAGCAAATTCATCATCGCGACCATCCACAGCAGCAATCATGCGTGCCCACAACCAAGCGTACAGCACATAACCTACAATATCGAGGTATTCCACTGCTAACGCATTGATAGCATTAGGATCCTCTTGAGCTTGCTCAAGCAAGTTGGCAGTAGCAGTTTCAGCAAGCACTAGCGCCTCTTCGAGCTGCTCTGACAGATCACCAAGCTTGCCCTTTTCAGTACCAAGCCATTCGCGAATTTCTGCGATAAGAGCTGCCATAGAAGCACCTTTGTTGCGTGCAACTTTACGGCCTGCTAAGTCTAGCGCTTGAATACCGTTAGTACCTTCATAAATCTGAGCGATACGCACATCGCGCACCATTTGCTCCATGCCCCACTCGCGAATATAACCATGACCACCAAACACTTGCTGGCCCAGAATAGTGGTATCTAATCCACGGTCTGTAAAGAATGCCTTTGCCACAGGTGTTAATAAAGCCACACGGTCTTCTGCTTGGGCGCGAGCCTCTGCATCCTCAGAAAACTTAGCAATATCCAACTGCAAGCCAAGGTACGCAGCCAGGGCACGACCGCCTTGGTTAAGTGCGCGCATGGTCATCAACATGCGGCGAACGTCGCCATGCACAATGATGGGATCCGCTGCTTGGTCAGGGTTTTGTGCACCGGTAGCAGCACGGCCTTGAGTGCGGTCAAGGGCATACTCCACCGCGCTTTGGTAACTGGTTTCGCCTAGACCTAAGCCCTGCAAACCAATAGATACACGCTCATAGTTCATCATGGTGAACATGCAGGCGAGGCCGTTATTTTCTTCGCCCACCAACCAGCCCTTGGCGTTATCAAAATTCATCACACAGGTAGCAGAGCCTTTGATACCCATTTTGTGCTCGATAGAACCACAAACTGCACCATTACGCTCGCCCAAACTGCCGTCTTCGTTCACCAAGAACTTGGGCACAATAAACAAGGAAATGCCTTTAGGACCCTGAGGTGCGCCGGGTAAGCGCGCCAGCACTAAATGAATAATGTTCTCAGTTAAGTCGTGTTCGCCACCAGTAATAAAAATTTTAGTACCGGTAATTTCATAGCTACCATCGGCTAAGGGCTCAGCTTTGGTCTTTAAAATACCTAAGTCTGTGCCTGAGTGCGGCTCGGTGAGGCACATGGTACCACTCCACTCGCCGGAGTAAATCTTAGGCAAATAAGTTTGCTTGAGCTCTTCAGTGGCGTGAGCATCAATGGCGAGGCAAGCACCGTTAGAAAGCAGTGGATACAAAGCCAAAGAACAGTTAGCGCTGTGCATCATTTCTTCAAATAACACCGCTAAGGATTTCGGCATACCTTGACCACCAAATTCTGGATTACCAGAAAAAGCGGTCCAACCACCCTCGGCAAGCGCATTAAAGGCCTCCTTAAAACCTGTGGGAGTGGTTACTACACCATCATCAAACTGACAGCCTTCTTCATCACCTGAGCGATTCAAAGGGAACATAATGCCTTCAGCTACTTTGCCAGCTTCCTCAAGCACGGCATCGGCAAGGTCTTGGCTCATTTCTGCCGTTCCAGGCATGCTGCTCCACACAGACTCAGCATCAAATACGTCATGCAATATAAAACGCATGTCATCAATAGGGGCTTTATAGGTCGCCATGTTTTTCTCCGAATTAGTAATCGTAAGAGCACAAACGAGGCTCTAACAAACAGCAGTGCCCGCTCAGAAAAACTGTAGCGGGCACTGCTTCAGTGATGCTTTGCCTTCAACTTAGAATGCAAAATGTTCTTCATCTAGCTCCATTAAGCAATCTAAACCACCCTCGATACCACCTTTGTGGCCTGCGGTGCGTGGCAAAATACGCTTGAAGTAGAAGCGCGCGGTGGCAATTTTAGCCTTATAGAAGGCCTCTTCGCTAGTGCCAGCATCAAGCTGAGCTTGTGCGGTGGCCGCCATCGCCGCCCAGAAGTAAGCTAAGGTGACATAACCGGAGTACATCAGGTAATCCACAGAAGCGGCACCTACGTTCTCAACGTTCTGCATTGCCTGCATACCAATAGCAGTAGTAATTTCGCCCCACTCTTTGTTGTAGGCTGCTAGTGGCTCGACAAACTCTTTAACTGCGTCGTTTTCAGCATTAGCTTGGCAGAACTTGTGAATTATTTTAGTCCAGTTACGCAGGGAGGCACCTTGGGTCTGCAAAACTTTGCGGCCAAGTAAGTCTAGAGCCTGAATACCTGTAGTGCCTTCATATAGTGTGGAAATACGTGCATCACGTACGTTCTGCTCCATACCCCACTCGCGAATAAAGCCATGACCGCCGTAAATTTGAACACCGTGGTTTGCCGCTTCTAAGCCCGCTTCGGTTAAGAAAGCTTTTGCGATTGGCGTTAAGAATGCCATTAGCTCATCAGCTTGCTTGCGCTCTTCTTCATCGGTGCTCTTTTGTACCACATCACCTAGTTGAGAGATGTAGTAAACCAAAGCACGACCACCCTCAGCAAAAGCTTTAGCAGTCAACAGCATACGGCGTACATCAGGGTGAACGATGATGGGGTCTGCTGGGCCTTCAGGGTTCTTAGGACCAGACAAAGCGCGCATGGCTAAACGCTCGCGTGCGTAGCGCAGACCACCTTCAAAACCTTTTTGTGCATGGGCAACACCTTGAATAGCCGTACCCAAACGCGCAAAGTTCATAAAGGTGAACATGCAGTTAAGACCACGGTTCTCAGGCCCGATGAGGTAACCTTCCGCATCATCAAAGTTCATTACGCAGGTAGCGGAGGCTTTAATCCCCATCTTTTCTTCGATGGAACCACACGCCACGCCATTACGCTCGCCTAACGTGCCGTCAGCGTTCACTTTGAACTTAGGCACGATAAATAAAGAAATACCGCGAGTGCCAGCAGGCGCATCGGGCAAGCGTGCTAATACGATGTGAATAATATTTTCTGCCATGTCGTGTTCACCGGCAGAAATAAAGATCTTGGTACCAGAAATTTTGTAAGATCCATCCGCCTGAGGTATGGCGCGGCTCTTAAGAATACCTAAGTCAGAACCACAGTGCGGCTCGGTTAAGCACATGGTACCTGTCCACTCACCGCTAATGAGCTTAGGTAAGAAGGTGGCTTTTTGCTCATCGGTACCGTGGCTTTCGATGGTGGCAACTGCACCGTTAGAAAGGCCTGGGTACATGCTCCAGGACCAGTTAGCGGTACCAATCATCTCTGAAATAGCGATACCCGCAGTGGAAGGCAAGCCTTGGCCACCGTAGTTCACATCGCCACCAAGAGAAGGCCAGCCGCCTTCAACATACTTCTGGTAAGCTTCTTTAAAGCCTTTTGGAGTGGTAACCTCACCCTCGTTGAACTGACAACCTTCCTCATCACCAGAGCGGTTTAGGGGAGCCAGTTCATTAGAAGCAAAACGCGCGCCTTCTTCTAAAAACGCATCAATCAACTCAGCGTTCACTTCTTCAAGATTGAGCTTTTGATAATGCTCATCAACGTTCAACAACTCATGCAGTACGAAGCGCATATCGCGCAACGGGGCTGTATACTCCGGCATAAAAACCTCCAAAAGGGTGCAAAATATGAGGGCAAACCATGTTTTGCCTAATTCTCAGGCGCGAAGAAACACGGCGAACCCACCAATACCGAGGCATAATATACAGCTCCCCCAGCAAGACGCCCACCGGTATTTGTGACTACGAAGTCAAACAAGCGTTTGAATGCCCTTCGCGTTGATACTATTTTAAATATTCTCGCTGTCTTCATAAGGACATTCCTTTGGTTTTTAGCTACAGTAGCCCCATACCCCCTCGCCTGTTGTGAGATGCCATATGATAGCTCCAGAACTTCTTGATATTTTGGTGTGTCCCGTTAGCCAAGCACCTCTACGCTGGGATAACGACGAACAAGGGCTAGTGTGCCTAGCCAGCAACTTAGTATATCCAGTGGAAAACGGTATTCCTGTGCTGTTACCAGAACGTGCACGCAGCTTAGAGTCGGAGCAGTCATAAGGCTTACGATGCGCAGTCTTATCGTTTTGTTGTTGCTAGGCTTCACTTCCTTCTTATGGGCGCAGGAAGCCGAACAAGACAACCCCTTGGAAAGACGTGCCGGCGAGAGCCGTGATGAATGCCTACTGCGCGCCTTCGAACTGGCAGATGAAAGCGTTACCCTCGACACCCTAAAATCTTGGTGCGGCGTGGAACTCACTCGCAAAGAAGAAAGCATCAACGCTTTGCGTGCACGCCTCCACTTAGAAGAAAACTCGCGTTTCAACCCCTTCGTGGTTACTCCCCACCACCGTAACTACATAATGCCAGCTAGCTATTGGTCCAATAAACAATGGAACAATAGCGAAAAAGAAGACGACACACTAAATTCCGTAGAGGCGAAATTCCAAATCTCCTTGAAAGTGCCTATTAAAACAAAGGTCTTTCATTTTTATGATATTTATTTTGCTTATACACAAACGAACTTTTTCCAAGTGTATAACGAAGACCAGTCACGCCCTTTTAGAGAAACTAACTATATGCCAGAGCTTTACGCCACGCGTTCTGTGGATTGGCAAATAGGCCCCTTTGATAGCGAGCAGCTCGCCTTTGGCTATGTACACCAATCTAATGGCAAAGATATCCCTGCTTCGCGCAGCTGGGACCGCTTGTTCTTGCACTATGTCGCTCGCACAGGCAATAGAT
>DAHVSB010000045.1 GCA_027324795.1 Alcanivoracaceae bacterium
GTAGCGGATGTTTATGCTAAAAAAGAGCAGGACGGTATTTTAAATCCTGAGCATATTGCTGATACTTATTGGTATCTCCATAACCAGCCGAGAGATGCGTGGACGTTTGAGCTAGATCTACGTCCGTGGATGGAAACTTGGTAATTTCATGTGAATAAAAAGGAAAAAGGTGATGACAAAAGCAGTTGAATTTTATTTTGATGTAGGCAGTCCAGCGGCATATTTAGCCTGGACTCAGCTCCCCAAGCTGTGTGTTGATACTGGTGCAGAGCTTGTTTATAAGCCTATATTACTGGGCGGAGTGTTTAAAGAAACAGGCAATTCGCCACCTATCAGTGTGCCCGCTAAAGGTAAGTGGATGCTGGCCGATTTAGCACGCTTCGCTACATTTTATGGCGTGCCGCTTAACTTTAACCCGCACTTTCCTATTAATACGTTGTTTTTGATGCGTGCAGCGGCTGCATTAGTCACCGCTGAACCAGAGCGTTTTGAAGCGTTTCTAACCGCTGTTTTTACTGCAATTTGGGTTGATAAAAAAGATATGGGGGACCCCCAGGTTACCGCTGAGGTATTGGCCGAAGCAGGGTTTGATCCTCAAACGTTAGTAGAGCTAACACAGCAAGATACCACGAAAGAAGCATTAATAAAGCTTACTGCAGAAGCCGTCCAACGCGGGGTATTTGGTGCACCGACTTGCTTTGTGGGTGATGAAATGTTTTTTGGCCAAGACCGTATGGATTTTATCCAACGAGCCTTGCAGTAACCTTGTCAACGTAAGTAATGAGCCAATCTAAACATAAGTCTAACACCCGTGAGCGTATTGTTACGCAAGCGGGTAGCTTAGCGAAACAGCAAGGTTTTGGCACCGTTGGGGTGGACGCACTGATGGCTGCTGCTAACTTAAAAGGGGGCAGCTTTTATTATCATTTTCCTAAAAAAGAAGCGTTGCTCACTGCGATTGTGATGCATGAAATCCAAGCTTCCCGAGCGTGGTTAACCGAGCAGGGAGAGGCCTCTAAGGAGGCACTACAGCAGCGCTTAACACAGTATTTGAGTCAAGAGCATGTGCGAAACACTGGAAAAGGGTGCGTACTGCCAGCATTAAGTACAGAAGTTGCGCGGGCTGAGGCCGAAACCCAACAAGCTTATGCGCAGGAATTGTGCAAGCTTGTAAAAGATATAGAGCGTATTTTTGATAAACATCATGTTAGTTGGCCTGCTATTGCCATGTGTGTCGGCGCATTGGTCGTGGCGCGTGCCATGCCAGCGGGTGATGAGCGCGAGCGATTATTGTCGGATTGCGTACAGCAGTTGATGGTGATCCTCGATTAAAAATGTTTAATACTCAGGCCTCTGGCTCATGGGCATTTCACATAAATCTTCAATAATACAGCTGCCACAACGTGGCTTGCGGGCAACACAAGTGTAGCGCCCGTGCAATATTAACCAGTGGTGGGCATCGCGCTTGTATTCGGCGGGTATCACTCTGTCTAAGCGCTTTTCTACTTCGAGCACGGTTTTGCCAGGGGCAATGCGGGTACGGTTGGAAACACGGAAAATATGGGTGTCCACCGCAATTGTGGGATGACCAAAGGCAGTATTGAGCACCACATTGGCGGTTTTGCGTCCCACCCCAGGTAGCGCTTCTAAATCCTTGCGATTATCGGGCACTTGGCTGTTGTGCTTATCCATCAAAATCTTGCAGGTCTTAATCACGTTTTCGGCTTTGGTGTTAAACAGGCCAATGGTTTTAATATATTCCTTAAGGCCATCCACGCCGAGGGCATAAATGGCTTCGGGAGTGTTGGCCACAGGAAACAAGATATCAGTGGCTTTGTTAACGCCCACATCCGTGGCTTGAGCCGATAAAATTACGGCAATCAAGAGCTCAAAGTCACTGCTGAAATTGAGCTCGGTGGTGGGGTTGGGGCGTTGCGCCTTTAAGCGCTCAAATATTTGAATACGTTTTTCTTTATTCATGGTTTAACTATCAAGTGAAAGTCCGTGGGCTTGCATGGCTTGCTCAAGATTACGTTGTGCTTGGGCATTGGCAGTGGCGAGCTTAGTGAGCTCAAGTTGCCACTGGCGAATCGCGTTGGTGTCGTTGCTTTCCACCGCTGCTTGGTAAGCAGTTTGGCCATCCGCCAAGGCAATAGCTGCGGTGGCAGCGGCTTTTTTTAACTCGCCTAAGCTAGGGCCGGTGGCGGCTATATTCGCTTTAGCTTCTTCCATAAGTGCCGTCACCTGAGCTCGCGCTTCTTCGGCTTCAACAGCTAACTGAGCAATGAGTTTTTCTTGCGCACTGTAATCACCGGGCTGGTGTTTTTGTGCGCGCGCCAAAGCGGCACGGGCTTGTTTGTGTTGGTTGTGCAGTAAGTTATAGCGGGTTTTTGCTTGTTTGAGCGCTTGCTCTTTATCGGCTTGTGGCGTTGGGCTTGGCTGTTGGTTAGCCAAACGTTGGCGCCGCGCTTGGCGTTTAGCTTCTTTTTCGGCCTCAATGCGAGCCAAACGTGTGTTGCGGTTGTCGTAGCGGTGGCGATACTGTTGTGCTCTTTGCTCACGCTGTTCTAAGGTGAGCGGAATCGGGTTGACCTCAATAATATCGATACAATCCACAGGGCAGGGCGCCACACACAGTTCGCAACCTGAGCATTCATCTGCAATCACGGTGTGCATTAATTTAGCTGCACCCAAAATGGCGTCCACGGGACAAGCCTGAATACATTTGGTGCAGCCAATGCATTCGTCTTCACGAATAATAGCTACGCGAGCTTGGGGGTAATGAGTACCGCGGGATGTATCTAAAGGAATAACAGGCTGCCCTAAAATTTGTGTAAGCTTAGCTAAGGTGTCTTCGCCACCAGGGGGGCAGCGATTATACAGCGCTTCGCCGGCGGCCATGGCTTCGGCATAAGGCAAACAGCCCTTGAAACCGCATTGCTCGCATTGCGTTTGCGGAAGGGCGTCGTTTAAAAGTGAAATCAGTTGCTTGTTGCCACTACTCATGAGGCTCTTGGTTTTCCTTTGGTGTGGGCGGTGGATTGTGGCGCGCCAAGCGATAAGGCGCCACTAACAGTGCCACAGCCAGCAAAACAATGAAAAAACCAAATGATAACATGTTGGCCTCTTGGTTGGGCGTATGAAGGCTAATATTGCAAGGGTTAATAAGGACAGTGTGCAGGGCTTGAGTAAAACTCTCAAGTAAGGTTCTTGGCGTCCAATATCAAGCCTCAGATTGAAGAAGCTGCTACATTGATAAACATTAAAAAATGAAAATAACAAGCACAAACCACAAGGAGCACCCATGAAATTTGATGAATATCGCCAGCTTGATGGCGTGGCCATGGCCGAGGCTGTGGCAAGCAAAGAAGTAACAGCGCAAGAATTACTCGAGGTAGCCATTGCACGAGCCGAGGCTGTGAACCCATTTTGAATGGGTTGGTCACGCCTTTGTATGACGAGGCGAGAAAAGCAGCGGCGGACAAACTCGTTGGCCCCTTGGCTGGTGTACCTATGTTAGCCAAAGATTATTTCCAGGAAATGGCAGGCGCACCTCATTTTATGGGTAACGAGGGGTTGAAAAAGCTCAATAATATTGCCCAAGAGGATTCGGAGCTAGTCAGCCGTTGGCGCAAAGCGGGGTTGGTGATTTTGGGCCGTACCAGCACGCCAGAGTTTGCCATTAAAGGAGTGACAGAACCCAGGGCTACGGGGATTACCCGCAATCCGTGGAATATCAATCATACCCCTGGTGGCTCTTCGGGTGGCTCGGCTGCTTTGGTGGCGGCAGGTGTGGTACCTGTGGCAGGCGCTAACGATGGGGGCGGGTCAATTCGTATTCCAGCGGGAGCTTGTGGTTTATTTGGGTTAAAGCCAGGGCGCGGGCGCGTGCCATGGGGCCCAAGCATGGTAGAAGCCATGCATGGCATGGCCATTAACCACGTGGTGACGCGCTCTGTGCGTGATAGCGCTGCTTGGTTAGATGCGGTTCATGGCGAAGAGCTAGGGAGCCTAGCGCAATTGGCTAAGCCAGAGACTTCTTTTCTTGCTGCTACGCAAGCTGCGCCGGGCAAGTTGAGAATCGCTTTTAGTACCCGTTCACCCATTAATACGCCCGTGGATGCAGAAGCGGTAAAAGCGGTGGAGCATACGGTTAAGTTGCTCACAGACTTGGGCCATCAGGTAGAAGAAGCGGAGCCGCGCATTAACGGTGAAGACATGATGCGCGAGTGGTTGCGCATGTGGTTTGTAAACTGCGCGGTAACGGTAGAACAAGCGCGCGCCTTGGGTGTAAAGGACCAAGATTTTGAAACCGATACCCTGGTAATGGCAGCGGTGGGTGCAGATATTAAAGGTACAGATTATGTAAAGGGTTATTACCAAGTACAGCAATACGGCCAAGCTTGGGATGCCTTTATGCAGCAGTACGATTTGTGGTTAACGCCTTCCTTGGGTATGCCACCTGCGCAGATAGGCGCACTCAATACTCCGGCCCTGCAACAAAAAGCCGCTGGGTTAGCATTAAAAGTGGGCGCGGCCACCTTAATTCGGCGTAGCGGCTTGCTAGAACAAATGGCCATGGAAAATTTGAAGTACACACCCTTTACCCAGCTTGCCAACGTCACAGGTACGCCAGCCATGTCGGTGCCCTTGCATTGGTGCGAGAATGGTTTGCCCCTCGGTGTACAGTTTATGGGAACCCATGGCGATGAAGCGAAACTGCTAAGCTTAGCTGCTCAACTAGAGCAGGCGCAGCCATGGTTTCACCGCGTGCCGCCTGAGTTATAAGGGGTAAATAATAGTGCCAACGCGCCACCTTTTTGGTGGCGCTTTTTCTTTGCCTTGGTTAAGGTTAGCGAGAACTTTCAGCAACAAGGCTTATTCATGTTTGCAAACAACAGAGTATTTTTTATCTCTGCCAGTATTATCTTCTTATTGGTGCTTGTGGGCGCCTTCCTTCCCGAACAATTCGCCAGTGTGGCTAATCAGGCTCAAGCTTATGTGGGGCAATATTTTGGCTGGTTTTATTTGGCCTCTATCTTTTGTTTTGTGGTGTTTTTGTTATATCTCGCCTTCGGCAAATACGGCAAAATTCGCTTAGGGCCGCAAGATAGCACCCCAGATTTTAGTTTTTTTTCTTGGATTAATATGCTGCTTTCTGCGGGGTTTGGGGTGGGCTTGGTGTTTTATGGCATGGCTGAACCCATGATTCATTACCTTGGGCCGCCCCATGGTATGGCGGAGGCCAGCAGTACAGAAGCCATGCACTTAGCCATGCAGTACAGCTTTTTTCACTGGGGCTTAAACCAGTGGGCCGCCTTTGCCTTGGTGGGCTTGATTGTGGCTTTCTTTCAGTTCCGCAAAGAGCGCCCTGGGCTTGTTTCTAATATGGTGGAACCCGTACTGCGTAACGTAAAGTTCCAACGCCCAATTTTGGATGGTTTAGATGTACTCGGTGTGGTGGCCACTGTGGTGGGCATGGCCACCTCTATCGGTTTAGGTGTGCTACAGGTGAATGGTGGCTTATCTTACGCCTTTGGCTTTAGCGATACCTTTATGGTGAAGCTCGCTATTCTTGGCTTGATGTTCGTATGCTACATGATGTCGTCACTTACGGGCTTGGATAAAGGCATTAAAATTCTCAGTAACTTTAATATGGGTCTGGCCATGGCCTTTTTGGTGTATTTGCTTTTTAAAGGGCCCACGGTATTTATTTTAGAAGGATTTATTCATAGCCTTGGCGGTTATATTAGTAATTTTGTGAAGTGGTCTTTAACGGTGCCCCCTGAAGAAGACGGCGCTTGGATGAACCAATGGACTTTCTTCCTATGGGCGTGGGTGATTGCGTGGTCACCATTTGTGGGTACCTTTGTGGCGCGTATTTCCCGCGGACGCACTATTCAAGAGTACGTGATGGGCGTGCTCGTAGTGCCGCCATTATTGGCTTGCGTGTGGATTGCCGTTGTCGGTGGCACTGCGTTTGATATGCAAATAAACGGCGTGGCGCCGCTTGCGGACAATGTGGCTAAAAATATCACTCATGCCATGTTCGATATGTACGCCTATATGGACTTTACCGTGATACTATCTGCATTAACGCTATTGTTAGTGTTCACCTTTTTGGTGACCTCAGCAGATTCGGCTTCTTATATTGTGTCGCAAATGACGGATAACGGTTCGCTCAATCCGCCCATGTATAAGCGCGTTACCTGGGGTATTCTACTTTCTGCCATTTGCTTAACCTTGTTAGCCACGGGCGGGCTCAGTGCACTACAAACCGCTTCTTTACTGGTGGCACTGCCCTTTGCGGTGGTGCTCTTTATCATGATGTGGGTATTGATGCGCGAATTGGCCGAAGATAGAAAGCAGATGCTTTATGACCTGTACCATCGTAACGAAGGTACTCCTGTGGGGGCGGATATTTTTGAGGCCGATGAAATTACCACGCCGCCAGTGGAAGAACGCATTAAGCGCCGTATGGTGGTGACAAACCCGCGTTTGAAATAAAATAATTGTATTTAGCGCACATTTAGTGCTGTTTGTTGCCCACATGAGCTTGGCGGTGTGGGCAACCTTGATAACGGAGAAAACAAGGTGAGCAACGACCGCGTTATAATTTTTGATACCACTTTGCGTGATGGCGAACAAAGCCCTGGCGCATCCATGACCAAAGAAGAGAAAATTCGTATTGCCAAAAGCTTAGAGCGCTTAGGTGTGGATGTGATAGAAGCAGGGTTTGCAATCGCGAGCCCTGGGGATTTTGATTCCGTTAAAACCATTGCCGATACCATCCAAGACAGCACAGTGTGCAGCCTTGCCCGTGCCATGGACGCAGATATTGACCGCGCTGCGGAAGCGCTGGCGGGTGCTAACTCTGGTCGCATCCATACTTTTATTGCCACTAGCCCCATTCACATGGAATACAAACTGCGCATTTCCCCCGATGAAGTGGTGGATTATGCGGTGCGTGCGGTAAAGCGTGCGCGTTCTAAGTGTGCGGATGTGGAGTTTTCTTGCGAGGATGCGAGCCGCTCAGAAATCGAATTTTTATGTCGCATTGTGGAAGCCGCCATTGATGCTGGCGCGCGCACCATCAACCTTCCCGATACTGTGGGTTATGCCATTCCCGAACAATACGCCGCATTAATACGTGAGCTGCGTGAGCGTGTGCCGAATTCCGATAAAGCTATTTTCTCGGTGCACTGTCATAACGATTTGGGGTTGGCTGTGGCTAACTCTTTAGCGGCGGTGGCCGCTGGCGCGCGCCAGGTGGAATGCACCATTAACGGCTTGGGTGAGCGTGCAGGTAACGCGGCTCTAGAAGAAATCGTAATGGCCATTAAAACCCGCCACGATGCCCTCGGCGTACACACCAACATTAATACGCCGCATATTCTGAGCACCTCGCGCATGGTTTCAAGTATTACCGGTTTCCCTGTGCAGCCGAACAAAGCCATTGTGGGTGCTAACGCCTTTGCCCATGAGTCGGGTATTCACCAAGATGGCGTGCTGAAACATCGCGAAACCTACGAAATCATGACCGCACAAGATGTAGGTTGGAACACCAACCGCATGGTGCTCGGCAAGCACTCAGGGCGTAACGCCTTCCGTAGTCGTTTAGAAGCGCTAGGGATTACCTTAGAAAGCGAAAAAGCCTTGAACGATGCCTTTGCTCGCTTTAAAGAGCTTGCGGATAAAAAGCACGAAGTGTTTGACGAAGATATTCAAGCCTTAATGAGCGATGCTGTGGCCAGTCCTGCCAATGAGCATTACCAGCTAGTGAGCTTAGAAGTGAATAGCCGCACGGGAGAAATACCCGTGGCCAAGCTGGTGGTCAGCGCTGGCGGCGAAGAGCATCAGCTCGAAGCCTCAGGCTCAGGCCCAGTGGACGCTACCTTTAATGCCATTGAAACCTTGGCGAAATCGGGGGCAAATTTACAGCTGTTCTCGGTAAACGCTATCACCCAAGGGGCAGATTCCCAAGGCGAAGTGACAGTGCGCTTGGAGCTAGGTGGCCGCGTGATGAACGGTAATGGCACCGATACGGATATTGTCATGGCATCGGCGCGGGCGTATTTAAATGCGCTTAATTTGCTGCGTGATAACCAAGTCAAAGCGCATCCGCAGGCCTAGAGATATAACTTTTGGGCGCTCGACGAATGCGTAAATATTGACGTGTGTTGGTGTTAAGCACCGACTTATGTCACTAAGATAAACGCCGGTTTAACGTAAGTTTTCCGGCTTTGTCGTTTTTTGGGGAAAAGGAAAGGGTATGGAACGTATTGTTGCACTGGGGTTGCTGCTATTGAGTCCGATGTTAATGGCAGATGAAGATCCCATTAGTATGCTAAAAGCTATTCAAAACAGTAGTGAGCTTAGCAAGAAAGCTTATGAAAGCGGTAAAGAAGCCATTGTGTTTTGCGGTTATTGTCACGGGGTGGATGGTAATAGTAAACGCAACCGCATTCCTAATTTAGCGGCACAGAATCCTGTTTATTTGTTTTCGGCTTTTGAACAATTTGGTAATGGGCAGCGTACTGACTATGTTATGACAGAGTTAGCGCAGTCCTTGACCTTAGAAGAGAAGGTAA
This sequence comes from Alcanivoracaceae bacterium, assembly GCA_027324795.1. GTDB lineage: Bacteria > Pseudomonadota > Gammaproteobacteria > Pseudomonadales > Alcanivoracaceae > CALEAR01. The sequence continues at coordinate 8,592 of DAHVSB010000045.1, forward strand.
ACATTGCGGTTTACTATAGCCAGCAGCAAGTTGCAGTAAAAGAAGCTGAAACGCCAGAAAAGGCAACGGCGGGGCAAGTGGTTTACGAGAAGCACTGTCAAAAATGCCATGGTAGCGAAGGGTTGGGCGCTGAAAATATTCCTCGGTTGGCAGGGCAGCCCATGGAGTATGTTCGTCGCACCTTAACCGCTTTTCGCGATAAGGACCCACGGCGCCATAGTGAGGTGATGCGATTTGTGGCTGAGCGTTTAAGCGATGAAGAGATAGAGGGTATCGCCAACTACTTACAAACACTGAACCCTTAATTAAAGGCTGCTCACCTGATTGGGGTGAGCAGCAATTCCTCAAGTTACTAGTTCTGCTAGTTGGGTTAAAGCCCTTTCACGGTGGGCGTGCTCGTAAAAATCACAGGTGAAAATCACCTCATCTGCTTGCGTGCTTTCTATAAGTATTTTAAGTTTTTTGCTGACCGTGTCGGGGCCGCCTATGAGCGCCTCACCGTACATGCTTAAAATGGCGTGTTTCTCTCTTGGGTGCCATAAGGCATCCATATCGTCCACAGGCGGCTTCATGCGCAAACCCTCACCGCGAATTAACGCCAAACCACGCTGTAGCGCTGTGGTGGCTAAGTACTCAGCTTCGCTATCAGTGGGAGCGAGTAACAAAGGCGCAGCCACCATAACGTGAGGTTTATCCAGAAACTCGGAGGGCTGAAAATTATCGCGATACACCTTGAGCGCTTGGTGTAATAGCGCCGGTGCAAAGTGAGAAGCAAAAGAGTAGGGCAAGCCGCGCATGGCTGCGAGTTGCGCGCTGAATAAGCTAGAACCCAGCAACCAAATAGGTACGCGCGTATTAGTGCCAGGGCGGGCAAATAACCGTTGGCCGGGTTGCTCTGGGCCGAACAGCTGCTCAAGCAGCGCTACTTGTTCGGGGAAATCATTCACGTTGGTGTCGTTGTGGCGACGCAAAGCGCGTAATGTTAGGCGGTCGCCGCCGGGTGCACGGCCTAAGCCTAAATCAATGCGGCCCGGATAAATGGTGGCCAAGGTCCCAAAATTTTCTGCCACCACCAAGGGAGCATGGTTGGGTAGCATGACGCCGCCTGCACCTACGCGAATGGTATGGGTGGCGGCAGCAATATGGCCAATCAGCACAGCGGTGGCAGCACTGGCAATGCCATCCATATTATGGTGTTCGGCAAGCCAAAAGCGCTTATAGCCTAAACGCTCGGCGGTTTGCGCTAGTGCAACCGCATTGCTAATAGCCTCAGCCTCAGTGCCCGTATCGGTCACTGGGGCTAAATCTAAAACAGAATATTCAACAGAAGATAAAACAGACATAGAAAATCCTAATCGGCTAAGCACCAACGGATGGTTTCGCCCCCTTGCCAGGGAGTGAATTCCACCCCAGCGATATGCTGCGTGGCGGGGATTTGCCAATCTTTCTTGATGAGTGTTACGGTGTCGTTATGTTCCGGCAAACCATAAAAGGCAGGGCCAAATTGGCTTGCAAAAGCCTCTAGTTTATCTAGTGCACCATGGGTGTCGAAAAAGTGCGCATACAAGGGCAATGCCGCGGGTGCGGAATAACAGCCAGCGCAGCCGCAGGCCGCTTCCTTAGCATTGCGCGCATGGGGGGCAGAATCTGTGCCCAAGAAGAACTGGGTATGGCCGCTTAAGACGGCGGCTTGAATGGCTTCTTGGTGTTCGCGACGCTTTAAAATAGGCAGGCAATAATGGTGTGGGCGCACGCCACCCACTAATAAATCATTGCGATTCAGCATTAAATGCTGTGGGGTAACTGTTGCCGCTGTGAGTCTGCCGTTGGCTTTAACAAAGTCCACCCCTTCCTTAGTGGTTACGTGCTCAAACACGATTTTAAGGGCGGGAAACTGTTCACGAATAACGCCTAAGTGGCGGTCAATAAAATATTTTTCGCGGTCGAAAATATCGATGTCGCTGTCAGTTACCTCGCCGTGAAGCAACAAAGGAATACCGTGTTTTTCTAATGCCTCATAGAGGGGGAAGATTTTGCTTGGGTCGCTAACACCACTGTCAGAGTTGGTGGTGGCGCCGGCGGGGTAAAGCTTTGCACCGTAAACGATACCGCTAGCAGCAGCGTCAGCAATCTCTTGAGGCTGCATATTATCGGTGAGGTAAAGCACCATTAAAGGCTCAAACTCAACCCCTGCGGGCACCTGGGCCATAATGCGTTGGCGATACGCTTGTGCTTGCGCAAGATTCACCACAGGCGGTGTGAGGTTGGGCATGATAATAGCGCGGCCAAATACGTTAGCGGTGGCAGGGACCGTGCCCGCCAATAGCTCGCCATCGCGTAGGTGTAAGTGCCAATCATCGGGGCGAATAATCGTTAATGTTTGTGTCATATCGGGCTCTTAATTGGATAGGGCTTGGATTAATGGGGCCAAATCGTCGAGATGTGTGGGGCGTATCACGCGTGCTACTTCCTCGCCGTGGTGCAATAAAATAAGGCTGGGCCACAGCTTTACCTTGAACTCGCGGCCAAGGCGGCGGCCTTTGCCGTCCTCAACAGGGATGTGTTCCACAGCTTGCGTTGCGATAAATTCGCTCACCGCCGCTTGGGCAGCCTGACAGTGACCGCACCAATCGGTGCCAAAGTTGAGAAGTACCCAATGTGGTGTTTGGGCTAAGGTGTCTCGGCTCGGGGCATCTGCACGGTATTGATACATAGGACTGCTCGCTGTGGAAGAAATATTATCGTGGCTTAGCGTATCATAGTTGGCCAGAAATGAGGCCGGTGAGCTTTTTTTTCAAGCATTTAGTAAGGGTTGTTGGAAAAATACACCGAGCAAGCTTGCTCATTGTGTATAAATCAGCAAGACTTAGCGCCGCTAAAGCACCCAAAGCGGTGAGCAAGGGGAACAAAATGAACCAAGCCACTTTCTTTTGGCATGATTACGAAACTTGGGGGGTGAACCCTCACCAAGACAGAGCGGCACAATTTGCTGGTGTTCGCACAGATGCCGAGCTGAACATCATCGGTAAACCTCTGATGATTTATGCTAAGCCCACGCCGGATTATTTGCCGGACCCTGGTGCTTGCCTCATTACCGGAATCACACCACAGCAAGCTCTTGAAAATGGTCTGCCGGAGGCGGAGTTCATTGCTCAAATCCATGAGCAAATGGCACAGCCTAATACCTGCACCGTGGGGTATAACAGCATCCGCTTTGATGACGAAGTCACTCGCCAAACCTTATTTCGTAACTTTTATGACCCTTATGCCCGCGAATGGCAAAATGGCAATTCGCGTTGGGACTTAATCGATGTGGTACGCTTGTGCCACGCCTTACGGCCAGAGGGTGTAGTTTGGCCTAAGCGCGACGATGGTGAAACCACTAGCTTTCGTTTGGAAGCCCTTACCGCTGCCAATCAGATAGAACACGGCGATGCCCACGATGCCCTAAGCGACGTGTACGCCACCATTGAGTTGGCTAAGTTAATTAAAAGTGCGCAGCCCAAGCTATTTGAATTTGCCTTGAGCTTGCGCTTTAAAAACACCGCTCAGCAATTGCTGAATTTGCAAACCCAAGCCCCCGTGGTGCATGTGTCGAGCAAAATACCCGCAAGTCGCCACGCCGCTGGCTTTGTGATGCCCCTTGCGGCGCACCCCACCAATCGTAATAGCATTATTGTGTGCGACTTGTACCAGGACCCTAGCGTTTGGTTGCACCAATCAGCAGAAGAAATTATTGCGCGCTTATATACCCCAGTGGATGAATTGCCCGAGGGGGTAGAGCGCCCAGCTCTTAAAGAAATCCGTATTAACCGCAGCCCTATGGTGGCCCCCACCAACGTGTTAGATGATGCCGCATTAGAGCGCCTTGGCTGGGATTTAGACGCTTTCCGTGAGCGTTGGAAGCAAGTGCGCAATACACCTGGAGTTGCAGAAAAAGTGGCACAAGTGTTTGGTCATTCCCCTTGGGCGAGCGATAAACAAGACGATGTGGACCACAGCCTTTATTCGGGTGGTTTTTTAAGCCCCCAGGACAGACGACTGTGTCAGCAAGTCATCCATACTCCGCCCGCTGAATTAGGGCGTTTATTCTTACCTTTTGAAGATGAACGCTTGCCAGAAATGCTCTGGCGCTACCGCGGGCGCAACTACCCCGACACCCTTACTGCCGAAGAAACCGCACAGTGGCAAGCTTTTTGCCGCGAACGTGTGACAGCCGGTGAAGGTCGTAATATTCAAGCTCTACGCAAGGATTTAGCCTTCCGTACCATTGCCGCTCAAACGGAACATGAGCGGGACATCATTTCTGCCATTATTGATTACATTGATGTTGTGGCAGCACAAGTTGGGTTAAATTAATTCACCCCAAGGTTTTGTTATGAATAACACTGTTAAGCAAACGTGGCAGTTTTTAGCCACAGATGGTGATTATCAGGTGCCAGTCAAGGCTTTTATTAACAATGCTGAGGAAGGTTCCAGCGCGTCCATTGTGATGCTGCCCGCACTGGGTGTGGGGGCCGGATACTATGAACCCTTGGCAGAAGCCCTTTACGAGCTAGGGCATCATGTGTATCTGGCGGAGCAGCGTGGCCATGGAGAAAGCGCGTTAACGCCATCGCGAAAAGTGAATTATGGCTTCCGTGAAATGCTAGAGCAGGATATTGCCACCGTGGTGGCCGCGGCACGGGAAAACGCACCCAACCGACCAGTGTATTTACTGGGGCACAGCCTAGGAGGTCACTTAGCGTGCATGTACGCGGGCTGGCGTAATAATAAAGATAAAAATGTGGATGGCGTGATTTTGGCGGCTTGCGCCACCCCATGGCGAGAAGCCTACAGTGGCAGCACTGCTAGGCGTCTTGCTTTTTTGTATCACTTTTTACCAATCAGCCACGGTTTGCTGGGGTATTACCCTGGCCACCGCCTGGGCTTTGGCGGGCGCGAAGCCCGCGGCCTGATGAATGATTGGCGCGAACTCGCACGCACCAATATTTACCGCGCTAAAGGCATGGATGTGGATTTTGAAGCGGGTATTGAACGGTTTAAAGGCAGAATCCTGACATTGCGAATGGAAAATGATGATTTTGCCCCTGCCAATGCCGTTGCCGCTGTGTGGCAAAAATTCAAAAACGCTAAACGCAGCCATCGCCTCTTCGATGAACAGAAGCTCGGCGTTCCCGCCGACCACTTCCGCTGGGCACGCAAGCCCGCAGCTGTGGTGGAAGAAGTGGATGCTTGGCTGAGGCGTTAAAGCCTTTATGTTGGGTGGGCTGACTTTACGCGGTGCCCACTACCTATGGTTCAAAGATAATCTGGGTTAATGGAATATGGGGAACCTTGGTGCCTGAAACTCGCTCGATATAGTAGCTATGAAGAATACTTAAGCAGTAACTTGCGTGATTCTCGTGTCCAACGATATAGCAAGAACATCAAAACTTGAAAACATTGTGCACCCCCTATGGCTAGGCAAAAAACGCGCTATGATGTGAGCACTTTTTTGCAAAGGCCGTTGTCATGCACAGTATTCGCACGCGATTATTCTTGGTTTTTTCTGCCACAGGCATGGTGCTAGTGCTGCTGGCGGCTACGCTGTATCAGCTCAGTTTTGAGCGCAGTTTGGTGGAGTATCTGCAGGAACGCGAACAACAGCGCATGGAAGAGGTGGCGGAGCGGTTAGCAGATTATTATCAGCACTATCAGGAATGGCCCACAGCACAGCATGGCAATCATCCGCGCGGGGTGCGCGGTGCTTTGCGTTTACCTCGGCACTTAATTTTATTGGATGAAAGTGGCGAGCGGGTCAGTGGTGAAGCCATGGAAGGGCGCTCGCAGCGCAGTCTAGCGGTGGTGCTAAACGACAAACCTGTGGGCACGCTAATTTATCATCCTATGCAAACGGATATTACGGATAGCACCGACAGAGCGTTTCGCCAACAGCAATGGCATTCCTTGGCGCTCACCACCTTGGCGGCGTTAGCGGCGGCATTGTTGGGCTCTTGGTTGTTGGCCCGTCAGTTAGGTGGCCCTTTACGCCGAATGGCTCATCTTACACAGGCCATGGCTCAGGGGGATTATGGCCAACGTTTTCAAACCCACCGCCGTGATGAACTTGGTTTGCTCAGCGAAAGCATCAATCAGCTCGCCCACCATTTAGAAGAAGCTGCGCGTGCCCGTGACCGTTGGTTGGCCGACACGGCGCACGAGCTACGTACGCCGTTGGCTATTTTGCAGGGCGAGATTGAGGCGTTGGTGGATGGTATCCGCAAGCCCGATCCAGAGCAGCTGATGTCCTTGCAGCAAGAAGTGGTGCATTTGAAGCACTTAGTGGATGATTTACATGATCTTGCCTTGGCCGATGTGGGCAGTTTGCGGTATCGCATGGAAGCGGTGGATTTGGCGCCTTTATTAGAAGAGCAGGTGCGTTTATACAGCCATCGTTTTGAAGAGCAGGGGCTGCATTTTTCAGCCGACATATCATCTAGCTTAATGGTGGAGGGCGATAGCACCCGTTTGCGCCAACTCATCAGCAATTTGCTGAGCAATAGCTTAAATTACACTGATTCGCCGGGTACTGTGCGGCTTGAGGCTAAGGTGTATCAGCGCCAGGTGGTATTAGTGCTTGAGGATTCTGCCCCGGGCGTGGCGGAAGATAAATTGCCACATTTGTTTGAACATTTATTTCGCGCAGAAAATGCCTCACGCAATCGCCAGTTTGGTGGCTCGGGGCTTGGCCTAGCTTTGGTGCAACGCATTATGCAGGCCCATGGAGCCAGTATTGACGTGCAGCCCAGTGCCATGGGCGGGCTTATGTTTACTTTGCAGTTCAGGGAGCTTGCATAATGACCTTATTAATCATTGAAGATGAACCCAAAATTGCCCAGTTGCTACAGGATTATTTGCAGCACAGTGGCTATAGCACCCATTGGGAGGCTACGGGTGGTGGCGGCTTGCAGTGGCTGGAAAGTAATCAAGCGGACATGGTGCTACTGGATTTAATGCTACCCGATATGGATGGCCTTGATGTGTGCCGTGAGCTGCGTAAATCTTCGGATATTGCCATTATTATGATCACGGCCAAAGTGGATGAGGTGGATCGCCTTATAGGCCTTGAGCTTGGCGCCGACGATTATATTTGTAAGCCTTTTAGCCCACGAGAAGTGGTGGCTCGCGTTAAAGCTTTGCACCGTCGCTTGGGTACATCCCAG